>JAKABX010000058.1 GCA_021796545.1 Actinomycetes bacterium
CGGCGTGTCGTGGTCCCTGCGGGGCCGTCGGAAGATGTCATCTCGAACGCCGTCTCCAAAGCCGGAGGAGCCCGTTGCCGACAGGCCCGTCCAGCGACCGGGGGGCGAGGAGGCCCCGCTCGCCAATCTGCCGAGTGTAGCGTGGGAGTTGACACCGCTTCGAGGGGGGCGGGCGTGTGCCGCTACGTGTGAGGTCCCCACGCCAGCTCGGGGGTGCTCTCTGGCCGGCCGCCCACGGCGTTTCCGGGCGACCGGGCGCGGCTTGCGGGGACGTAGCCTTCTTGCGTGCTCGAGCGGCCGGAGAACATCCCCGACGCCCCCGGCTCCTACCAGTTCAAGGACGCGGCCGGCCGGGTCGTCTACGTGGGCAAGGCGCGCTCGTTGCGCCAGCGGCTCAACAGCTACTTCCAGGATCCCCGCCAGCTGCACCCGCGCACTGTCCAGATGCTCGCCGCGGCGACCTCTCTCGAGTGGATCCAGGTCCGCACCGAGGTCGAGGCGATCATGCTCGAGTACAGCCTCATCAAGGCGCACCGCCCGCGCTTCAACATCCGCCTCGTCGACGACAAGAGCTACCCCTACCTCGCGCTCACCATGGACGAGACCTGGCCACGCGCGACGGTCATGCGCGGCGCGAAGCGCAAGGGCACGCGCTACTTCGGTCCCTACGCCCACGCGTATGCGATCCGCGAGACCCTCGATCTCCTGTTGCGCTCCTTCCCCGTGCGGACCTGCAGCGACGCGAAGTTCCGCCGCCACGAGCGCCTTGGCCGCCCTTGCCTGCTCTACGACATCGAGCGCTGCAGCGGACCCTGCGTCGGCGCGGTGAGCGCCGCGGAGTACGCGGCCTACGTCGACGAGCTGACCGGCTTCCTCGAGGGCGACACCGCGCCCGTGCTCGCGCGTCTTTGTGCCGAAATGCAACAGGCCTCCGACGCGCTTGAGTTCGAACGCGCGGCGCGCGTCCGGGACCGGCTGGCCGCGGTCCGCCTCGCGAGCGAACGTCAGGAGGTCGTCGTTTCGAGCACGGAGGATCTCGACGTCCTGGCACTGGCCGAGAGCGAGCTCGACGCGGCCGTTCAGGTTCTCCACGTCCGTCGTGGGCGCCTCGTCGGCCGGCGCGGCTTCGTGCTCGAGAAGGTCGAGCCGCTCACCACGGCCGAGCTCGTCGGCCGCGCGCTCGAGCAGCAGTACGCCGAGACGCCACTCGGTATCGCGCGCGAGGTGCTCGTGCCCGAGCTTCCCGAGGGGGCGACGACCTACGAGCAGTGGCTCGCCGAACGGCGCGGCGCCAAGGTCGAGATCAAGGTGCCGTTGCGGGGACGAAAGCGCGGCCTCGTCGAGCTCGCCGCGCGCAATGCGGCCGAGCAGCTGCAGCGACACCGCATGCGGCGCGCGAGCGACCTCGCGAGCCGGGCGCGCGCGCTCGAGGAGCTGCAGACCCACCTCGGGCTCCCCGAGGCGCCGCTGCGCATCGAGTGCTACGACATGAGCCACCTCCAGGGCAGCGACTACGTCGGCTCGATGGTCGTCATGGAGGACGGCCTTCCCAAGCGCAGCGACTATCGGCGCTTCGCGGTGCGCTCGGTTCCCGGCAACGACGACTACGCGGCGATGGGCGAGGTGCTGACCCGCCGCCTGCGCCATCTCGCCGCCGACGGCCCGCTTCCCGACGGCCCTGGCTCCGGCGCCCTGGATGAGCCGCCCGCGGTCATCGGCGGTCGCGACAGCGCGACCGGGCGCCGGGCGCGCTTTGCGTACCCGCCACAGCTCCTCCTGCTCGACGGGGGCAAGGGGCAGCTGCACGTCGGCGAGAAGGTGGTCGCGGAGCTCGGCTTGGGCGGACGTCTCCAGCTCGCCGCGCTCGCCAAGCAGTTCGAGGAGGTCTTCGTGCCCGGCCGCGCCGCACCGGTCCGGATCCCCCGCGACTCCGAGGCGATCTACCTCCTCCAGCAGATCCGCGACGAGGCGCACCGCTTCGCGATCGGCTTCCACCGCGAGCGGCGCGCGCGCCGCCTGCGCGGCGGCGCGCTCGAGGGGATCCCCGGACTCGGACCCGAGCGCCGCAAGCGCCTCGTCACGGCCCTCGGTGGCGTGCGTGGGGTGAAGGCGGCCTCCCTCGAGGATCTGCTCGCGCTCTCGTTCTTGCCCGATGCCGTCGCCCGCGCGCTCCACGCCCACCTGCACCCAAGAGAGGGCGCCGGCCAGATCGCCCGCGCGACATGAGCGAGCGCCACGCCTGGGACGCGCTCGCGCCGTGGTGGAAGGAGACCTTCACCGGCGGCGCGGACCCCGAGTACGCGCTCGAGATCGTGCCGATCGCGGCCGAGACCCTCGCCGGGTGCCGGCGCGTGCTCGACCTTGGCTGCGGAGAGGGCCAGGTCGCCCGCGCGCTCGCCGCCGCCGAGCAGGGTCGACAGATCGTGGGGCTCGATCCCTCCGCCGGCCAGCTCGAGAACGCGCGCGCCGCGGGTGGCCCGCCCCGCTACGTCCAGGGCGCCGGCGAGGCGCTCCCCTTCGCCCGCGGCGCCTTCGACGGCGTCGTCTGCTGCCTCGCGATCGAGCACGCGGACGACGTCGACGCCGTGCTCGCCGAGGTGGCCCGGGTTCTCGAGGTCGGCGGTCGCTTCGTCCTGCTCATCAACCATCCGCTCTTCCAGGGGCCGGGGTCGGGGATCGTGGACGACCGGATCCTCGACGAGACCTACTGGCGCGTCGGTCCCTACCTCACCGAGCAGCGCGGCCCCGAGGAGGTCGATCCCGGCGTCGAGGTCGTCTTCGCGCACCGCCCGCTGTCCCGCTACCTGAACCCGCTCGCCGCCCTCGACCTGCTGCTCGTCGAGATGCGCGAGCCGCCGCCGCGGCGCGAGCTGCTCGCCGGCTCCCCGGACCCCGACCTCGAGGCCGCCATCCCCCGGCTGTGCGCGCTCGTGTTCGAGCATCGACCGGCGCCCTCCCCCCGGGGCGCGAGAATCGGGGGGGCGCGCCCCGGGCGCGGGGACGAAGGAGGGGATCGCCGCTCATGGCCGAGTACCTGATCGTCACCGGGATGTCGGGCGCCGGGCGCTCCTCGGCGGCGGCGGCGCTCGAGGACATGGGGTGGTTCGTCATCGACAACCTGCCTCCGGCGCTCATCAACAAGGTCGCGGAGCTCGGCGCAGCGCCGGGCGCCGAGCACGAGCGGATCTGCTTCGTCGCCGGGCGCGGCGGGCCCGAGTCGGTCGCCGAGCTCGTGCCGGCGATCGCGGCGCTGCGCGCGACGGGCGCCCGGGTGCGCGTCTGCTTCCTCGACGCGGCCGACGAGGTGCTCGTCCGGCGCTTCGAGGGCACCCGGCGGCGGCATCCCTTCGAGGCCGACGGCGTGCTCGGCTCGATCCGCCAGGAGCGCGCCCTGCTCGAGCCGCTGCGCGCCGACGCCGAGGAGGTCATCGACACCACGGCGATGAACGTGCACGAGCTGCGCGACCGCCTCGGCGCGCACTTCTCCCCGGCCGACGGCGCGGGCATGGAGACGACGGTGGTCTCGTTCGGCTTCAAGCACGGGCTGCCGCTCGACGTCGACCTCGTGCTCGACTGCCGGTTCCTGCCCAACCCGCACTGGGTGGACGAGCTGCGCCCCTTGAGCGGGCTCGACGAACCGGTCCGCCGCTTTGTCCTCGAGCGCCCCGAGGCCGCCGAGTTCCTCGACCGCCTCGACGGCCTCCTCGGCTTCCTTCTCCCCGCCTACGCCCGCGAGGGCAAGTCGTACCTGTCGATCGCGGTCGGCTGCACCGGGGGGCGGCACCGCTCTGTCGCGATCGCCGAGGAGCTCGGCCGGCGCATCGCGGCACGCGGCGACGCGCCGAGGGTCCTCCATCGCGACCTCGAGCGCTGAGGCAGGCCCGGTGAGCGGCCTCGGCGCGGCGCGCCCGGCCGGGGGCGCGCGCCCCGGGAAGGGTGACGCCCCCCGCGTCGTCGCGATCGGCGGCGGCCACGGCCTCGCGCGCAGCCTCGGTGCGGCCCGCCGCTTCGCCGGGTCGGTGGCCGCGGTGGTCTCCGTCGCGGATGACGGCGGCTCGAGCGGGCGGCTGCGCGCCCAGCTCGAGATCCCCGCGCCCGGCGACCTGCGCCGCGCGATCGGGGCACTGGTGGGGGAGGAGTCCGCGCTCTCCCGCGCCCTCGAGCACCGCTTCTCCTCCGGTGAGCTCGAGGGCCATGCGTTCGGCAACCTGCTTCTCGCGGCGCTCTTTGCGAGCGCGGGCGACTTCGCGGCGGGCGTCGCGGAGGCGTGCCGGCTGCTCGGGACGGTCGGGCCCGTGTATCCCGCGACCCTCGAGCCGGTCGTGCTGCGCGCCGACGCCCGCGGCGCGACGGTGCGCGGCCAGGTCGCGGTCATGGCGACGGCCGCGATCGAGCGTGTCGGCATCGAGCCCGCAAGCGCCCGCACACCCGCCGGTGCCCTCGCCGCCGTCGCGGCGGCCGACCTCGTGGTGCTCGGTCCCGGGTCGCTGTACACGAGCGTGCTCGCCGCGCTCGGCGCGCCCGAGCTCGCCGCCGCGCTGCGCGCGAGCGGCGCGCGCGTCGTCTATGTCGCCAACCTGCGCGAACAGCCGCCGGAGACCTCGGGCTACGACGTCGCCGCGCACGTCGCCGCGCTCATCGCGCACGGCATCCGGCCCGACGTCGTCCTCGCCGATCCGGCCAAGATCGCGCTCGGGCGCGTCGACAGCGGCGTGGAGCTCGTCGCGGGCGCGCTCGCGGCGCGCAACGGTCTCGTCCACGACGAGGACCTCCTCGCCGCCGCGCTGGCGGCGCTCGCGGACGCGCCGCGCGCCGGAGCCCAGCCCAGGCGCCGGAGCGACGCTCGGGCGCGCTTGGCCTAGTGTGGGCCCACAGGTGAACACCGGGCGCGCCGGCGGCGCGCCCGGATGTCGGTGAGCGGAGGCAGGGATGACGGTCCGGGTGGCGGTGAACGGCTTCGGTCGGATCGGGCGCAATTTCCTGCGCGCCGCGTACAAGGCCGGTGCGGACCTCGAGATCGTCGCGGTCAACGACCTCGTGAGCCCGCAGGCCAATGCGCACCTGCTCCGCTACGACTCGACCCACGGGCGCTTCGCCGGCGAGGTTGTTCTCGACGACCGCGGCATCGTCGTCGACGGGCACGAGATCAAGGTCTTCGCGGAGCGCGACCCCGGCCAGCTTCCCTGGAAGGAGCTCGAGGTCGACGTCGTCATCGAGTCGACGGGGCGCTTCACCAAGCGCGAGCAGGCCGCGGCCCACGTCTCGGCCGGGGCGGGCCGCGTGATCGTCTCGGCGCCTTCCGCGGACGCGGATGCGACCTTCGTCGTCGGGGTGAACGACCACAGCTTCGATCCCGAGCGCCACGTCGTTGTCTCCAACGCGTCGTGCACGACGAACTGCTTCGTGCCGATGATCAAGGTCCTCGACGATGCCTTCGGCGTGCGCAAGGGCCTGATGACGACGGTGCATGCCTACACCAACGACCAGGAGATCCTCGACTTCGCCCGTGACAACCTGCGGCGCGCCCGCGCCGCCGCGGTGAACATCGTCCCCTCGACCACCGGCGCCGCCCGGGCCACCGCACTCGTGCTCGAGTCGATGAAGGGGCGCCTCGACGGCACGTCCCTGCGCGTCCCGGTGGCGGACGGCTCGATCACCGACTTCACCGGCATCGTCGAGGGCGCGGTTGACGTGGCGGGCGTGAACGCCGCCTTCGCCGCGGCCGCGGCGTCGGGACCGCTTGCGCACGTGCTCGAGTACACCGAGGACGAGATCGTCTCGAGCGACATCGTTGGCTCGCCGGCGTCGTGCACGCTCGACGCCAAGTTGACCATGGCGATGCCGCTCGACGAGGGCACGACGCTCGTCAAGGTCTTCGGGTGGTACGACAACGAGTGGGGCTACTCCAACCGCCTGGTCGACCTCGTCGGCATCGTCGCCGGACGTTAGGCCGATGACCCCCCCGGGGGAGGGCGCGGGCCGCGTCCCCGTCCTCGAGGACCTGCCGCCACTTGCGGGCAAGTCGGTGCTGTTGCGCGTCGACTACAACGTGCCGCTCGCCGGCGGGCCGGACCACAGCCGCGTCGTCGACGACTACCGCATCCGCATGACGTTGCCGACGATCAACTGGCTCGTGGATCACGGCGCGACGGTCACGGCCTGCTCGCACCTCGGCCGGCCCAAGGGTCAGGTGGACCCGCGCTACGCGATGGCGCCGGTGCGGGCGCGCCTCGCGGAGCTCGCGCCCGGCGTCGAGCTGCTCGAGAACCTCCGCTTCGACCCGGGCGAGGAGGCGAACGACCCCGCGACCGTGGCGCGCCTGGTCCGCGGGCACGACGTCTACGTGAACGACGCGTTCGGCGCGGCGCACCGCGCGCACGCCTCGATCGTCGGCCCGCCGCAATTCCTCCCCTCGGCCGCGGGCCGGCTCCTCGCGCGTGAGGTCGAGGTTCTCTCCTCGCTGCTCGACCAGCCCGCACGCCCCTTCGTCGCGGTGGTCGGTGGGGCCAAGGTCGCCGACAAGCTCGGCGTCCTGCGCAGCCTGCTCTCCCACGTCGACCGCCTAGTCGTCGGCGGCGGGATGAGCTACACCTTCCTCGCCGCCCTCGGGCACCCAATCGGGGCCTCGCTGTTCGACGCGTCCAAGGTCGCCGAGTGCCGGGAGCTGCTCGACGGCGACGTCGAGATCCTGCTGCCGAGCGACATCGTCGCGCTCTCACCCGACGGCAAGATCAACTTCGGCGGCAACCCCGAGTTCGAGAAGACCGGGACCTTGGAGGTCGTCGACCGCGACATCCCCGAGGGCTTCGAGGGCGTCGACATCGGCCCGGTGACCCGTGCCCGCTACGCTGCGGCGATCGCCGAGGCGCGCACGGTGCTGTGGAACGGCCCGATGGGCGTGTTCGAGGACGGCCGCTTCGCGGCGGGGACGCGTGCGGTCGCCGAGGCCGTCGCCGCGAGCGAGGCCTTCAGCGTCGTGGGCGGCGGGGACTCGGTCGCCGCGCTCGAGAAGTTCCAGATCACCGAGCGCATCGGCCACATCTCGACCGGCGGCGGCGCCTCGCTCGAATTCCTCGAGCGGGGCGACCTGCCCGGCCTCGCGGCGCTGCGCGCCGCACGACGCGCCTGAGCGGCGCGGGGAGGAGCACCGAAGTGACCTCGCCCGAGCGCGACGTGCTCATCAGTGGCAACTGGAAGATGCACGTCAACCACTTCGAGGCCCTGAAGGTCGTCCAGGAGCTCGCCGCGCTGCTGCGCCACCGCGGCGGGCTGCCCGAGGGACGCCTCGCGAGCGTGCACCCGCCCTTCACCTCCATCCGGACCGTCCAGACCGCGATCGAGAGCGACCGGGTGCCCCTCGTCCTCGGGGCCCAGGACTGCAGCCCCTACGACCGGGGCGCCTACACCGGCGAGGTGAGCCCGGAGATGCTCGCCAAGTTGAACGTCGCCTACGTCATCGTCGGGCACTCCGAGCGCCGCCAGCACTTCAACGAGAGCGACGAGCTCGTGCGCGAGAAGACCGACGCCGTCTTCCGCCACGGCATGCGCCCGATCGTCTGCGTGGGCGAGAACCTCGCCGAGCGCCAGGCCGGGATCGCCGTCGACAAGGTGCGTGCCCAGGTCGCGGCCGTGTTCGCCAAGCGCCCCACCGACCAGGTCCAGGCGGCCGTCGTCGCGTACGAGCCGATCTGGGCGATCGGGACGGGGGAGACCGCGACGCCGGCGGACGCGCAGGCGATGTGCGCCGAGATCCGCGCCGAGCTCGCCGCGCACGTCGGCGCGCTCGCCTCCAGCACCCGGGTGCAGTACGGGGGGTCGGTGACCCCGGACAACGCGGCCGCGCTCCTCGCCGAGGCCGACGTCGACGGCCTGCTCGTCGGCGGGGCGAGCCTCGAGGCCGAGCGCTTCTTCAAGATCGTGACGGCCGGGCTGTAGGGCGGGGTACCCGCTGCTAGCCTGACCGCCGTGCTCACGGACGTCGTCGTGGTCGTCGAGGTCATCTCGGCGTTCGCTCTCGTCATGCTGATCCTGCTGCACTCCGGCCGAGGCGGCGGCCTCTCCGACATGTTCGGGTCCTCCGTCGGGTCGGCGGCGGCCGGTTCGACGGTCGCGGAGAAGAACCTTGACCGGCTCACGGTCATGACCGCGGTCGCCTTCGCGCTCTGCGCGATCATCCTCGGCTTGCGGTGGGGCTGAGGCCACTCCGTCTCGCCTCCGGTCTCGTCGCCCTCGCCGGCCTCGCCGCCGTCGGGCTGACCGCACCGAACGGCCGCAGCGCGCACGGGGGCGTCGCCGCGGCACCGACGACGACGCGTGCGCCCGCGAAGGGCGGGGGGGTGCCCACCGGCTCGTCCGGACCGACCCGGTCCTTTGCGCCGAGCGGCACCTCGGGCGGGGCGGCGTCCTCCGCCGCGACGACGACGACCGGCCCGCCGAGGATCGAGAGCGGCGGCACCGTGACGGTGGCGGTCACCCGCCTCCCGGACCAGTTCAACCCGAACACCCCGGCCGGGGCGACCGGTGCGACGGCCATGGTCGCGGCGCAGATCTGGCCTTCACCCTTTGTCATCGGCCCGAACGAGAGCGAGGTCCCCCAGACGGTCTTCGACGCGGCCGAGCTCGTTGACGTGAACCCCGAGAAGGTCGTCTACACGATCAACCCGAAGGCGGTCTGGTCCGACGGCGTCCCGATCACCGCGGCGGACTTCGTCGCCGAGTGGCACGCCCAGCTCGCCCAGGGCGCGGCGCTTCCGGCGACCGACCCGGACCACGGCTACCGCGACATCTCGGCGATCACGGCATCGGCCAACGGCCGTGTCGTGACCGTCACGTTCTCCAAGCCGTATGCACAGTGGGAGGCGCTGTTCTCCGGGCTCGTCCCCGCGCACCTCGTCGACCGCTACGGCTGGTCCGGCGCTTTTGCCGGTGCGGACCCGCCGCACCTGGTGTCGGGCGGACCCTTCGCTGTCACCAAGGTCATTCCCGGACGCGAGCTCGTCCTCAGCCGCAACCCGCGCTGGTGGGGGCCGCGGCCGGTGCTCGACCACATTGTCCTCAAGGTCGTGCGCGGCAGCGCGGCCATCCTCGCGGGTCTCGAGGACGGGACGATCGACGTCGCGGTCGTCCCGCCGAACCGCCGGCTCAACGAGGCGATCTGGGCGAGCACGGACCTGCGCGAGCAGATCTCGGCCTCGCCGAGGCTCTGGCAGCTCGACTTCAACCTCGCGACGGCGCCGGTGGACGCGATCGCGGTGCGTGAGGCGATCGCCAAGGCCGTGAACCGCGCCGAGCTTGTGGCCGACAGCGTGGGCTGGGCGGCACCGAACCAGGCGCTGTCGGGCAACCGCCTCTACCTCGGCGGCGCGCCGGGAAGCGCGGGTGGCGGTGGCGCGTATGTCGGCGTGCACGACCCCGAGGCGATCGAGCTCCTCGCGTCTGCCGGCTACCACCTCGACGCGGCCGGCATCGAGCGCGCGGCGAACGGGACCCCGCTCGCGCTGCGGCTCGCCGTGCCGACGGGAAGCCAGGTCGCGTCGCAGCTCGCGGCCGTGCTGCAGGCGCAGCTGCTCGATGTCGGGATCCGGGTGGTGATCGTGAGGTATGCGCCGAGCGCCCTCTACGGCCTTGTGCTGCCCCGCGGCGGCTACCAGCTCGCTCTCGTCCCCTACGTGCTTTCCGCCTACCCAGCGGAGAACACGCGCTTTTTCGCGAACCCGGTCAGCCCTTACCCGGTCGTGCCTTTCGAGGCCACGACGAGCGCGCTCGCGCCGGCGGTGCACGTAACCCCGACGACGACGCCAGCGCCGGGAAGCACCACAACCCCGCCCTCGACGACGACCACGCTCCCGCCGACCCAGCCCGCGGAGCTGCGCTTTCCTGCCCGACCGCCAGGCAGCGGGACCGATCCCGATGCGCTCGCGGTCGGCAGTCCGACGACCGACGTTCTCGGCTACGAGGATCCGGCGGTCACCACCTTGTTCACCGAGGCGTCCGAGCAGCTGAACGTCATTGCGATGCAGAACCTCTACAACCAGGCCGACACCCAGCTCTGGCTCGACCTGCCGACGCTCCCGCTCTTCCAGGCGCCCGAGGAGCTCGTCTCCACCGATGCCCTCGTGAACCTGCACGAGAGTCCGACCCTCGCCGGGCCGATGTACAACGCGCAGCAGTGGGCCCTGCGGGTGCTGGCACCCGCGACCACGTCGGGGACGAGTGGCACCTCGGGAACCTCGGGCGGCTGAACAGGTGGGTAGCGTGCGCGCCGGCGTTGGTGCGCCGGAGCGTGCGCTAGCATCTTCCGGTCGGAACGCAGATCCGGTGACCACGTCGGAGTGGCGGAATAGGCAGACGCGCTAGCTTGAGGGGCTAGTGCCCGCAAGGGCGTGGGGGTTCAAGTCCCCCCTCCGACACTGACTTTCGCCCACGGGCTCGGCGCTTGACGCGCCCGAAGTCTGGCCGTCGCTCGGTCGAGCACCGCGTGGGAGCGCGCCGCTGCCGTCTGGCCCGAGGTGCGACTCGATGGTCACCACTCGGCGGGCGGGGTCGTAGGTGAGCTGGAGCCCGAGGCGACGGTAGACCTCGGCCTTCTCCTCGGGAGCGGCGCTGGCGAGCACGTCGAGCAGGTTGCCGAGGCCGTTCACGACCCCGGCGAGCTGGTCGCGAGACAGGCGGCTCCGCTGTCCGGTCGCCCGGCCAAGCTCGACCTCTGCGGCGAGCCGCTCGGCTTGGACCTCGGCGATCCAGGCGCTCACGATCGCCGGATCGGTGCCGGCTTCGAGGGCGGCGCGGTAGCGGGCGAGGCGGGTGTCGCACTCGGCCACTCTGCGCCGCGCCGCCTGGGCCCTGGCCTGGCCGGCGTCGTCGGTCGATGAGGCGGCAGCCTCCAGCGCGTCGAGGGTGGTGTCGAGCTGGCCGGGGTCGAACACCTGGGCCAGCCAGCCGTCGAGGGGTCCGAGGATCTGGTCCTCGCGCACGTAGACGTTCCTCGGGTGGTCGAGCTCGTTGGCCATGGCGTACTCGCTCGGATAGCGGCAGCGGTAGTGGGCACGCCCGTGGTTGGCGCTCCCCTGCATCTTGCGATGGCAGAGGCCGCAGACGACGAGGCCGTGCAGCGCGAAGGGCTGGGAGGTGGGCCGCGCCTTGCGCACCACCGGGCGCCGTCGGCCCGCGGCGGCGAGAGTGCGCACGGCATGGAACTGCTCGTCGGACACGAGCGGCTCGTGGGTGAGCACCTCGGAGACGATCCAGGCGTCCTCGTCGTTCCAGCGCATCTTGCTGACGTGGCCGAGCGCGACGTCTTCGACGTCGAGGAGCACCTCGTCGCGGCGCTGGCGGTTCCACACCTGGCGTCCGGTGTAGCGAGGGTTGGCGAGGATCGCCCGCACCGCCATCTTCGACCAGGCAATGCCCTGCCGATGGGGATTGCGGGCCCGGTCGTGGGCGGAGGGGCAGGCGATGCCGTCGCGGGTCAGCCCCTCGGCGATGGCGTACAGGCCACGACCGGCCGCGTACTCGTCGAAGATGCGGCGCACCACCGGGGCCGCGTCCGGGTCCGGCTCCAGGCGGTGGAGGCGCTGGCCAACTGCCGCCTTGCCCGGGTTGGGGTGCGGCCCGGCGTCGGCCAGTTGGTAGCCGTAGGGCGGGCGTCCACCG
>JAKABX010000059.1 GCA_021796545.1 Actinomycetes bacterium
CGGTCGGCGTCGCGCCCGTCGCGTGCGCGCCTCCCCGCGGCCCCTGGGCGATCCGGCGGAGGCCCGCCCGCAGCGCGAGCGGGTCGCCGACGAGCACCGCCTCGAGATCGGGGCGACGCGCGAGGGCATCGACGATGGTCGGGCCCACGGCCGCCGCGACCACGCCGCCTGCCGGCAGGGCGCCCGCGAGCTCGTCAGCCGTCGGGTCTTCGACCAGCGCGGCCGTCGCCCGCCGGGCGGCCGCCGCGGGGTCGGGCGCGGCGATGATCTCGGCGCAGAGCCACCACAGCGGGCCGCAGCCGGGTTGGGCGTCGAGCAGGCGCCGGCACGCGAGCAGAAGGGCGCGCGGCTCACGCGCCAGTGCCTCGAGCGCGTCCGCGGCGTCGAGCGCGAGGCCGACGGGGTCGGCCCGGCCGGCACGGGCGACCGCGCGCAGCTGTTCGAGGGGATGCACCGCGGGCAGGCTATCGGCGACCCCTCCTCCTCGCCGCCGGGAGCGGGGGTGGGGTTGGTACGCTCACCGCCGTGGCGCGTCCCTCCTGGCTCCACCGCACGGGGCGGGTGCGGTGAGCAGCGTCGTGGCGAGCCTCGTCGAGCGCTACGTCGGCCTCGGCCTCGCCGTCGGGCGCCACATTCCCGGCTACGTCGATGCCTACTATGGCCCGCCCGCCCTCGCCGAGCGCGCCGCGGCGGGTCCACCCGAGGATCCGGCCCTCCTTGTTGACCGGGCGCGCGCGCTGCTCGCGGCGCTCGATGCCGGCGAGCCGCTCGAGGCTGCGGGGACCGGAGCACCCGATCCGGGGACCGAGGCCGGACGGCGCCGCCGACGCTGGCTGCGTGCCCAGCTCGTCGGCGTGCTCACGACCGTGCGCGTTCTCGGCGGCGAGCACCTCGCCTACGCCGATGAGGTGGAGCTCTCCTACGGGGTCCGTCCACGACGCCTTCCTGCAGACGAGCTCGCCGCGGTGCACCGGGAGCTCGACGCTCTCGTGCCGGGCAGCGGTCCGCTCGCCGAGCGGCTCGTCGCCTGGCGGGAGGCCCAGGCGATCCCACCCGACCGGCTCGAGCCGGCCCTGCACTCGCTGGCCGAGGATCTGCGCGAGCGCACCTCGCGCCTCTTCTCGCTGCCCGAGGGCGAGCACGTCGACTTCGCGCTCGTCACGTCCAAGCCGTGGTCGGGCTTCAACCACTACCTCGGCGACCTCCGCTCGCGCGTCGAGATCAACGTGGACCTCCCGGTGCTCGCGACGAGCATTGCCCACCTCGTCGCCCACGAGGCCTACCCGGGCCATCACAGCGAGCACACCCGCAAGGAGGTCGGCCTCGTGCGCGCGCGCCGTCAGCTGGAGGAGACGATCTTCCTTGTCGGCACCCCCCAGTGCCTGCTGGCCGAGGGGCTCGCGGATCTCGGTCTCGAGGTCGTCGTCGGCAGCGGGCTCGTGGAGCTCCTCGCCGAGCACCTCCGCCCCCTCAAGATCGGCTACGACCCCGACGCAGTCACTGTCCTCGCACAGGCCGGGGAGACCCTCGGCGCGGCGCGTGCGAACGCCGCGTTCCGCCTACACGAGGACGGTGCCGATCCCGAGGTGGTCGTCACCGAGCTCGCCCGCGAGGCGCTGCTCCCCCGAAAGCGGGCCGAGAAGGCGGTCGAGTTCCTCCTCGACCCGACGTGGCGGGCCTACATCACCTGCTATGTGGAAGGCGTACGACGCTGCCGCGACTTCGTCGGGGGCCGCCCGGAGCGCTTCGCGCGGCTGCTCGGCGAGCAGCTCACCCCCGACGACCTTTGCGCGTGAGCACCGACGCGCCCGCCCCGCCGGTAGACGACCCGGGCCGGGTGGACCCGGTCGCGTCCGTCGTCGTGGTCGCCTGGCGCGACGCGCCCCATCTCGAGGCGTGCCTCGCCGCGTTCGCGCAGAGCGCGCCCCGCGTCGCCCATGAGCTGATCGTCGTCGCCAACGAGCCGACCGTCGCGCTCGTCCGCCGGCTCCCCGCGCTCGCCGGGCGCGCGACCGTGCTGCGCAGCGAGGCGAACCTCGGTTTCGGCGGGGCGGTCAACCTCGCGGCGAGCCGCGCACGTGGCGAGCTGCTCGCGCTGCTCAACGACGATGCGCGCCCCGAGCCCGGCTGGCTCGACGAGCTCGTCGCCGCGCACGCCCGGCACCCCGGTGCCGCCGCAGTCGGAGGGCTGACGCTCTTTCCCGACGGCCGCGTCCAGGAGGCGGGCTCCGTCGTGTGGGCCGACGGCTGGACGACGGGCGTCGGACGGGGCGAGACGGTCGCGGAGGGGCGCTTCCTCGCGGACCGTCGGGTCGACTACTGCTCGGCGGCGAACCTGGCCGTGCGGCGCGCCGCCTTCCTCGGGGCGGGCGGCTTCGACGACCTCTACTACCCCGCCTACTTCGAGGACGTGGATCTCTGTCTGCGTCTGCGCTCGGGGGGCGGAGAGATCTGGTTCACCGCGGCGGCCCGGGTGCGGCACGGCGAGTCCAAGAGCACGAACGCCACCTTCCGTGCATTCTTGATGGAGACGAACCACGCCCGCTTCGTCGGACGCTGGTCGGACCAGCTCGGGGCCCGACCGCCCCGGGACACCTCGCCGACCGGCATCGAGCGGGCGGTCTGTGCCGCAGCGGGCGCCGAGGCGCGCCTGCTCGTCATCGACGACCGGACGCCCGATCCCGCGTTCGGCTCGGGGCTCGGGCGGATGGCGGACGTGCTCACGGAGCTCTCGGCGGTGGGGCGCTACCTCGTCACCTTCTTCGCGGGCGCCGAGGGGGGAATCGGCGCGACCGATCGGCTCGAGCGCCTCGGTGTCGAGCACGTGCGGACCGACCTCGTCGCCTACCGTGGCCGGCTCGGCGACGCCATCGCCGACCACCTCGCGACGCGCCCGACCGGCTACGAGGCGGTGCTCGTCTCGCGCCCGCACAACTACGAGCGCTACGCGGCGACGCTGCGCGCCCTTTTGCCGGGGGTCCCCCTCCTCTACGACGCCGAAGCCGTCTACTCGCGCCGGCTCGAGCGCCAGGCCGCGCTCGCCCCCGACCTCGTGACGCGCCTTGCGCTCGAGCGCGAGCTCGCGGCCATGCAGCGGCTCGAGGCGGCGATCGCGACCGGCGCCGACGCGATCGTCTGCATCTGCGAGGAGGAGGCCGAGGTCTTCCGGCACCTCGGTGGCCGGGCCGTCCTCGTCAACCCGCCCCAGCTCGCCGGCGCAGCCCCGACGCCCGCGGGCTTCGCCGAGCGCGCGGGGATCGCGTTCGTCGCCGGGTGGGGCGCAGGCGGCGCGTCGCCGAACGCGGACGGGCTCATCTGGTTCGTCCGCAACGTGCTCGGGCGCGTGCGCGCTCGGGTCCCCGACGCGCGTCTGTACGTGAGCGGTGCGGAGCCGCCGCGCAACGTCCGGCGCCTCGAGGGCCCGGCGGTGGAGCTGGGGGGCAAGGTCGAGGACCTCGCCGAGCTCTACGGGCGCGTGCGCGTCGCGATCGTGCCCGTCCGCTCCGGCGCCGGGGTGAAGCTGAAGACCGTGGAGGCGCTCCAGCACGGCGTCCCGGTCGTCGCGACGACCGTCGGCGCCGAGGGCATCGCCCTCGACGAGCCCGGCGCGCTCGCGATCGCGGACGAACCGGCCGCCTTCGCGGACGCGTTGGTCGCGCTGCTCACCGACGCCGCGGCCTGGGAGGCCCAGCGGCGCGCGATCGAGCAGCAGGAGCGGCGCTGGGCGCAACTCGAGCGCCCGAGCGTCTGGCGGGATCTCGTCGACGCCGTCTGCTGCGTCGGCGCGCCCCGCTGAAGCGACCCGGGAGAGGCGGGGGCAGGGCGGTACACTCGCCCGTCGTGAGCAGCACGGACCCCGCCGCCGGCGCGCACGCGGCCGAGTCCGCCGACGCGTTGGGGCGCGCGGCGGCAGAGAGCCGCGAGACCGCGGCCCTCCTCGCCGGCGAGCTCGCGGCGATGGAGGACGACCTGCGCAGCCTCGAGCGCCACGTCGCGCACCTCGAGCACGGACGCCTCGTGCTCGAGATCGAGATTGGCCAGCTGCGCGCCCGGGCGGCCGAGCTCTTCGCGGATCTCGAGCGCGACGAGGCGATCATCGCGGACCTGCGCAGCCAGCTCGCGGCCGCCCAGGCGGCGCCGAGCACGCCGCCGGCGCCGCGGCGCGTCCGTGCGCTGTCGCTCCGCTGGAGCGCCGAGCGGTGAGCGACGCCGTCGCCTTCGAGGACGAGGCCCTCCCGCTCGCGTCGGTCATCGTCGTCGGGTGGCGTCGCGCGCCGTACCTGCTCGACTGCCTCCGGGCGCTGCGGCGCAGCGTCCGGAGGGTCCCCTACGAGGTCGTCGTCGTCCTGAACGAGCCCGCACCCGAGCTGACCGCCGCCGTCCAGGCGCGCGTCCGGGGTGCGACGGTGCTTAGCAGCGCGGCGAACCTCGGCTTTGCCGGGGCGGTGAATCTCGGCGCAGCGCGCGCCCGCGGCGACTACGTCGTGCTGCTGAACGACGACACCGAGGTCGAGCCGGACTGGCTCGAGACCCTCGTCGAGACCGCCGAGCGCCGCCGGGCCGGCGCGGTCGGCAGCACGATGCTCTTCCCGGACGGCACGATCCAGGAGGCGGGCTCGATCCTCTGGGATGACGGGTCGACGATGACGGTCGGGCGGGGCCTGCCCGCCGGGTCACGCCGCTATGACTTCGAGCGCCGCGTCGACTTCGCCTCGGGGGGCTCGCTGCTCGTGCGTCGCGCCACCTGGGAGCGCCTCGGCGGGATGTCCGGCGACTACTTCCCCGCCTACTACGAGGACACCGATCTCTGTCTTCGCATCGCGGCGGACGGCGAGAGCATCTGGTACCAGCCGCGCTCTCGGGTCATGCACCACGAGTCCCAGAGCACGAACCAGACCTACCGCGACTTCTTGTTCGAGAGGAACAAGCAGCAGCTGCGTGCCAGCTTCGGCGACCTGCTCGAGGAACGCGTGCACGCCGCGCCGTGGGATCCCGCGGCGGTCGAGGAGGCCGTCTGGCGCGCCATGGGCGCGCCCGAGCGCGTCCTTCTCGTCGACGACCAGGTTCCCGTGCCGGCGAAGGGCTCGGGGATGCCCCGCATGGCCGAGGTGCTCGCGGCCTTGCAGGAAAGCGGCCGCTACCAGGTCTCGGTCTGGACCTCCCTCATCGACGGCAGCCGGGACAACGACCTGCTGTGCACGCTCGGGGTCGAGGTCGTCGACGAGCCGCTCGAGGAGCACCTCGCCCGGCCCGGGCGGCACTACGCGGCCGTGATCTTCTCGCGGCCGCACAACTACGAGATCCGTGCGCCGCTCGTGCGCGCCGCGCAGCCCGGCGCGGCGCTCGTCTACGACGCCGAGGCGTTGTTCTTCCGACGCATCGAGCGCGAGGCGCAACTTCGCAGCGGCACCGCGGAGGCAGAGGCGCTCGAGACCGCGGCGGCGGAGATGCGCCGCTGCGAGCTCGACATCGCCGCGGACGCCGACCACGTCGTCGCGATCTCCGAGGAGGAGGCCGCGGTCCTGCGCGAGGCGGCGCGCTGTCCGGTCGAGGTGCACGGGCCCCTCCTCGGCGCGATCGCACCCTCCCCGTCGGGCTTCGCGCCGCGCCGGGACGTCGCGTTCGTCGCGGGGTGGGCGGCGGGGCCGAACTCGCCGAACGCCGACGGCCTCGCGTGGTTCGCGCGCGAGGTGATGCCCAAGCTGCGCGCCCGGGTGCCCGACGCGCGCCTTCTCGTGACGGGCGTCGGTCCGCCGCCTTCGCTCCGGTCGCTCGCGGGCCCGGGCATCGTCTTCGTGGGGGCCGTCGCGGACCTCGCCGCGTTCTACGACGCGGTGCGCGTCGTCGCCGTGCCGATGCGCTTCGGCGCGGGGGTGAAGAACAAGACGATCGAGGCGCTGCAGTACGCGGTGCCGACCGTCGCGACGACCGTCGGCGCCGAGGGCCTGCCGACCGACGACCCCGACGCGGTCGTCGTCGCGGACGACGCGACGAACTTCGCGGCGGCGCTCGCGTCCTTGCTCGAGGACCGGGCAACCTGGGACCTCGTGCGGGGCCGCCTTCTCGCGCAGGTCGCGCGCTGGCAGGAGAGCCGCACGCCGACGATCTGGCCCGCGGTCGTCGAGCGCGCGGTCGCCCGCGCCCGCGCGCGCACCCTCAGCACCGCCGGCGCCTGAGCGCCGCGGCGCACCTTGGCTACCATTGCCGCCGTGCCGACATCCGAGGTGTCTCCCGAGGCTGTCGTCCTCGAGGGGGCGGTGGGACCGACCAACGGTGCCGCGGCGCTCCCGACCCGTCCGGGGGCGTCCGTGCCCGCCGGCAACGGGCGCGCCGAGGTCGTCGAGCGTGCGACGGTCGCCGAGCGGCGCATCTACGCGCTCGAGGAGCGCCTCACCGAGGTCGAGCTGCGCCTGCGCGAGCAGGTCGAGGCGGAGCGCCAGAAGGAACTCGAGCTGCGTGCCGTCGAGCGCGACGTGGCGCTGAAGGAGGCCTACGCACTCCGACTCGAGGGCGAGCTCGTCGCGCTGCGCGAGCAGCTCGCCCTCACCCACAACCACGCGGCGAACCTCGAGGCGATGCTCAGCGGGCGGGACGCCGAGCTGGCCCAGCGTGCGGTGGAGCTGGCGGCTGCGCAGGCGGGCCTCCAGGCAGCCGAGGCGCGCGCCGCCGAGCTGGGCGCGCTCGTCGCCGAGATCCGCAACCAGGCGACGTACAAGATCGCGGCGGGTGTGGCCGAGCGTCTGCGACGCACGGGACCGGTGTTTCGCGTCGCCCGGCGTGTCGTGCGCGGCGTGGGGCGCGCCTAGTTCCGGTGTGATCTCCTACGCACAGAACGGCGAGGACGTCATCCTCGCCCGCGCGCTCGGCGCCACCGAGAACGGCTTCTATGTCGACGTCGGCGCGGCGTCACCGACCGAGGCGACGGTCACCCGCCACTTCTACGAAGCGGGATGGCACGGCATCAACCTCGAGCCGGTACCGGGCTGGGCCGCGGCGCTGCGGGCGCTGCGCCCGAGGGACGTGACGATCGAGGCCGCCGCGGGCGCGGCCGCGGGCGAGATCGTCTTCTACGAGGTCCTCGACGACGCCGCGCTGTCGACCGGGGACGGCGAGAGCGCGGACCGTCTGCGGCGTGACGGCCACGAGCTGCGGGAGGTGCGCGTCCCGGTCGTCACCCTCGACGCGGTGCTCGAGGAGCACGGGCCCGAGCGCATCGACTTCCTCAAGATCGACGTCGAGGGCGCCGAGGCCGACGTGCTGGCCGGGATCGACCTCCGTCGCTTCCGGCCCCGGGTGGTCCTGGTCGAGGCGACCGAGCCCAATTCGCTGCGGCCCGCGTACGGCGCGTGGGAGGAGCTCGTCACCTCCCGCGGCTACCGCTACGCCTCGACCGATGGCATCAACCGCTACTACGTCCGCGACGAGGACGCGGCGCTCGCCGAGCTGCTCGTGCCCGTCAACTCCCTCGACGAAGCCGTGCCGATGCGCGAGCAGCTCCTCCAGGACGAGATCGCGCGGCTGAGAACCTACGTCCACTCTTTGGAGGCGACGCGGGACCGCCTCGACCGGCGCGTCGACGCGCTCGGCGACGAGATCGCCGAACTGCACGAGCGCCGCCGCCCGGGCGCCCGCGTCGTTGCGGGGTCGCCCGCGCCCGTGGCGCCCGTGCCGCCACCCGAGCGCATCGCGGTGCTGAGCGCCCCGGGAACCGGTGGCCTCGCGCTGGCGGCCGCGCTCGGGCGCACGCTCGGTTGTCTCGAGGCCGTTGCCCTGCATCCGGCCGATCTGCGGCTCGAGGCGGCCGGTGAGCGTGCCGTGGTCCACCTCCCCTGGCCGCGGCGCGCGCACCTCCAGCAGCTCTTGCGCCGCCACGCCTTCCAGGTCGTCACCGTGGGTCGCCACCCCTTCGACATCCTCTGCGCGGCGCTGCGCCTGATCAGTGCCGAACCGCGTGCGAGCGAGTGGCTCGGCTCGAGCGACGCGGCGGTGATCGCCGGGTGCTCGCCGAGCGATCCCGTCTTCCTCGAGTGGGCCGCGGGCGAGCGCGGTCGGGCGCTCGTGGAGGTCAGCGCGAGCTGGTGGCGCGAGCCGGGCGTGGTGCGGGTGCGCTTCGAGCAGTGGCGGGTCGATCCCGCCGGCGTCGTCGCGGCGCTCTGGCGTCTCCTGCACCCGGCGGGCCCGGCGCCGCCGGCGTTGCCGGAGGCAGGCGACCTCGGTCTCGAGGAGGTGCCCGGCGGCTGGCGCCGCTATCTCACCGCGGAGGCCGCCGAACGTCTGGCCGGCGCCCACGAGCAGTCCTGCGCGCTCTTCGGGGTCGAGGTGAGCACCGTCGGGCTGCCCGGCCCCGCGGCCGCAGCGCGCGCGTGGGCCGAGATCGCCGCAGGTCCCACGCTGCGCGCGTGAGCTCAGTCGTCGTAGAGCGGGGCGAAGCGGTACTTGAAGCAGGCGACGACCCAGCTCCACGGGTCGGCGACGACCGAGACCTTCTTTCCTTCGGCGAAGGAGCGGGAGCGGTAGGAGACGGGCACCTCGACGGGGCGGTAGCCGGCGCGCAGGAGCTTCCCGGTCAGCTCCCAGTCGAAGTCGAAGCGGTTGCACTCGAGGCGGAGCCCCGTCAGGCAGTCGCGCCGGAAGACCTTGTACATGGTGAACGGGTCGCGCAGACGCGCCCCGTAGACCGTGTTGAACAGGGTGAGAAAGACCATGTTCCCGACGTTCATGAGCCGGCCGACGAGCACCTGGGTCTCGAAGTGGCGCACCCCGAAGCGCGCGCCGTCGGTGCGACGGCGTGTGCCGAGGACGAAGCCCGCCTCCAGCCGGCGCAGTGGCGCGAGCAGCGCGTCGTAGTCGTCGACGTCGTACTCGAGGTCGGCATCCTGGATGAGGACGTAGTCGCCCCGCGCGGCCGCCAGCCCGGCGCGCACGGCGTGCCCCTTGCCGCGGGGCCGGTCCTCGAGGACGAGGCGGACCCGGGGGCGGTCCGCGTAGCGCAGCACCTCCGCCCGGCTTCCGTCGGTCGAGTTGGACTCGACGACGATGAGCTCGATGTCGACCCCCTCGATCTCCTTTTTCAGGACGAGGTCCGCGACCGTCGCGAAGGTCGGGCGCTCGTTGTAGACGGGCATCACGACCGAGAGCAGCGTGCGCCGCTCGGCCGGCGGCGCGCCCGGCGCACGCCGGGCGGTGACCTCCAGGGCACCGTCGGAGGCCCGCGAGAGCCGCGTCTCGGCGAACCCGGCGGCGAAGAGGATTCCCGAGACGCGGTCGCGCTGGCGGGCGAGGGGGCCGCGCCAGGCGGCGTGCGTGAGCCGGACGCGAATGGCTGCTCCGGGATCGAGGGTGTCGTGGGCCTCGGCGAGCAGGGAGGAAAAGCCCCCGGGTTCGCCCCCGTAGGTGAGTGCGAACGGGCCCGAGGCGACCGCAGCGAGCGCGGGCCCCGTTCCGTGGTCCTCGGCGGCGAGGGCGCCGGTCACCGGTTCCGGCACGCGCTCCTCAGTCACGGCGGGGGCAGCTCCTCTTCGTCGCTTGCGATGCTCACTCGCTCGGGTACCCGTGTCGGGCACCCCGACCGGCCGGTGCCTGCCCTCGCGCGAGAGGGCGCCGCCAGGTTAGTGGCCGACCTGTGAGCGAGCACGTGCGGGCCCGGCACAGCTTTCCCGGGGCGGTCGGGTAGGGTCGCTGCCCCGGGCGCGTTCGCCGGCGCCGGAGGAGGAACGGTGCAGGTCGTCGACGGGTACGAGAAGCCGGACGCACCGGTACCCGCCCTCTCGTCACCCTCTGCGCCCGAGCGGCGTGCGGCATTCGGGCGGGCCGCGCTCCGCCTGGCAATCGCAACCGCGACCGCACTCGCCGGCGCGCTCGTGATCTGGCGCCACGAACCCAACGTGCTGCGCATCCGCACCGACATCGTCGGCTACCCGACCTTCTACGGCTTCGACTTCACCCGGTACTTCGCCGCCTTCTCCCTGCTCGCGGTGCTCGTCCCGACCCTGGTCTTCGCCGTGGACCACCTGCTCGGCCTCGCCGGCCCGCTGCGGCGACCCCGCCGGAGCACGCCGCTCTTCCCGCTCGGGTCCTTGCGCGACCCCGAGGGCGAGGTCGCGCCCGGGCGCAGCGCCACCTTGGTGTCGGTCGCGGCGCGCCTCGCGCTCGCCGCGCTCGCGGTCGCGCTTGAGGTGAGCGCAGGGTGGTCGAGCACGACGCGGGCACTCGACGCGCCGGGGATCGGCGCCGGCGTTGCCTACGTCGGCACCGTCGTCCTCGTCGCGCGCCCGCGGCGCACGCCGGGCAGGGTCACGCGCCTCGCGCGTGCGAACGCGCTGGCGAGCCCCGTGGTCGTGGCCCTGCTCGGGCTGGTCTCGGCGGAGACGAGCGTGACGATCGCCGCGGGCGGGCGGGTCGTGCACTACCCGTGGCTTCCCTGGTGGCTCGTGATCGCCGGCGCGTGCGTCGCGGAGGCCTATGCGCTGCGGTCGCTGCGCGGCGCCGACGAGACCGCGGCGCGGCGCGTGGAGGGGCGGCTGCTCGCGGTCGTGGTCGGCACGGTCGTTCTCTACCTCTCGGTCGCCGGTCTCATCGGCGCGCAGGGGCCCCTCGACGCCTTCGACCCCCAGGAGATCGCCGGTGCGCAGCTGGTGTTCAGCCACGGGCTGCTGCCCTGGCGGGATCTGTTCCTCCTGCACGGGCCGCTCGAGGACGCGATCGACGGCTGGATCGGGCTGGCCGTCCTCTCGCACACGACCTGGGGCGCGCTCGCGGGGACCGACCTGTTCGTCTACCCGGCTTCGGCCGGCGTCTTCTACCTCTTCGTCGTCTACTTCGCGCGCGGCAATCGGCTCGTCGCTCTGCTCGGCGCCGCGGTCGTGCTCGGAGGGTTCACCGCCGCGATCATGCGCTTCGCGTTCCTGCCGTTCGTCGTCGTGCTGTTCGACCGGATGCTGCGCCGGCGGACTTGGGGCTCGGCGACCGCGTTCAGCGCCGTCCTCGTGCTCGAGTGCGCCCTCGTCCCCGAGATGCTGCTGCTCGCCGCCGCGCTCGGGGTGACGCTCATCGCGCACGACGCCACCACCCGTCCCCGCCACGAGCCGGGCCGCTTCCGCCTCGTCGGCGCCGTCTGCGCCTCCGGAGCGGCCTTCGGGGCGCTGTTCGCCCTCTACCTCGTTGCGACCCGCTCGCTGCCGGGCTTTGTCGAGTACTTCCGGCTCTTCACCTCGGACCACGCGCTCTGGGGCGCCCGCCCGGTCGCCTGGTCGTGGGGGACCCAGCTCCGCTTCACCGTCTACTTCCTCCTGCCCGCGATCGTCGCGGTGGCGACCTTCGGGCGCGTCGTGGCGCTCGCGCGGACCCGCCGGGGCCTGACGAGCCGGGACTGGACGGCCCTCGCGTGCGCGCTGTTCACGCTCGTCTATTTCCAAAAGGGGCTGGACCGCACCGACATCTCGCACGTCATCGAGGTCTATACCGCTGCGACCCCCCTCCTGCTGCTCGCGGGGATCACCCTGCTCGAGCGCTGTGAGCTCGGCGCCGCGCGCGCGTTCGCGTTCGCGGCGCGGCGCCGCAGCGCGCGGCGCCGCGCCTCCCGCGGCCGCGCGCGCC
>JAKABX010000060.1 GCA_021796545.1 Actinomycetes bacterium
GAGCACACCGGTCGTCGCCGGCGCGCTGCTCGATGCGCTCGGCACCAAGGCGGTCGGCCTGTCGTCGGCGGGGGCCCTTTCGCTCGGCGGGTAGGGCGCGACGCGCTCAGGGACGTCCGGCGGAGATCCAGGCCTGGACGCGCGCGTCTGAGATGCGCCGGGCATTCGGCATGTCCGCCCACCGGCGAAAGCGCGCCTTTTCGTCCGCATCCAGCTTGGAGAACGCCGTGTGGCCACGGCCGGCCGGTGCGGCCGTGCGCGCGGGGCGCGACGGGCGCGCGACGGGCGCGGCCTGGCGCCGGCCGGCGCCGGACTCCGGGCTCGCGAGCTCGCTCAGGCGCTGGAGCTCGTCGCGGATCGGGCCGACGTGCGCGTCGCAGACGAGCAGTACGTAGTTGCGGCCGAGCCAGCCGAAGCGCAGGCGGTCGGTCGCCAGCGTCTCGACCCCGTCCTGGTTGAAGCAGACGTCGCAGTACTCCTCAACCACCGTACGGACCGGCATGGCGGCGGACCTCCTCACAATGCCCGGATCGCAAAAATGCCCGGGCCGTCCTTTTGGCGTCCGATCTGGATGCCGACCAATAACAATCTTTGCACCACGCGGCTATCCGCGCGCAAAAAAGAGCCAAAAGTCCCCGCGCCGCATTGGCATTGGAATACGCGATTGGGGTTCGGCGGGGCGCGCGCCGGCCCAAAAAGGCCGTTAGGCGCGGGTTGGGGGGGCGGGAGGAGTGGCGCCCTGGGGGGCGGCCGGCACGAGGGGCCCGTCCCCGAAGATGTTGCCCGCGAAGTGCGGCACGGCGGCATCCTCGTGCACGGGGCGGCCGTAGGCGTCGTCGATCAGGCGCGCGACCTCCGCGCCGTCGACGGTCTCCTTCTCGAGCACCGCGCGCGCCACGGCGCGCAGGCCGTCGAGGTGGTCCTCCAGCACGCGGCGCGCACGGTCCTCCTGCTCGCGCAGGATCCGCGCGACCTCCTCGTCGACGACGCGGCTCATGTCCTCGGAGTAGTCACGGGAGTGCATGAGGTCCTCGCCGAGGAAGACCATCCCCTGGGAGCCCCAGGCCATCGGGCCGACCCGGTCGGACATCCCCCACTCGCGCACCATCTTGCGGGCGAGCTCGGTGTTGCGCTGCAGGTCGTCGCTCGCACCCGTGGAGAGGTCGCCGTAGATGAGGGCCTCGGCGACCCGCCCGCCCATGCGCACCGCAAGGGAGTCCTCGATGTACTCCTTCTTGTAGATGTGGCGCTCCTCGAGCGGGAGCTGCTGGGTCACGCCGAGCGCCATGCCCGTCGGGATGATGCTCACCTTGAGCAGCGGGTCCGCGTACGGCAGCACGTAGGAGAGCAGCGCGTGGCCGGCCTCGTGGAAGGCGACGCGCTGCTTCTCGTCCTCGGAGAGCACGAGGCTCTCGCGGCGCTGGCCCATGAGGACGCGGTCGCGGGCCGCGTCGAAGTCCCGCATCTCGACCATGTGCGTGCCGCGGCGCACGGCGTGCAGCGCGGCCTCGTTGACGAGGTTCGCGAGGTCGGCGCCGCTCATCCCCGGCGTGCCGCGCGCGACGACCCCGAGGTCGACGTCGGGCCCGATGCGCTTGTCGCGGCAGTGGACCTGCAGGATCGGGAGCCGCTCGTCGAGGTCGGGGAGGGGGACGACGATCTGACGGTCGAAGCGCCCCGGGCGCAGCAGCGCCGGGTCCAAGATGTCGGGCCGGTTCGTCGCCGCCATCATCACGACGCCCTCGGAGGGGTCGAAGCCGTCCATCTCCGAGAGCATCTGGTTGAGGGTCTGCTCACGCTCGTCGTGCCCGCCGCCGAGGCCGGCGCCGCGCTTTCGGCCGATGGAGTCGATCTCGTCGACGAAGATGATGGCGGGGGCCTGCTTGCGTGCCGTCTGGAACAGGTCGCGCACCCGGGACGCGCCGACGCCCACGAACATCTCCATGAAGTCCGACCCGCTCACCGAGAGGAACGGGACGCCCGCCTCGCCGGCGACGGCGCGGGCGAGCAGGGTCTTGCCGGTCCCGGGCGGCCCGACGAGGAGCACGCCCTTTGGGATGCGGGCGCCGATGTCGCGGAAGCGTCCCGGCGACTTCAGGAAGTCGACGACCTCGGAGATCTCCTGCTTGACGCCACCGTAGCCGGCCACGTCGTTGAAGGTCGTGCGCGGCCGGTCGGTCGAGAAGACCTTGGCGCGCGACCGGCCGATCGACATGATCCCCGACATCTGGCCCTGGGCCCGGCGCTGGAGCCAGACGAGGATCCCGACAAAGACGATGAGCGGGACGATCCAGGTGAGCAGGCTCGGGATGATCGAGGAGCTCGGCGGCGTGAAGCTGAGGCGGGCGCCGGACTTCTGCACCGCGGCGATCTCGGACTCGGTCGCCGGCAGGGGACCGGTCGCCGTGTAGGTGCGGCCGTCGGCCAGCGTGCCCGTGATCGTGCCGGTCGAGTCGTCGATCTGCGCGGTCTTGACCTGGTGCGTCTTCAGGTTGGTGAGCCAGGACGTGTACGAGATCGGTGTGGCGCCGTTGCGATTGACAAGCGAGGAGCCGAAGATGAGCAGGACGACGATGACGATCAGCGCAGCGACGCCCCAGCGCCACATCGAGTCGTTGCCGTTGGCGCCCATCCCGGGCGTGGGCCGGCCGGGACCGCCGCGGGGATCTTGAGGCTGTCGAGACACGCCAGCCATGCTAGGCGCCACGGCGGCCGGACCTGCTCATCTCGGGGCGGCCGAAGCTGGGAATTGGCCGAGAGTCCGCCGGGCGCGGGACGCTGCGGGCGGTGGAGAAGTCGAGCACGGAGCCGGGGGGCGGCCCCCTGACGCCCCACGAGGGCGCGGTGGGGCTGTTCGCGGCCCTCGGCGGCTACGCCGCCGCGGTGATCGGCGCGGCGCTGGCGATCGCCCTGGTCGGAGCGGTCCGGGGCCACTCGCTCAGCCTCCACAGCCTCGCCGGGGAGGCGTCGGACCTGGTGGGGGAGTGGGTCGGCTTCGCCGGCGCGGCGCTCGTCGCGGCGTGGGCCTGGCGGCGGGGACGGGACGCGCCCCGAGCCGGCGCCGTGGAGCTGCTCGGGCGCGAGCTCGGGCTGCGCTTCCGCCTCTTGGACCTCCCGCTCGGGATCGCGGCCGGGCTCGCCTCCCAGTTCCTCGTCGCGCCCGCCTTCGAGGCGCTGCTGCTTCCCTTCGTCCCCGACCTCTACTCGCGCATCGGCGGCCCGGCCCACGAGCTCACCGCGCCGGCGCACACGAGCCTTGGTCTCGCGCTGCTCGGCGTGCTCATCTGTGTCGGCTCCCCGCTCTTCGAGGAGATCTACTTCCGTGGCCTGTTGCTCGCCTCGCTCGCGGCACGCCTCGCACCGCTCGGGCGCCGGAGCGCGGAGGTGGTCGCGGTCGTCTCTTCGGCGGCGCTGTTCGCGCTCGTCCACTTCGAGGCGCTCCAGCTGCTCGGGCTGTTCGGCTTCGGCCTCGTGCTCGCACTCCTCCAGCGCCGAAGCGGGCGCCTCGGCCCCGGCGTGGTCGCGCACGTGACCTTCAACGCCGTCACGGTGATCTCCCTCGCGCTCGCGCGCTGAGCCGGCCGGGCGCGCGGCGGTGCGCGCCGTTAGGCTTCCCAGGCCATGAAAACGCCACCGTGGTCGTCGATCTTCAAGGCCTACGACGTGCGGGGCACCGTCCCCGACCAGCTCGACGCCGAGGTGGCCTGGGCCATCGGCGCCGGCTTTGGCCGCTTCGTGCGCGACCGCGAGCCGGACGCGACCCGGGTCGTGGTGGGGCGGGACATGCGCGAGTCGGGCCCCGAGCTCGCCCGGGCACTCACGGCGGGGATCGCGACGGCAGGGCTGTCGGTCGTCGACGTCGGGCTGTGCTCGACGGACCTTCTCTACTTCGCCTCGGGCCGGCTCAAGGCGGCGGGCGCGATGCTGACGGCCTCGCACAACCCCGCGCGCTACAACGGCATCAAGCTCTGCCTTTCCGGCGCGGTGCCGATCGGCGAGGAGTCCGGCCTCGCCGAGATCCGCGCCAGCGCCGAGGCGGCAATCTCCGCTGCTCCCGCGGACCCGGGCGCGGGCGCCTCGGCGGAGGTGCGCGACCTGCTCGGCGCGTTCGCCGCGCACGTGCACAGCTTCGTCGACCTCTCCGCCCTTGCGCCGCTGCGGGTCGTCGCCGACACGGCAAACGGGATGGGGGGCCTCGTCTGCCCGGCGGTCTTCGCCGAGCTGCCCTTCTCGCTCGACGTCTTGTTCCCCGAGCTCGACGGCTCGTTCCCGAACCACCCGGCGGACCCGATCCAGACCGAGAACCAGGCCGCTTTGCGCGCCCGGGTACTCGAGAGCGCCGCGGACGTCGGCCTCGCGTTCGACGGCGACGCGGACCGCGTCTTCCTCGTCGACGAGAAGGCCCAGCCGCTGTCGGGCTCGACGACGACGGCGATCGTCGCCGCAGCGATGCTCGACAAGAACCCCGGCGGGATCGTCCTGCACAACTGCATCTGCTCCCACGCCGTGCCCGAGGTCGTGCGCGAGCACGGGGGGACGCCGGTGCGCACGCGCGTCGGCCACTCCTTCATCAAGGCCGTCATGGCCGAGACCGGCGCCATCTTCGGCGGCGAGCATTCGGGGCACTACTACTTTCGGGAGAACTTCCGGGCGGACTCCGGCATCATCGCCGCCCTGGTCGTGCTCGAGGTCCTCTCGCGCGCGGGGGTCCCGCTGTCGGAGCTGCGCCGGCCCTTCGAGCGCTACTCGGACTCCGGGGAGATCAACACCGAGGTGGCCGACCCCCGCGCCGTCGTCGCACGCGTCGCCGAGGCCGTCTCGGGCTGGGGCGCGGCCGTCGACTTCTTCGACGGCCTGACGGCGGAGTTCGGGGACTGGTGGTTCAACCTGCGGCCCTCCAACACCGAGCCGCTCCTGCGCCTGAATGTCGAGGCGGCGGACGCGGCGTCGTGCGCGAGCCGCGTCGACGAGGTCCTCGACCTCGTGCGGACCCTCGGCGAGGCACACGCGTGAGCGCGCTCGACCCCCTGCTCGTCGAGCTCCTCGTCTGCCCCGAGGACAAGGGGCCGCTGTGGTACCTCGAGAGCGAGTCGGTGCTCTACAACCCCCGGTTGCGGCGCACCTACCCCGTGCGCGACGGCATCCCCGTGCTGCTGGTCGACGAGGCGGCCGCGTGCGGCGAGAAGGAGGCGGCGCGCCTCGACGCGCTCGTGGCCGAGGGCGGCGTGCGCACCGGCCCGACGGGGGAGGACCGCGACGGCGCGCAGTAGGATCGGCAATGGTCCGGAGCGGGTCTGTGGTTGAAAGTCGATGCCAGCCGCAGGCGAAACGACCCACGTAAGGCAACCCGTGGTTGCTGAGCACGGTGCGGTTTAGATGTAAGACCCGCCCGGCGGTGCACCGGTGGTCGGTGCCCGCCGGAGAAGGGGCGAAGCGGTCCAGGGACCTCGCGTCGGACCGGCAAGACCGGTCGCCGGGAGGTGGGCCACGACCCCCTCTGCGGGCGAGTGTGGGGCCGAAGACCAGGTCAGCCGCTCCGGGCCACCCGGTGCCGGGCGCGAGCGAACCGCCCCGCGCGCTCGCGATCGTGGGCCCGACCGCGAGCGGCAAGACGGCGCTCGCGTGCCAGCTCGCGGCCGCGCTCGGCGACGTCGAGCTCGTCTCGGTCGACGCGTTCGCGATCTACCGCCACATGGACATCGGCACGGCGAAGCCGACCGCCGCCGAGCGGGCGGCGGCGCGCTGGCACCTCGTCGACATCGCGGACCCGAACGAGGAGTACTCGGTCGCGCGCTTCCAGGCCGCGGCGCGCGACGCGCTCGCGCAGATCGCCCGGGCGGGCCACCGCCCGGTGCTCGTCGGGGGGACGGGGCTGTACCACCGCGCCGTGATCGACGACCTCGCGCTTCCCGGGCGCTACCCCGAGGTCGCGGTGGCGCTGGAGGAGGAGCTGGCCCGCGTCGGCCCCGAGGCGCTGCACGCACGGCTGTCGGCCCTCGATCCCGACGCCGCCCGGCGGATCCTGCCGACCAACGCGCGCCGGATCGTCCGCGCCCTCGAGGTGACCCTCGGGAGCGGCCGGCCGTTCTCGGCCAGCGGTCCGGGCCTCCACGCGTACGGCCCGAGCCGCTTTGTCCAGCTCGGACTCGAGCTCGACCGCGCCGAGCTCGACCGGCGGATCGAGGCGCGCCTCGACGCCCAGCTCGCCGGAGGCTTTCTCGGTGAGGTCGCGGCGCTCGTCGCCGCGCCCGGAGGGCTCTCGCGCACGGCGGGGGCGGCGCTCGGCTACGCGACGCTTGCGGCCCACCTGCGCGGCGAGATCACCCTCGCCGCGGCCCGCGCCGAGATCCTGCGCCGGACCCGCAGCTTCGCCCGGCGCCAGGAGTCCTGGTTCCGCCGGGACCCCCGGGTCCTCTGGGTGCGCGCAGGCGCGCCGGACCTCGTCGCGCGCGTGGGCGCGCTCTTGTCGGGCGCCGCCCCGCCCGGGTCCTCGGGGGAGGCGGCGGAGGTGGGAGGATGACGCGGTGGCGCTGACCCTTCAGAAGTACGAGGCACTCGGGAACGACTTCCTCGTGCTCGTCGACGGCGGGCACCGCTCCCCCTTCGACGCGGCGCTCGCGCGGGTGCTGTGCGAGCGGCGCCGCGGCATCGGCGCCGACGGGCTCATGCGCGTCGGGGTGAAGGGCCCGGGGGCGCTCACCATGGAGCTGCGCAACGCGGACGGCGGCGTCGCCGAGACGAGCGGCAACGGGCTGCGCTGCGCGCTGCTCGCCGCGGCCGACGCCGGTCTCGTCCGCGGCGCCGGTCCCGTCGAGATCTCGACGCTCGCCGGGACCGTGCGCGCCGAGATCCTCGAGCGCGACGACGCGTCCGCCCAGGTGCGCGTCGCGATGGGGAGCTGCGCGGTGGACGAGGAGCCGGAGTCCCCGGCGGGCGGCTGGCGGGCGCTCTCGGTCGACGTCGGGAACCCACACCTCGTCCTGCTGGCCGGCCACGGCGCGATCGGGCTCGCGCTGGAGGACATCGGGCCCCGTCTCGAGCGCGAGCGCCCGGGCGGGGTGAACGTCGAGCTCGTCCACGTCGTCGACCCCACGCGTCTCGTCCTCGAGGTGTGGGAGCGGGGGGTGGGGCGCACCCGCGCGTGCGGGTCGGGCAGCTGTGCGGCGGCCGCCGCGGCACGCCGCTGCGGCCTGGTCGGCGACGAGGTCGTCGTCGACAACCCCGGCGGTCGCCTGCGGGTCCGCCTGGCCGGCACGCGTGAGCGCCCGACCGCCGAGCTGGAGGGGCCCGTCCGACGCGTCGCTGCGGTCAGTGTCGGCGAGGCGCTGCTCGCCGAGGCCGCACAGGCGCGCGCGGCGGCGCCATGAGCCTGATCGAGCGGAGCTTTCGCGAGAAGATCGTGCTCGTCGGCGTCGTCAGCTGGCCGCGCACGCTCGACGAGGTCGAGGCCAGCCTGGACGAGCTCGCCCTGCTCGTCGACACCGCCGGCGCGGACGAGGTCGCCCGCGTCGTCCAAAGTCGCGACGCCCCCGACCCCGCGACCTACCTCGGCCGGGGCAAGGCCGGAGAGCTGCAGGCCCTCTGCGAGTCGGTGGACGCCGACACCGTCGTGTTCGACGAGGAACTGACCCCCGCGCAGCAGCGCAACCTCGAGAAGATCCTCGGCCGCACCGCGATCGACCGCACGGCGGTCATCCTCGACATCTTCGCCCAGAACGCCCGCACCGAGGAGGGGCGCGCCCAGGTCGAGCTCGCGCTCTTGCGCTACCGCCTTCCGCGCCTTCGGGGGCGGGGCGTCGCGCTCTCCCAGCAGGGCGGCGGGATCGGGACCCGGGGCCCGGGCGAGACCCAGCTCGAGGTCGACCGGCGCCGGATCATGCGCCGGATCACCCGGCTCGAGGTCGAGCTGCGCGAGCTCGAGGCGAGGCGCCAGACCCAGCGCCGGTCGCGCCGGCGCGGGGCGCTGCGCGCGGTCTCGCTCGTCGGTTACACCAACGCCGGCAAGTCGACCCTGCTCAACGCGTTGACCGGTGCCGGCGTGCTGGTCGAGAACCGGCTCTTTGCGACCCTCGACCCCCGCACCCGCCGCCTCGGCCTGCCCGGCGGCGAGGTCGCCCTCTGCTCGGACACCGTCGGATTCGTCCGCAAGCTGCCCCACCAGCTCGTCGACGCCTTCCACTCGACCCTCGAAGTCGTCGCCGAGGCGGACCTTCTCGTGCACGTCGTGGACGCGGCGGGCCCGGACCCCGAGGGCGCGATCGCGGCCGTGCGGACCGTGCTCACCGAGATCGGCGCCGGGGACGTGCCGGAGCTCTACTGCTTCAACAAGGCCGACCTCGACCCTGACGCCGCCAAGGGCCTCGTGGCCGCCCACCCCGGCGCGGTCGCGTGCTCGGGGCTCACCGGCGCGGGCACCCAAGCCCTGCTCGGCGCGATCGCGGCGGCGCTGCGCGCGCACGACGAGACCGTGCTCCTCGTCCTTCCCTACGAGCGCGGCGACGTGCTCGCCGCTCTCCACCGGGCCGGCGAGGTGCTCGACCAGCACGACACCGGCACGGGCCTCGAGGTCCGCGTCCGCCTCGATGAGAGCGCCCGGCGGCGCTTCGCCCGCTTCGCGCCCGCCGGGGAGAATGACGGACGATGACGACGCCTTTCGTCCCCCCGACCTACCCCTTCGACCGCCTCGCGCCCTTGCTGCGCGTCGCCGACGCGCTCGAGGGCGGCGCGGTCGACCTGTCGATCGGCACCCCGTGTGACCCCCCGCCCGCCCGAGTCGTCGAGGCCCTCTCGACCTCGGGTGCCGAGCGCGGCTACCCGCCCGCGAACGGCACGCGCCGCCTGCTCGACGCGGCGGCGGGATGGCTCGCCCGGCGTTTCGCGGTCGCGCTCGCACCGGGCCAGCTCGCCGCGTGCGTGGGCACCAAGGAGCTCGTCGCGGGGATCCCGCACTGGCTGAGGCTGCGCAACCCCGGGCGGGACGTCGTGCTCTACCCCGAGGTCTCCTACCCCACCTACGCGATGGGCGCGCTGCTCGCGGGGGCGCGGCCGGTGGCGGTCCCCCTCGATGCGGCCGGACGGATGGCGCTCGACGAGGTCGCGCCGGCCGACGCCGAGGCCGCGCTGTGCCTGTGGGTGAACAGCCCGAGCAACCCGACGGGCGCGCTCGAGGATCTCGGGCGCGTGGCGGCCTGGGGCCGCGAGCGGGGCGTGCTCGTCTGCTCGGACGAGTGCTACACCGAGTTCACCTGGGACGACCGGCCGCGCACGATCCTCGAGCACGGCAGCGCGGGTGTGCTCGCTGTCCACTCGGTCTCCAAGCGTTCGAACGCGGCCGGCCTGCGCTGCGGCTTCTACGCCGGGGACGGCGAGGTCGTCTCCTACCTCGCCGAGCTGCGCCGCCACGCGGGCTTCATGGTCCCCGGCCCCGTGCAGGCCGCGGCGGCGGCCGCGCTCGAGGACGACGCGCACGTCTTTCAGCAGCGGGAGCGCTACCGGCGGCGCCTCGAGCGCCTCGCGTCGGTGCTCGAGGCCGCCGGCATCCCCGTGCCGCTCCCCGGCGGCGGCTTCTATCTCTGGGTCCCGGCTGGGGACGACGCGCTGGCGCGCCTTCGCGCCGGCGCGGCGCCCGGCGAGGCGCCCGGCTGGGCGCTCACCCGGGCCCTCGCCGAGCGGGCCGGGGCGCTCGTCAGCCCCGGCGAGTTCTACGCGGTGCGCGCCGCCGGCTTCGTCCGCATCGCGGTCGTCCAGCCCGACGAGCGCCTCGAGCTCGTTGCCGCACGGCTCGCCGCGTTTTCGGACTAGGCGCGCCGGGGGCGGCACCCGGCCCCCGTCCAGAGGGCCGTTCGCCTCTATGCGCCGCCCGGGCGGGCGCACCAGCATCGGGGGTGATGCGTGCCGACAGTCTGAGGCTTCTCGAGCCGCGGGTGCGTCGTCGTCCGCTCGTGCTCGCGGTGCTCTGCGTCAGCCTGCTGCTCGTCAGCCTCGACAACACGATCCTCAACGTCGCCCTGCCGGACATCTCCCGGGATCTCAACGCGTCCTCGGGGGAGCTGCAGTGGATCGTCGACACCTACATCGTCGTGCTCGCCGGCGCGCTGCTCGTCGTCGGGAGCGTCGGGGACCACCTCGGGCGCAAGCGCGTCTTCCTCGCTGGGCTCTTCGTCTTCGGCGCCGCGTCGGCGATCTGCGCGTTCTCCGGTACGCCGACGCACCTCGCCGCGGCCCGCGCCGTGCTCGGCCTCGGCGCGGCGGGCATCATGCCCACCACGCTGGCGCTCCTCACGAGCGTCTATCCCCGCGCCGACGAGCGCGCCCGGGCGATCGGGCTGTGGTCGGGGACGACCGGCCTCGGGGTCGCCATTGGCCCGGTCGTCGGCGGCTGGCTGCTCGCCCACTACTGGTGGGGGTCGGTCTTCCTCGTCAACGTGCCGATCGCGGCGCTCGGGCTGCTCGCCGCCGCGCTCGTCGTCCCCGAGTCGCGCGACCCGAAGAGCCCGGCGCCTGACTTCCCCGGAGCGGGGCTGTCGATTCTCGGGATGGGCGCGCTGCTCTGGGGGATCATCGAGGCGCCGACGCGCACCTGGGGCTCGCCGGTGGTGCTCGGCGCGCTCTCGGCCGGTGCCGCTGCGCTCGGGCTCCTGGCAATCGTGGAACGCCGCAGCACCCACCCGATGCTGAGCGTCGCCGTCTTCTCCTCCCGCCGCTTCTCCGCCGCGATGGGTGCGATGGCCGTGGTGATGTTCGCGCTGTTCGGCGCGCTGTTCGTCTTGACGCAGTATCTGCAGTTCTCCCTCGGGTACTCGGCGCTCGCGACGGGACTGCGGATCGCCCCGATCGCCGTCGTCCTGCTCGTCGCCGCGCCGCTTTCGAGCCTTGCGGTGAAGGCGGTGGGGACGACGCCGGTGGTGGTGGTGGGCATGGCGCTCATCGCCGGCGGGCTCGCGCTGCTCAGCCGGACCACGGTCGCCGGCGGCTACGGCGACGCCCTCCCCGCGCTCATGCTGGTCGGCCTCGGCGCGGGCCTGTCCTTCGCGCCGTGCACCGACTCGGTGATGGGGGCGCTGCCCCCTGCGCGCACGGGGGTCGGCGCGGCGACCAACGGCGCCGCGATCCAGACGGGCGGCGCGCTCGGGGTCGCGGTGCTCGGGAGCCTGCTCAGTACCCGCTATGTCCACCGGCTCGCCCCGGTGCTCGCCGGTCACGCGATGCCCCGGAGCGTCTATGAGGCCATCACCGGCTCGCTCGGCGGCGCGCTCGAGGTCGCCGCGCGCACGAGCGGCGCCCTCGGCACCGAGCTCGCCGCGTTCGCGCGCGGCGCGTTCGTGAGCGGGATGGACCTCGCGGTCGGGGTCGGGGCGCTTGTCGCCCTGGCGGGAGCGCTGTTCGCGCTCGGTGCGCTCCCGCGCCGGCCGGCTGCGGTCGAGGCGGCGCCGCCCACACGGCACCGCGTCGCGCCGGGCCG
>JAKABX010000004.1 GCA_021796545.1 Actinomycetes bacterium
CGCGTCACCCAGGCGATCGGCCGTCGCGGCGAGGAGGAAGGGCCGCAGCCGCCCCGCGTACCGGCGTGCCGCCGCCCGCGCGAGGTCGAGCACCTCGGCGGACGGCCCCGGAGCGAGCACCGCCGCGACCTCCCGCAGGGCGACGCCGGGAGCCGGCGCCGAAGGCTCGCCGACCACCCAGCCGCGCACCCGCCGGGCACCGAGCGGCACGCGCACCAGGGCGCCGAGACGGCAGGCGTGCGCGAGCGCCGGGGGGACGGCGTAGTCGAAGACCCGGTCGACCCCCGACACGTCGGGGAGAACGGCGACGACGCGCGCCGCCGGCGCGCCGCTCTCTTTCGTCAGAGACCGAGCGCGCTGCGCAGGTCGTCGACCCGCGGCGTCGCCTCCCAGGAGAACTCCTTCTCCGAGCGGCCGAAGTGGCCGTACGCGGCCGTTCGGCGGTAGATGGGGCGCCGGAGGTCGAGGTCGCGGATGATCGCGGCCGGCCGGAGGTCGAACAGCTCGCTGATGGCGGCCTCGATGCGCAGCGGGTCGACGGCCTCGGTCCCGAAGGTCTCCACCATCAGCGAGACCGGGTGGGCGACGCCGATCGCGTAAGCGACCTGGAGCTCGCAGCGGCGCGCCGCCCCGGAGGCGACGACGTGCTTCGCGACCCAGCGGGCCGCATAGGCGGCCGAGCGGTCGACCTTGGAGGGGTCCTTGCCGGAGAAGGCTCCGCCGCCGTGACGCGCCGCGCCGCCGTAGGTGTCCACGATGATCTTCCGCCCGGTGAGACCCGCGTCGGCGCGGGGTCCGCCGAGCTCGAAGCGGCCGGTCGGGTTGACCAGCATCCGGAAGCCCTCGGTGTCGAGGTCGCGGGGCAGCAGGGGCCCGACGACGTGATCGACGAGGTCGGGCTTGAGCAGGGTCTCGAGATCCAGCCCGGGCTGGTGCTGAGTGGAGATCAGGACCGTCTCGAGGCGGACGGGACGCCCGTTCTCGTAGCGGATCGAGACCTGGGTCTTGCCGTCGGGGCGCAGGTACGGCAGCACGTTCGCACGGCGCACCTCCGAGAGCCGCCGGGCGAGGCGATGCGCGAGCCAGATCGGCATCGGCATGAGGTCGGGCGTCTCGTCGCACGCGTAGCCGAACATGATCCCTTGGTCACCCGCGCCCTGCTCGGAGAGCCGGTCGGCGTCGTGGGCCTCCTTGGCCCGCGTCTCGAGCGCGTGGGAGACGCCCTGGTCGATGTCGGGCGACTGCTCGCCGATCGAGACGATGACCCCGCAGGTGTGCCCGTCGAAACCGAACTCCTCGCGGTCATAGCCGACGTCGCAGACCGTGTCACGCACGATCCGGGGGATGTCGACGTAGCTCGAGGTCGTGATCTCGCCCGCGACCGCGACGAGTCCGGTGGTGAGCAGGGTCTCGCAGGCGACACGTCCGTCCGGGTCCGAGTCGAGAATGGCGTCGAGGACCGCGTCGGAGATCTGGTCCGCCATCTTGTCGGGGTGGCCCTCGGTGACCGACTCGGACGTGAAGGTGTAGCCGCTCACTGCTCGTCTCCTTGCTGGCCCGTCGGGGGGGAGCCGGCCGCCCGCAGGCGCACGACGGCGTCGAGCACAGCGGCGGCAATCGTACGCTTGGAACCGAGCGGCACGCGGGTGGGCTCGCCGGTGCGCCCGACGATCGTCACGGCGTTCGTCTCGCCGCCGAAGCCGGCTCCCGGCTCCCTGACGTCGTTCGCCACGACGAGGTCCGCGCCCTTTTCCTCGAGCTTCGCGCGGGCGGCCGCGACAAGCGCTGCGGGACCCGCCGCCGCCTCGGCGGCGAAGCCGACGAGGACCTGGCCGGGCCGGCGCCGGGCGCCGAGCGCAGCGAGGACGTCCTCGGTCGGTTCGAGCAGGAGGGGCGGGGGTCCGTCGCGCTTTTTCCACTTGCCCGGGATCGGCGCGGCGGGCCGAAAGTCCGCGACCGCCGCGGCCATGACGATGACGTCGGACTCGGGGGCCGCCGCGTGCACCGCCGATGCGAGCTGCGCTGCGGTCTCGACGCGGACGACCTCGACGCCGGCCGGCGCGTCGAGCTCCGCGGCGGTGACGAGGCGGACGCGCGCCCCGCGCGCCGCAGCCTCCTCGGCAAGGGCGTGGCCCTGTCGGCCCGACGAGCGGTTCGCGATCACCCGCACCGCGTCGAGCGGCTCGCGCGTCCCGCCGGCGGTGACGAGCACGCGCACGCCCTCAAGATCGCGGGCGCGCTCTCGCGGGCGCCGGAGCAGCGCCGCGGCGGCGGCGACGATGTCGGCGGGATCGGCGAGCCGCCCCGTCCCGGTGTCGCCGCCGGCGAGGCGGCCGGCGGCGGGTTCGACGACGGCGACGCCGCGCGCGACGAGGCGTGCGACGTTGTCCTGCACCGCGGGGTGCTCCCACATCTCGGTGTGCATCGCCGGGCAGATCAGCACCGGTGCCCGCGTCGCGAGCAGCGTGGCGACGAGGAGGTCGGCGGAGATTCCCGCCGCGTACTCCCCGATCAGACGTGCGGTCGCCGGCGCGACGACGACGAGGTCGGCGCGGCGGCCGAGGCGGGTGTGGGGGATCGGGTCGGGCCCCCCGAACAGCGCCGTCTGGACCGGCTCCGACGCGAGCGCCGAGAAGGTCGCGGCACCGACGAATTCGGTCGCCGCGCGGGTGAGCACGGGCACCACGTGGGCCCCGGCGTCGACGAGCCGCCGGCAGATCTCGACGGCCTTGTAGGCCGCGACCCCGCCGGTGACGCCGAGCACGACGCAGGCGCCGCGCAGCACAGCGCTGTCGGCGTCGCCGTCTGCGGGCACCGGTGCCCCGGAGGTCGGCCGGCTACTCGGTGCCGTCCTCGCCCGGCGCCGCCTCGTCGCCGTCCCCCGCGACGACGCCGAGCGCGATACCGGCATCGGGGTCGGACTCCTCGGCCGCCGCGTCCTCCTCGGGGTTCGCGAAGTGGGCCTGCACCTTGCCGGCCGCGATCTCCTCGAGTGCGATCGAGAGCGGCTTGCGGGCGATGGAGGCGACCTGGGGCGGCACGATGGCGCCGAGGCCTTCACCGAGCTGGTTGAAGTAGGAGTTGATCTGACGGGCGCGCTTTGAGGCCAGGGTGACGAGGGTGAACTTCGAGTCGACCTTGCCGAGGAGGTCCTCGATCGGCGGCTCGATCATCGTGCTACGGGGCTCTGCCATCACCGGTCCTGGTCTCTCGTCTCGTCGGAGCTCGCCGCCCGCTCGACGGGCGCGCCAACCCGGGCCTCGCGGGCACGGGCGCGTTCGACTATAGCGGCGAGCTCGGTCACGGCCCGGTCGATGTCGTCGTTGATGACGACCGCGTCGGCAAAGGCGCGCCCCGCCTCGATCTCGCGCTGGCCGAGCTCGAGGCGCCGGCGGATGTGGTCCTCCCCGTCCCCGCGGCCGCGCAGGCGCAGTTCCTGCTCTTCGGCTGAGGGCGGCACGAGCAGCACGCAGAAGACGGTCGCGTCGCTGCGGGCGAGCACCTGCCGGGCGCCCTGGACGTCGATCTCGAGCACGACGTCGTGTCGAGGCGGGGGCTCGGGGATCGGCGTCCCGTAGTACTCGCCGAGCACCGTCGCCCACTCGAGGAAACCGCCCTCCTTGGCATGCCGGAGGAAGGTCTCCCGATCGACGAAGGTGTAGGCGTCCTCGGCCTCACCGGGGCGCCGGGGGCGCGTCGTCCACGAGCGCGAGAGCCACAGCGTGGGGTCGCGCTCGACAAGACGGCGGACGACGGTTCCCTTCCCGGTCCCACCGGGGCCGGAGAGGACGAAGATCAGGGCCGCTCGACCGCCTCGAGCAGCGCGTCGCGCTGCTTCGCGCCAAGGCCCTGGAGGCGGCGGGTCTCGCTGATTCCGACCTGGTCCATGAGGCGGCGCGCCTTCACCTTGCCGGTGCCGGGCAGCGACTCGAGCACGGAGAGGACCTTCATCTTCCCGACCGTCTCGTCGGTGTCGGCACGCTCGAGCAGGGACTTCAGGCTCGTGCGCCCCGTCTTCAGGTGGTCCTTAAGCTCGGCTCGCTCCTTACGCGCCTTGGCGGCCTTCTCGAGAGCGGCCTTGCGCTGTTCTGGGGTGAGGCTCGGAGGCTGGGGCATGAGCGGGAACGATAGCGCGACGGTCCCAGGGGGTAAATGACCGTCGCCCCACGTCACAGGCACCGCGAGGCCGTCCTCGGCGTCGTCGCCCTCAGGGCGGACGCGCCCGGCGCGCCGGTTCCGCACGCCCGCCGAGCCGCCGAGCGCAACGCGAACTCCCTGGTCATGGCCACCAGCACAGATCCGTCACAGCCTCTTCATCTTTGGGAGCGCGCTTCATTATTACGAACGGACTACGGTATCGTCACCTGGACGAGCTCCCCGGGCTCGGAGGGGGTGCCGGTGTGCGAACGGCCGCCGGCAGAGAACAGGAGGCGCTATGGCACTCATGAGCAGAGGCGGCCGGCTCCGCACGGGAGCGACGGTCGTCGCGGCGGTCGCCGCTGCCGCCGGAATGGCGGCAGGGGGGACGGCGGTCGCCGCCAGGACTCCGCACAGCACGCACTTCGCCAAGACGGGGTCGGTGACGGTCGCCCTCGACGAGACCTTCCCCGGCTTCAACGTGCTCACCTCGACCGACAACAACTACGACCTCGCCCAGGTCATCAACGCGCTGTGGCCGTCGACCTTCATCACGACGAACAAGCTGACCGTCGTGCCCAACACGCAGCTGCTCGAGAGCGTCAAGCAGGTCAGCAAGAACCCGCAGACGATCGTCTACAACCTGAACCCGAAGGCGGTGTGGTCCGACGGCGTGCCGATCAACGCCACCGACTTCATCTACAACTGGCACGCCCAGAGCGGCTCCTCGAAGTGGAAGGACAAGGGCGGGAAGCCCTACGACGACGCCTCGACCTCGGGCTACAACCAGATCGCGTCGGTGACGGGCAGCAACGGCGGCCACACCGTGACCGTCAAGTTCAAGACGCCCTTTGCCGACTGGAAGAGCCTGTTCAGCCCCATCGTCCCCGCGCACATCGCGCAGAAGGTCGGCTGGAACACCGGCTTCAACAACTGGCGAAACGTCATCTCGGGCGCGTGGTACGAGATCTCGAAGTACAAGCAGAACCAGTTCCTCGTGCTGAAGCGGAACCCGAAGTACTACTCGACGCCCGCGAACATCCCGACGATCAACTTCAGCTGGGTCTCGACCGACGACTCCGAGCCGACGGGTCTGCAAAGCGGTGAGCTCGACGTCATCGCGCCCGCGTCGGTGTCCCAGTCGCTCGTGCTGCAGGCCAACCGCGTGAAGAACACGGACCACGCGGTGATCCCCGGTCTCGAGTTCGAGCACTTCGACTTCAACGAGGCGAACCCCTACCTCGCGAAGGTCCAGGTGCGCCAGGCCATCGCGTATGGCACCGACCGTGCACAGATGATCGCGGACACCGTCGGGTCGATGCTGAAGGGCACCAAGCCGCTCGGCAACCGCATGCTCATGCCGAACCAGCCCGGCTACGTCAACAACGGCAAGGCCTACGCGAACCCGAACCCCAACAAGGCCAAGGCACTGCTCGAGAGCCTCGGGTGGAAGATGGTCGGTGGCTACTTCGAGCCCAACTACGGGCCTGAGGCCGGTCAGCCGCTCACCTTCACGATCTCCTCGACGACCGGCAACCCGATCCGCCAGGAGACCGAGCAGCTCTTCCAGGCCCAGATGGCCCAGATCGGCATCAAGATCAACATCCAGAACTACGACGCGAGCACCCTGTTCGGGACGAACCTGCCGACCGGGCAGTACGACATCACCGAGTTCGCGTGGGTCCAGACGGCCTTCGTGTCCGGCAACGAGTCGATCTACTGCAGCTACACCCTCTCCCAGCTCTGCGGCGCCAACTGGGTGCACTACGCCAACGCGACGGTGACCAAGCTCGTCATCGCCGGGGCGTCCGCGGTCAACCCGCAGGCCGAGATCAACGACTACAACCGGGCGGACGCCATCCTCTGGAAGGACATGGTCACCCTCCCGCTCTACCAGAAGCCGCAGTACTACGCGTGGACGAACAAGCTCGGCGGGATCCTGCCGAACGCGTCCAGCAGCGGCATCACCTGGAACATCAACGACTGGTACCTCAAGTAGCGGTCCCCACAAGGACCGCGCCGGTCACGGCGTGAACCACGGGGGGACGGGCACCGCCCGTCCCCCCGACGTCACGCTTCGGTGCCCCACCGACTTGTAGAGTCTTCTCCCGTGCTCTCCTACCTGCTCAGGCGCCTGGCGGCAAGCGTCGTCATCCTCCTGCTGTCGAGCATGATGGTCTTCCTCATGGTCGCGAAGTCCGGCGACCCGCTGGCGACCCTGCGGCTCAACCCGCACATCCCCAAGGCCGTGATCGCGGCGCGCTCCGCGCAGCTCCACCTCAACGACCCGCTCCCCAAGCGGTACTGGATCTGGATCTCCAACGCGATCCACGGCAACTTCGGGCTGACGATCGGCAACCAGCCCGTCGCCCCCCAGCTGTGGTCGCACATGGTCGTCACCTTGGAGATGGTCCTCATCGCGACGGCGATCGCGATCGTGCTGGCGATCACGATCGGCGTGCTCTCGGCGATCCGCCAGGGACGCACCTTCGACACCGGTGCGGCGTTCACCAACTACCTGTTCATCTCGATCCCGGTCTTCGTCCTCGGCTTGGTGCTGAAGGAGTTCGTGGCGATCCCGATCAACAGCGCGATCGGCCACACCGTGCTCTATACGATCGGCCAGCAGTCGCCGAACCTGTCCGGCGGCTTCTTCTCGCGCTTTGGCAACTACGCGGGGCACGCGGTGCTGCCGATCCTGACCCTCATCCTCGTCGTCTACCCGTCCTGGTCGATCTACCAGCGCTCGTCGATGCTCGAGGCGCTCGACAGCGACTACGTCCGCCTCGCACGCGCGAAGGGTCTGCGACCGAGCCGGGTGCTCATCCGCCACACGCTGCGCAACGCGCTGATCCCCGTCACGACGGTCATCGCGCTGGACTTCGCCGCGATCCTCGGCGGCGCGATCCTCGTCGAGCAGGTCTTCTCCTGGCAGGGCATGGGGACGTGGTTCCTCGGCGGCATCACCAACCTCGACGTCAACACGGTCCAGGCCTACCTGCTTGTGACCGCGTTCTTCATCGTGCTGTTCAACTTCATCGCCGACATCCTCTACGGCGTCTTGGACCCGAGGATCCGCTATGGCTGAGCACGTCGACCTGCGCCCGGGCGGACGGACGCCCCCACAGGTTGGCTCGGACCGCGCGGGTACGCCCCCCCGGCGCAAGGCGCGGCGCGGGTGGGGCAAGCCGGGCAAGCTCCCCGTCGCGGGCGGCGAGAGCCGCCACCTCGGGGACGAGCACGGTCTCGCGGGCGACGCCCGCAAGCAGTGGCAGATCGTGCTGCGGCGCTTCGTCCACCAGCCCCGGGCGATGATCAGCCTCGGGGTGTTCGCGCTCCTCGGCGTCGGCTCGGTCGTCGCCGGGGCGCTGTGGAAGTACAGCTACACGACGCTCACCGACCAGATCGCCGCGCCCGGCCAGGGTGCGCCCTCCTGGGCACACCCCTTCGGGGTCGACCCGATCGGCCACGACCTCTTCGCGCAGGTGATGCAGGGGACCAAGGAGGACATCCAGACCGCCCTGCTCGTGGCCGTCATCTCCACCGCGATCGGCACGACGATCGGCGCCCTCGCCGGCTACTTCCGCGGGATGGTCGACCCGGTCCTCATGCGCTTCACCGACCTCATCTTGTCGGTGCCCCTCCTCGCCATCCTCGCGGTTCTCGGCAACATCGCCGCCAAGCAGTCCGGGAGCTGGCTCTGGGTGGCGATCATCATCGGCGTCCTCGCCTGGACCTACGTCGCGCGCCTCGTGCGTGCGGACTTCCTCTCGCTGCGCGAGCGCGACTTCGTCGAAGCCGCACGCGCGATCGGTGCCTCGAACCGGCGCATCATCGTGCGCCACCTGCTGCCGAACGCGCTCGGGCCGATCATCGTGAACGCGACGCTCACGGTCGCGAACGCGATCCTGCTCGAGTCGACGCTCTCCTACCTCGGCCTCGGCATCCAGCCCCCCCAGGTCTCCCTCGGCACCCTCGTCGCCTCCGGCCAGGGCGACGCGACGACCTTCTGGTGGCTCTTCGTCTTCCCCGCCGCCTTCATCGTCGTCATGATCCTCTGCGTCAACTTCATCGGCGACGGTCTGCGCGAGGCGTTCGACCCGCGCAAGACGCGGGTGCGCGCGTAGTGGCGACGACCGCGTTCGACCAGGCGGGCGCGCCCGCGCGCGCCGGCGGGCCGCTGCTCGTCGTCGAGGACCTCGAGGTCGACTTCAAGACCGCGGAGGGAACCGTCCACGCGGTGCGCGGCGTGAGCCTTCGGCTCAACCCCGGCGAGGTGCTCGGCATCGTCGGCGAGTCGGGATCGGGCAAGTCCGTCACCGCGATGGCGACGATGGGTCTGCTGGCGCGCTCGGCGGTGACGCGGGGCTCGGTCCGTTACCGCAACGAGGAGCTCCTGCACCGCCGCGAGAAGCAGCTCATGCCCGTGCGGGGCAAGGCCATCTCGATGATCTTCCAGGACCCGATGACCTCGCTGAACCCGGTCTACTCGGTCGGCTGGCAGATCGCCGAGGCGATCCGCGCGCACCAGGACGTCTCCAAGGAGGAGGCGATGCGCCTCGCCATCGAGCTGCTGCGCAAGGTGGGCATCCCCAACCCCGAAGAGCGCGTCACGAGCTACCCGCACGAATTCTCCGGTGGCATGCGCCAGCGGGTCGTCATCGCGATCGCGATCGCGAACAACCCCGAGGTGATCCTCGCCGACGAGCCGACGACCGCGCTCGACGTCACCGTGCAGGCCCAGGTGCTCGAGACGCTGCGCACCGCGCTCCAGGTGACCCACGCCGCCCTGCTCCTCATCACCCACGACCTCGGGGTCATCGCCGGGCTCGCGGACCGCGTCCTCGTCATGTACGCGGGGCGCGCCGTCGAGGTGGGCACGGTCGACGACATCTTCTACCGCCCCGCGATGCCCTACACGATCGGCCTGCTCGGCTCGCTGCCCCGGGTCGACACCGACGGGTCGGAGCTGCTGCGGCCGATCCCGGGCTCGCCCCCCTCGATGGTCGGCGAGATCGCCGGCTGTCCCTTCGCACCGCGCTGTCCCCGCGCGGTGGACATCTGCTGGGAGAGCGAGCCCGCGCTCGTGCCCGTCGGCGCGGCGGCGAGCCCCCACCTGTCGGCCTGCCACTTCGCCGAGGAGGTGATGCGCGCCGGCGAACCGCTGTTCGCGGCGACCTCGGCCGACACCGAGACCGGACCGGGACCCGAGCTCGACGTCGACACCGACGGCCACCGTCCCGAGCACGACATGCCCTCGCCCGAGCCCGGCTACGTGCTCGCCGAGGGCTTCGGGCGCGCCGGTCCCGGAGAGTACGAGATCCCCCTCATGGAGGAGGAGGCGCGCCCCGGCGAGGAGCCAGATGCGTCCCGCCACCGGGAGGAGACGTGACGACCACGACGACCGCACCCGTCCCGCCGTCCGGCTCAGGCGCCGAGGCGGGGCCGATGCTCGCGGTCCGGGACCTCGTCAAGCACTTCCCCGTCCGTGGGGGCCGGATCTTCCGCCACACGGTCGGCGAGGTGCACGCGGTCTGCGGCCTCTCCTTCGAGATCTCGGCCGGCGAGACGCTCGGGCTCGTCGGCGAGTCGGGGTGCGGCAAGTCGACGACCGCCCGCTCGGTGCTCCAGCTGCACAAGCCGACCTCGGGCTCGGTCCGCTTCGACGGACGCGAGCTCACCGCGCTCTCCGCCCAGGAGATGCGCGAGATGCGCCGTCAGATCCAGGTCGTCTTCCAGGACCCCTACGCGTCGCTCGACCCCAAGGTCCCCATCGGCGAGACGATCGGCGAGCCGCTCAAGGTGCACGGCCTGTGGACCCGCACCGAGGGCCCCCGGCGCGTCGCCGAGGCGCTGCGCCAGGTCGGCCTCGCCCCCGGGCATGCCGGCCGCTACCCGAACGAGTTCTCCGGTGGACAGCGCCAGCGGATCGGCATCGCCCGTGCCCTCATCGTGGAGCCCAAGCTGCTCGTGCTCGACGAGCCCGTCTCCGCGCTCGACGTCTCGATCCAGGCGGGCGTCGTCAACCTCCTCGAGGAGCTCCAGGACCGCCTCGGGCTCGCCTACCTCTTCGTCGCCCACGACCTCTCGGTCGTCCGCCACATCTCCGACCGCGTCGCCGTGATGTACCTCGGCAAGATCGTCGAGACGGGCACGCGCGCCCAGATCTACAACAGCCCGGCACACCCCTACACCCAGGCGCTGCTCTCGGCCGTGCCCGTCCCCGATCCCCGCGCCGAGCGCGCCCGGCAGCGCATCGTGCTGCCCGGCGACGTCCCGAGCCCGGTCGACCCGCCGAGCGGCTGCCGTTTCCGCACGCGGTGCTGGAAAGCCCAGGAGATCTGCGCCCGCGAGGAGCCCAAGCTCTCGACCTTCGAGGAGACCGGGCACACCGTCGCGTGCCACTTCCCCTCGGCCGACCGCAAGGTCATCTGAACCGCCGGCGGCCGGGGCGCCCTCAGGCCCGGTCGCGCAGCGCCTCGGCGACCTGCGCGCACAGCGACGCGGCCGCCGCCTCGGGGTCGGGGGCCTGCAGCACGGCGCGCCCGCAGACGAGCAGGTCAGCGCCGGCCGCCAGGGCCTGGGCCGGGGTCGCGACGCGGGCCTGGTCGTGCGCGGGCGCGCCGGCGAGCCGGATGCCCGGGACGACGCTCAGCAGCCCGGGTGCCGCAGCCCTCACGACGGCGAGGTCGGGCGCTGCGCAGACGACGCCGGCACATCGCGCGGCCTCCGCAAGACGCGCCCGCTCGGTGAGCAGCGCGACCGGCGCCTGTGCCTCGCTCGTGAGCACGGTGACCCCGAGAGCGCGCGGCGGCGCCACGCCGGCCTCGGCGGCGCCCGCGGCGAGACCTTCGACGCCCGCCCGCAGCATCGCGGCGCCCCCGGCGGTGTGCAGGGTCACCAGCGCGACACCCTCCCGGCCGATGACCCGGGCCGCCCGTTCGACGGTGGTCGGGATGTCGTGGAGCTTCAGGTCCGCGAAGAGCGCGAAGCCGGCAGCGCCGAGAACGGCGAAGGCCTGCGGCCCCGCGGCGGCGAACAGCTCGAGGCCGACCTTGACCGTCGCGAAGAACGGCGCCAGCGCCGTCGCCGCGGCCGTCGCGCGGCCCAGGTCGTCGTCGTCGAGCGCGAGCACGAGCCGGGCGCGCGCCTCCCCGAGCTCACCCACGGCCGTCCCCCGGCGCGCCGTGCGCGGCGGAGACGAGCTCCCGGACCGCGCTGACGCCGTGCGCGGCGCACCAGGAGACGAGCTCGTCACGGACGCGTAGCGCCGCACGGGGCTCCGCGAGGGTCGCCGTGCCGACCTGGACGGCGTCCGCACCGGCGAGGAGGAGCTCGACGGCGTCCTCGCCCGTCTCGACCCCGCCGACGCCCCAGATCCCCGCCCCGGGGTAGGCGGCGCGGCAGTCGTAGACGGCGCGCACGGCGAGCGCGTGGAGCGGGGCTCCCGAGACCCCGCCGCCGCCTGCACCGAGGGCGGGGCGGCGGGTTGCGAGGTCGATCGCCATGCCGGCCAGCGTGTTGAGAAGGACGAGGGACTCCGCACCGGCCTCGAGCGCGGCGCCGGCCACTGCGACGAGGGCGGGCGTGCCCGCCGAGAGCTTCACCGAAAGCGGCAGGCCGCAGACCGCCGCCGCCCCCACCGCCGCCGCGGTCGCCTCGGGTGAGTGGGCGAACATCGCGCCGCCCCGTTCGAGGTTGGGGCAGGAGACGTTGACCTCGACCCCGACGACGCAGTCGGGAAGCTCGCGCAGCAGCTCTCCGGCGCGGCCGAACTCGGCGACGCTGCGCCCCCAGATGCTCACGACGACGCGCGCCCCGCTGCGGACGAGCGCGTCGAGGTGCTCGCGGCGCCAGGCCAAGATGCCCGGTCCCTGCAGCCCCACGCTGTTCAGCATCCCGGCCCGCAGCGGCCAGACCCGCGGTGCGGGGTTCCCGGGCCAGGGGTCGGCCGCGAGCGACTTCACGACGTGCGCGCCGAGGGCGCCGAGGTCCAGGTAGGCGGCGAGCTCGGCGCCGTGTCCGGCCGTGCCGGCCGCCGTCGCCACCGGAGTGGCCAGCTCGAGCGAGCCGACCCGCGTCGTGAGGTCGACGCCACCGCCCGGGCTCATCGCGCCCCGGCGGCCGTCGCCTCGTGATGCTCCTGGAGGCTCTCCACGCTCAGCCCGTGGCGGCGCCAGTCCGCGACGCCCGCCGCCGCGGCACGTGCCGCGGCGAGCGTCGTCACGATCGGCACCCCCGCCGCGGACGCGGCCCGGCGGATGTGCGCACCGTCTGCGCGCGGCCCGCGGCCCCGCGGCGTGTTGACGACGAGCGCCACGCCACCGGCGCGGATGAGACCGACCGCGTCGGTCAGCCCGTCGCCGACCGCGGGGTCGCCGAGCTTGGCGACGCGGGTCGCGACGGCGAGGCCGTGCGCGGCGAAGTGGTCCGCGGTGCCCTGGGTCGCCGCCAGCGTGAAGCCGAGCTCGACGAAGGCGCGCGCCGCCAGCAGACCCGCGGGCTTGTCACGGTCCGCGAGCGAGAACAGCACGGTGCCGGTGTCCGGAAGGCTGTTTCCCGCTGCGATCTGGCTCTTGGCGAACGCGAGGCCGAAGGTCGTCGCGACGCCCATCACCTCACCCGTCGAGCGCATCTCGGGGCCGAGGAGCGCGTCGACCTCCGGGAAGCGGCTGAAGGGCAGGACGGCCTCCTTCACGCTCACCTGCGCGGGGCGCCCCGCGCTGCGTGGCGCGAGACCCTCGCCGCGCAGCTCCGCCAGCGTCGCGCCCGCGATGACGCGCGCCGCGATCTTGGCGAGGGGCACCCCGGTCGCCTTGGCGACGAAGGGCACCGTGCGCGAGGCGCGGGGGTTCGCCTCGATGACGAAGACCTGGCCGAGCTTGACCGCGTACTGCACGTTCAGGGGGCCGACGACCCCGAGCGCCGCGGCGATCTCGCGCGTGTAGCGCTCGATGACCGCCACGGTCTCCTCGGCGAGGGTCGGCGGCGGGATCGCGCAGGCCGAGTCGCCCGAGTGCACGCCCGCCTCCTCGACGTGCTCGAGGATCCCGGCGATCAGCACCTCGCCGCCGCAGTCGCGCACGGCGTCGACGTCGACCTCGATCGCGTCCTCGAGGAAGCGGTCGATCAGCACCGGACGCTGCGCGGACAGCCCGCCCTCGCGTCCGAGCGAGCCGGCCGCGCCGGCCCCGTCGAAGCCGGCGAGCTCGGCCATCGCGGAGGCGAGGCGTTCGTCGTCGTAGACGATCTCCATCGCGCGCCCGCCGAGGACGTAGCTCGGGCGCACGAGGACCGGGTAGCCGACGCGCGCCGCGACGGCGCGCGCCTCGGCGAGGTTCCGGGCGGTCCCGCCCGCAGGCTGGGGGATCTCGAGGCGCGCGCACAGCGCCGCCCAGGCCTCGCGGTCCTCGGCGAGGTCGATCGCGGCCGGCGAGGTGCCGAGCACGAGGTCCTCCGGCAGCCGGCTTGCGAGCTTGAGCGGCGTCTGGCCCCCCAGCGCGAGGACGACGCCTTTGACCCCGCCGGCCCCGGCGCCGTTCTCGGCGTCGATGACGGCGAGCACGTCCTCCTCGGTGATCGGCTCGAAGTAGAGGCGGTCGGAGGTGTCGTAGTCGGTCGAGACGGTCTCGGGGTTGCAGTTGACCATCACGGTCTCATAGCCCGCGTCGCGCAGCGCCAGCGACGCGTGCACGCAGCAGTAGTCGAACTCGATCCCCTGGCCGATGCGGTTCGGCCCCGACCCGAGGATCACGACCCGGGGCTTCGCCGCGGGGCGGATCTCGTCCTCGTCCTCGTAGGTCGAGTAGTAGTACGGGGTCTCCGCCGCGAACTCCGCGCCGCAGGTGTCGACGGTCTTGAAGGTCGGACGCACGCCGGCCGCAAGGCGCGCGCCGCGGACCGCGCCCTCCTCAGCTCCAAGGAGGTGGGCGATCTGCGCGTCGGAGAAGCCGTGGCGCTTGGCCCGCCGCCACTGTTGCGGGGTCAGCGCAGAAAGGCTCGCCGCGGGGCTGTCGCCGGGCGACCGCTCGATCTCGCGCCGGCAGGCGACGATCTCCGCGATGCGGTCGAGGAACCACGGATCGATCCCCGTCCGCTCGGCGACCCGCGGGACGGACACGCCCCTTCGCAGGAGCGCCTCGAGCTGGAAGGGCCGCTCCGGGGTGCCGACCGCCGCCCGCGCGAGCAGGTCCTCCTCGGACAGCGCCTCGTAGGCGGCCTCGGCGCGGTCCGCGTTCAGCCCGGCGCGCCCGTGCTCGAGACCGCGCAGCGCCTTTTGGAACGACTCGGTGAACGTGCGCCCGATCGCCATCACCTCCCCGACGCTCTGCATGCGCGTGCCGAGACGGTCCGCGGTCCCGGGCAGCTTCTCGAAGGCCCAGCGCGGGACCTTGGTCACGACGTAGTCGATCGTCGGCTCGAAGCTCGCGGGCGTCGCCTTGGTGATGTCGTTCGGGATCTCGTCGAGGGTGTAGCCGACGGCGAGGCGGGCGGCGATCTTCGCGATCGGGAAGCCCGTCGCCTTCGACGCGAGCGCAGACGAGCGCGAGACGCGCGGGTTCATCTCGATCACGAGGCGCTCGCCCGTGCGGGGATCGACGGCGAACTGGATGTTCGACCCGCCCGTCTCGACGCCGACACGCCGGATGCAGGAAAATGCGGCGTCGCGCATTTCCTGGTACTCGACATCGGAAAGGGTCTGGGCCGGCGCGACGGTGATCGAGTCCCCGGTGTGCACACCCATCGGGTCGAAGTTCTCGATCGAGCAGACGACCACGCAGTTGTCCGCGCGGTCGCGCATCACCTCGAGCTCGTACTCCTTCCACCCCGCGATCGAGCGCTCGACGAGGATCTCGCCGACCGGGCTCGCCGCGAGGCCCGCGGCCGCGAGCGTCGTGAGCTCGTCGCGGTCGTGCGCGATCCCCGTCCCCGCCCCGCCGAGGATGTACGACGGCCGCACCATGATCGGGTAGCCGATCTCGTCGCCGACGGCGAGCGCCTCCTCGAGGCTGTGCGCGAAGCCCGACTCCGGGCAGGCGAGCCCGATCTCGGCCATCGCCTCCTTGAACGCCTCGCGATCCTCGGCGGTGCGGATCGCCTCGAGCTTCGCGCCGATCAGCTCGACGCCGTACTCGGCGAGCACGCCCCGCTCGCTCAGCGCGACGGCGAGGTTGAGCGCGGTCTGGCCGCCCATCGTCGGGAGCAGCGCGTCGGGGCGCTCGCGGGCGATCACCGCCGCGACGACCTCGGGCGAGAGCGGCTCGATGTAGGTCCGGTCCGCGAGCTCGGGATCGGTCATGATCGTCGCCGGGTTGGAGTTGACGAGGATGACGCGGTAGCCCTCCTCGCGCAGCACCCGGCACGCCTGGGTCCCCGAGTAGTCGAACTCGCAGGCCTGGCCGATCACGATCGGCCCCGACCCGACGACGAGGATCGACTCGAGGTCGTTGCGCCGTCCCATCAGCGGCCCGCCGCCGTGACGAAGGATTTGTCGCCGTCCATCAGCGCCGCGAACTGCGCGAAGAGGTAGCGGGAGTCGTGGGGGCCGGGCGAGGCCTCCGGGTGGTACTGCACTGAGAACGCCCGCAGCGACAGCGCTGCGAACCCCTCGACGACGCCGTCGTTCAGGTTGACGTGGGTCACCTGTGCCCCCTCGATGGTCCCCGACTCGACGGCATAGCCATGGTTCTCGCTCGTCACCTCGACGGCGCCGGTCGCGAGGCGCTTGACCGGGTGGTTCCCGCCGTGGTGGCCGAAGGGGAGCTTGTAGGTCCGCCCCCCGAGTGCCGCGGCGAGCAGCTGGTGGCCAAGGCAGATCCCGAAGATCGGCACCTCCCCGAGCAGGGCCCGGATCTCGGCGACCTCGGCGCTCAGGGCCGCGGGATCTCCCGGGCCGTTGGAGAGGAAGACACCGTCCGGACGGCGCGCGAGGACCTCGCTCGCGGGGGTGAGCGCCGGCACGACCTCCACCGCTGCGAAGGGGGCGAGGCCCCGGAGGATGTCGCGCTTGATGCCGAAGTCGTACGCGACGACACGACGGGGGCCGCCGGGCACGAGGTAGGCCTCGGCGGTCGTGACGTCCCCGACGAGGTCGCGCCCGACCGTTCCCGGCTCGGCGCGGGCGGCCTGGTGCACGAGCGCCTCGTCCGCGACGCCGATCGCGCCGCACATCGCACCGGCGTCGCGCAGGTGCCGGGTCAGCCGCCTCGTGTCGACGCCCGCGATCCCCCCCAGACCGTGGCGCGCGAGGTAGGACTCGAGATCCCCCCCCGACCGCCAGCTGCTCGGCTGCGCCACGAGGTCGCGCACGATCGCCGCACGCACCTGCGGGCCGGCGCTCTCCTCGTCCGCGGCGCTCACGCCGTAGCTGCCGATGTGGGGGTAGGTGAAGGCGACGATCTGGCCGGCGTAGGAGGGGTCGGTCAGTACCTCCTGGTAGCCGGCCATCACCGTGTTGAACACGACCTCGCCGGTCGCGATCGTCCCCGGGCGCTCGGCGAGCGCGCCGAACGCCTCGCCGGTGAAGGCAGTGCCGTCCTCGAGGACGAGCAGCGCCTCGGGGCGGACCCGTGGCCGGTCGGTCATCTCTGCGCCTCTCCTGCGATCACGACGGGCTCGCCGCCGACGAGTGTGTGGCGGACCGCGCCGGTGAGCTCCCGGCCGCCGAAGGGGGTGTTGCGGCTCCGGCTCGCCCCGCTGGCCGGGTCGAAGACGCCGTGCGCCGCCGGGTCAAAGACGCAGATGTGTGCCGGCGCGCCGGGGACGAGGGGTCCGCCGTGCCCCGCGCCGGTGAGCCCGGCGAGGCGGGCGGGCTGCCACGACAAGAGCGCGAACAGCCTCATGACGTCGAGGTGGCCCGGCACGACGAGCGCGCCGTAGGCGACCGCGAGCGCCGTCTCGAGGCCGATCATCCCCGGCGGCGCCTCCTCGAAGGGGCGGTCCTTGTCCTCGGGCGGGTGGGGCGCGTGGTCGGTCGCGACCGCGTCGATGGTCCCCTCGGCGCAGGCGGCGGCGAGGGCGGCGAGGTCCGCGGGCGTCCGCAGCGGGGGGTTCACCTTGTAGACCGGGTCGTAGGTGGCGACCTCGGCGTCGGTGAGGCTCAGGTGGTGCGGGGTCACCTCGCCGCTCACCGGGAGCCCCTCGGCGCGCGCGGCGGCGAGCAGGCGGACCGAACCCGCGGTCGACAGGTGCAGGAAGTGCATCGGCGCGCCCGTCTCGCGCACCAGCGCGAGGTCCCGCGCGAGCATCACCTCCTCGGCGAGGGCGCTCTGGCCCGGGATGCCGAGCCGGCTCGACCAGGCGCCCTCGTGCATATGGCCGCCGGCCGCGAGGCGTTCGTCCTCGCAGTGCTCGGCGCAGACGATCCCGAGATCGCGCCCGTACTCGAGCGCGCGGCGCAGGACGCTTGGGTCCTGCACCCCGCGCCCGTCGTCGGTGAAGAGCCGGACGCCGAGCGCAGACATCTCCGCGAAGGGCGACAGGTGCTCGCCCCGGCGTCCGAGCGTGATCGTGCCGGCGACGGCGACCTCGACGCACGCGTCCCTCCCGAGGGCGAGCACGTCCCGCACCACGGCGGCCGAGTCGATCGCCGGTTCGGTGTTCGGCATCGCGACGACGGCGCTGTAGCCGCCCCGGGCCGCGGCGCGCGCGCCGGTCTCAACGGTCTCGGCCGGCTCGTTGCCCGGCTCCCGCAGGTGCGCGTGCAGGTCCACGAGCCCGGGCGCGACGTAGCACCCGCCGGCGTCGAGGCGCAGCGCCCCGGCGGGCGCGGCGAGCCCCGGGCCGAGCGCGGCGACGACCCCGTCCTCGACCAGGACGTCGGCGCGCTGCACGCCGCCGGGTCCGACGACGGTCCCGCCCTCGACGAGCACCGCCGGGCGCGGGCGCGTGCCGGATGTCCGCGAGCTCGTCACGGGGCCGCCGCCGCCGTCCGGGTTGCGGCCTGATCCGGGCCGTTCAGCAGGTGGAAGAGCACCGCCATGCGCACAGCGACGCCGTTTCGCACCTGGCGGGTCACGCGCGAGCGCGGCGAGGACGCGACCGCGTCGTCGATCTCGACGCCGCGGTTCATCGGCCCGGGGTGCAGCACCACGGCCGACTCGGGAAGGCGCCGGGCACGCCCCGCCGTGAGGCCGAAGCGCGCCGAGTACTCGCGCAGCGAAGGGAGCAGTCCGGTGCGCATGCGCTCCAGCTGGAGGCGCAACACGTAGACGACGTCGAGCTCGCCGAGCAGGGCGTCGAGGTCTGCGCCGGCACTCTTCACCGGCCAGCCCTCGAGCGAGGGCGGCAGCAGCGTCGCCGGACCGACGAGGTGGATCTCGGCGCCGAGGGCGCTCAGCGCGAGCACATCGGAGCGCGCGACCCGGCTGTGGCGGACGTCCCCGACGATCGCGACGCGCAGGCCCTCGAGGTCGTCGGCAGCAGCCCCTGCGGCCGCGCGCGCCTCGCGCAGGGTGAAGCAGTCGAGCAACGCCTGGGTCGGATGCTCGTGCTGGCCGTCGCCGGCGTTGACGACGTGCGCGCTGACATAGGAGGCGACCCGGGCGGGTGCGCCGGCGGCCGCGTGGCGGACCACCATGACGTCGACGCCCATCGCGTCGAGCGTCTCGGCGGTGTCGCGCAGGGACTCGCCCTTGCTGAGCGACGAGCCCGCGGTGCCGAAGCTCATCGTGTCGGCCGAGAGCCGCTTGGCGGCGGTCTCGAACGACAGGCGCGTCCGCGTGGAGGCCTCGAAGAAGACCGTCGCGACCGTCCGGCCGCGCAGCGTCGGCACCTTGGGGATCGGGCGCTCGGCGATCTCGGCGAAGGAGTCCGCGAGGCGGAGGACCTCGACGATCCCCGCCCGGCCGAGGTCGGCGACCGAGAGCAGGTGGCGGGGCGCGCCGCTCACGGGTCCCCCGCAGGCACGAGATCGCCGAGCGCGACGCCCTGCGCGCAGACCTCGACGACCTCGTCGCGGCGCGTCGGCAGGTTCTTGCCGACGAAGTCGGGGCGGATCGGCAGCTCCCGGTGGCCCCTGTCGACCAGCACCGCGAGCTGGACGGCGCGTGCCCGCCCGTAGTCGGCGAGCGCGTCGAGCGCCGCCCGCACCGTCCGGCCGGTGAACAGCACGTCGTCGACCAGGACGACGACGCGGTCGCGCAGATCAACGGGGATGTCCGTCGCCGCCTCGGGCTGCACCACGCGCAGCGCGAGGTCGTCGCGGTAGAGCGCGACATCGAGGACGCCGAGGGGGACGGCGCGTCCGTCGATCTCGCTCAGCAGCGCGGCCAGCCGCCGGGCAAGGGGGACGCCGCCGCTCTGGAGACCGACGACGACGAGCTGCGCGGTCCCGTGGTTGCGCTCGATGATCTCGTGCGCGATGCGCACCAGCGCGCGGCGCAGGTCGTCGGCGTCCATGACGACGGAGCGGGAACGGAACATCCGCCCGTCCGCGCGCGCGCCGCGCCGCTCACCTGTCGCCACCGGGACCCTCCGTCGTCCGTACGGGCCTCACGGGACCCGTTTCACGTCCGGCGACACCTTACCGCCGACGCGCCCCAGGGGACACCGGCACCCCGGCGCACGGGCACGCTCGGCGCGGGTGGGACGCCGGGGACCCGCCGTGGCCCCGCACCCCGCGCCGGGCGCGGGCCCCCGGGTCCGCCCTCAGTCGCCGGCCGACGCCGACGCGGCCGCGCTCACCTCGACGGCGCCTGCGCCCTTGGTGGTCCCGACCTCGATGCGGCGCGCCTTGGCGTGCTCGGCGACGGGGATCGCGACGTGCAGCACGCCGTCCTCGTAGCGCGCCTCGATCTTGGAGGTGTCGAGGTTCCGCCCGAGGAACAGCTGGCGCGAGAAGGACCCGAACAGCCTCTCGGAAGCGAGCGTCTCGACGTCACCGGACAGCTCGGGCGCCCGACGCTCGGCCTTCACGGTCAGCACGTTGTCCTCGACGGTGACCTCGACGTCCTCGGCGCGCACGCCGGGCAGGTCGATCTGCACGAGGAACCGGTCGCCCTTGCGGTAGGCGTCGATCGGCATCGAGAGCGCGGACCCCATCGTGCTTCGCGCCGAGGGGCCCCACAGCTGCTGGAAAACGCGGTCGATGTCGCGGAACGGGTCGGTCCGGAGAAGTGCCATCAGGCCACCTCCTGTCCTGCGCCCGGGGATCGGCCCGGGCCCTTCCCTTTCGGTGGATCGAGCGTGCGGCTCACACACGAGATTAGCACTCTCATAAGGAGAGTGCTAGCCGCCGGCGACGCCCCCCGCCTCGTCGAGCAGGTACGCCAGCGCCTCGAGCGCTCCGTCGACCTCCCGGTCCGGTGCGGGCAGGTGCCCGGGGAAGCGCCGGCCGCGGCGGACCCAGAGCGTCTCGAGCCCGGCGCCGTGGCCCCCGGCGACATCCGCCTCGGGCTGGTCACCCACCATCCAGCCCCGCCCGAGCTTTGACAGTGCCGTGCCGCAGCGCTCGGCGGCCGCGGCGAAGATCGCGCGGTCGGGCTTGGCCACCCCGAGGAGCTCGGAGATGCAGACCGCGTCGAAGCACCCCTCTAGCCCGGCGCGCACCAGCTTGTCGCACTGGCTCGGCGGGCCGTTGGTCACGAGCGCGACGCGAACGCCCGCCTCACGCAGGCGCGCGAGGCCGGAGGCGACCTCGGGCACGGGCGCGACGTGGCGCGGGTAGTCGATGCGGTAGGCGGCGACGAGCTCCTCGACGCCTTCTGCGAGCCCGAGACGCGCGCGCGCCGGTCCGAAGACCTCGGCGCGGGTCGCGAAACCGTCCCGGTCGAGCTCGACGAGCAGCTCGACGGCGGCCTGGTCGAGGCCGCGGCGTCCGGCGAACTCCCGCGCCCAGCTGAGGTAGGCCGCGCCGCGGTCGATCAGGGTGTTGTCGAGGTCGAAGCAGGCGAGGCGCGCGCCGCCCATCAGCCGAGGTCGAGCGCCGCGCCCGTGTAGGTGATGGCGAGGGGCTCGATGACCACCCGGCGCTCGCCCGCCTCGACGACGCCGGCGACGAGCGCGCGGTGGCCAAGGCGCGTGGCGATCGCGACCGTCTCCTCCCCGGCACCCGCGGCCACATAGCAGGCGAATCCCGCCCCCATGTTGAGCGTCGCGTAGGCCTCGGCGGGCTCGAGATCGGCGGCGCGGGCGAGGAAGTCGAGCACCTCGGGGACCTCGGGGAGGCGCTGGACGCGGTAGGTGAGCGCGCGGCGCGCGCGCTGGAGCTTGCGCCAGCCGTGGCCGGTGATGTGGCTCGCGTAGTGCAGCGGCACCCCCGCCGACTGCAGGCCGGCGACCAGGCCCACGTAGCTGACGCTCGGGACCAAGAGCGCGTCGCCGAGCAGCGTGCCGCTCGGCAGGCGGTGCTCGAGGCGGTCGGGAAGGTGGCGGGCGACGCGGCGGGCGAGGGAGGCCCCGTTGGCGTGCAGCCCGCTCGAGGCGACGAGCACGATCTCGTCGCCCGGCTCGAGCGCGGAGCCGAGCAGGGGGGCGGCGCCCGGCGGAACGACGCCGAGCGCCGCACCCGCAAGGTCGACCTCGTTCGGGGCGACGAGCCCCGCGAGGGTCGGGGACTCCCCGCCCGCCCAGATCGCGCCGGCGTCCGCGCAGGCCTGCGCGAAGCCCTCCACGAGCGAGGCGTGGCGGCGCCCGTCGTACCACCCGGCTGCGCCGGTCGCGAAGTACGCGTTGACGAGCAGGGGCAGTGCGCCGACACAGACGAGGTCGTTGACGACCGCGGCGACCGTGTCGTAGCCGATGGCCGCGAAGCGGTCCGCGCCGGTCTGCTCCTCGAAGGCGCCGGCGAGCATGGACTTGGTCCCGAGGCACTCGAGCACGAAGCCGAAGCGCTGGGGGCCGACCTCGACCAGCTGGGCCGGCTCGCCCCGGGACTCCTCGACGAAGCGCGCACCCGCGACCAGTGCGGCCGAACCGGTCGCGCGCGCCGCCGCGAGCGCGGCGCGCTTTGCGGCGTCGAGCGTCGCGTAGTCGACGCCCGCGTCCCGGTAGGCGGCAGACTCCCCGCCCGGGGTGCTCATGCGCCCCGCCGGGCCTCCGGCCGGCAAAGGGCCGCGATGCTCGAGAGGACCCCGTTCACGAAGCGCCCCGAGTCCTCGGTCGAGAACGCCTTTGCGAGTTCGACCGCCTCGTCGAGGATGACGGCGACGGGCACCTCGGACCGCTCGAGCAGCTCGTAGACCGCCAGGCGCAGCAGCTGGCGGTCGACCGCCGGCATCCGCTCCAGGCGCCAGCCGCTCGCCGCGTCGGCGATGAGGGCGTCGATCTCCGACAGGCGCCGCCCGACGCCCGTGACGAGAGCGGCGGCGTAGCGGTCCGGCGCCACCGGCAGGTCGGCGAGGACCGCCGCCGGGCTCCGTCCCTTGACCTCGGCCTCATAGAGCAGGTCGAGCGCCCGCTCGCGCGCGCGGCGCCGGGCACCCGACGGCGCTTCGTCGCTCCCGGCCGGGGCGTCAGGCCCTCGTGAGGTACTCACCGGAACGGGTGTCGACCTTGATCCGGTCGCCCGGGTTGACGAAGAGGGGCACCTGGACGACGAGGCCGGTCTCCGTCGTCGCCGGCTTGCGGGCGCCCGAGACGCGGTCGCCCTGCAGCCCGGGCTCGGTCTCGGCGACGGTCAGCTCGACGGCCGCGGGCAGGTCGACGTCGACGACCTCGTTGCCGTACCACTGCAGGATCGCGGCGTCACCCTCCTTCAGGTAGGAGGGGGCCTGGCCGAGCGCGGCGCCGTCCACCGCGACCTGGTCGTAGGAGACGTTGTCCATGAAGACGAAACGCTCGCCCTCGCGGTAGAGGAACTGCATCTCCTTCTTCTCGATCAGGGCCTGCTCGACCCGTTCGTCCGCTCGGAAGGTGCGCTCGAGCACGGCCTTCGTGCGCATGTTGCGCAGCTTGGTCCGCACGAAGGCCCCGCCCTTGCCGGGCTTGACGTGCTGGAACTCGATCACGGTGAACAGCCCTTCGGGAAGGTCGAGCGCCATGCCGTTCTTGAGGTCGTTGGTCGAGAGTGCCATCAGAGCGTGTAGTCCTTGGTCGACTTGGTGAGCAGGCGCGCGCCGCGGTCGGTCACGACCACGGTGTCCTCGATCCGGGCGCCGCCCCGGCCGGGCAGGTACACCCCGGGCTCGACGGTCACGACGCTGTCCGCGGGCAGGATATCAGCCGACTCCGCGGCGAGCCTCGGGGCCTCGTGGATTTCAAGGCCGACCCCGTGGCCCGTCGAGTGGGTGAACGCCTCGAGGTACCCCGCAGCCTCGAGCGACTCGCGACACGCCGCATCGACCGCCGCGGCGGCGGCGCCGGCGACGACCGCGCGCACCCCGGCGCGCTGGGCCGCGAGCACCGCCTCAACCACCGCATCGAGACCGTCGGCCGGCTCGCCGACACAGAGGGTGCGCGTCATGTCGGAGTGGTAGCCGTCGACCGTGGCGCCGAAGTCGACGACGACGAGCTCGCCCCGGCCGACAATCCGACCGCTCGGCCGGGCGTGCGGCAGGGCGGCGTTCGGCCCGGAGGCGACGATCGTCGCGAACGAGGGTGCCGACGCGCCGCGTCGCAGCATCTCGTGGTCGAGCTCGGCGGAGAAGGCCACCTCGCTGCAGCCGCTGAGAAGCATCTCCTTGGTCTGCGCGAGCGCCACGTCCGCGATCGCGCACGCCGCCTCGATGCGCGCGACCTCCCCCTCGTCCTTCACCATCCGCAGCGTCTCGACGAGCCCGGCCGTCGGCACGAGGACGATCCCCTCGAGGATGGACTGGAGTCGCCGGACCTCCGCCCAGCTCACCGCCGCGGCTTCGACGCCGAGGCGCCGCGCCGGACCGAGCCCGTGGCGCACCGCCTCCAGCTGGCTCGCCGCGAGCCCGACATGGACCTCGGCGTCGACGCCCGCCGCCTCGAGTTCGAGGCGGGCCTGGTCGCGGTAACGGCCGTCGGTGCACAACAGCACGCCGGCTCCCCGCACGAGCAGCAGGGCCGCCGACCCGCTGAAGCCGGTCAGGTAGCGGATGTTCTCGAGACTGCTGACGAGCAGGGCGTCGCAGCCCGCCGGCTCGAGCGCGGCGACGAGGCGCGGGAGGCGGGCCGCCACCTCCATCGGTGGCAGGGAGTCGACAAGGGCCGGGGTGCCGGTCATCTGTGCACTGTAGGGACGCGGGCCACGGCGGCGCTCACGCGCGCCCGAGGAGGGCTGCGACCGCGTCGAGCGCGAGCAGGTAGCCGAGGCCGCCGAAGCCCGCGACGGTCCCGTCCGCGACCGGCGCCACGACGCTCGTCTGGCGCCAGGGCTCACGCGCGGCGGGGTTGGAGAGGTGGAGTTCGACGACCGGCCCGGCGAAGGTCGCGAGCGCGTCGTGCAGCGCCCAGCCGTAGTGGGTGAGCGCACCGGCGTTGACCACGAGGGCCGCCGCACGGCCGCGCGCGCCGTGGACGGCCGCGACGAGGGCGGCCTCAGCGTCGGCCTGGAGGTGCTCGAGCGCCAACCCGTGCGCCGCGGCCCGCTCGCTCGCCCGACGGACATGGTCCTCCAGGCGCTCGGTGCCGTACACCTTCGGGTCCCGGTCGCCGAGCAGCTGGAGGTTCGGCCCCGACAGCAGGAGGACGACGGGCGGTCGTGCGCTCATGGGGCCTCCTTGCGCCAGGTCGCGAGGACCTCGGAGACGACCGCGGGATCCACGCCCGCGACGGGCTCGACGCCACGGGGGCCGTCCAGCACGAAGGTCAGGCCGGCCGTCGCCTTCTTGTCCCGCGCCATCGCCGCGACGAGCGCGTCGTCCTCGGCGGCGGCCGGCAGGGTGTCGGGCAGGCCGTAGCCGCGGACGACCTCGAGGTGGCGCGCGACGCGCTCGGGCCCGATGCGCCCGAGGCGCTCGGCGAGGCGGGCCGCGAAGACGAGGCCGATCGCGACCGCCTCCCCGTGGCGCAGGTCGAGCGCGCCGGGGTCGCCCTCGTCACCGGCGAGGCCGACGGCCTCGAGCGCGTGGGCGAGGGTGTGGCCGTAGTTGAGGCGGGCACGCGCGCCAGCCTCGCGCTCGTCCGCCGCGACGACGGCGGCCTTGGCGGCGACGCAGCGCGCGACCTGCTCGACGAGCGGGAGGTCGTCGAGATCCTCCACCCCCAAGAACGCGTACTTCGCCATCTCCCCGAGGCCGGAGCGCCACTCCCGCCCGGGGAGGCTCAAGAGGACATCGGTGTCGCAGAGCACGGCGCTCGGCTGCCAGAACGCTCCGACGAGGTTCTTTCCCTCGGGCAGGTTGATCCCGGTCTTGCCGCCGATGGCCGCGTCCACCTGCGCGAGCAGCGTCGTCGCCACGTGCACGACCCGAACGCCGCGGTGGTAGGTGGCCGCGGCGAAGCCGGCGACGTCGCTGACCATTCCGCCTCCGAGCGCGACGACGACGTCCGCGCGGGTGAGCCCTGCGGCGACGAAGCGTCGCCACAGCGCCTCGAGGGTCGCGACCGACTTCGCCCGCTCGCCGCGACCGATCTCAAGGCGCGTCGTCTCGAGCCCGGTCTCGACCGCGACGGGGATCCCCTCCTGGGTCACGAGGCAGCAGCGCCGGGCGCCCCGGGGCAGGACCTCGGCAAGGAGGCGGGCCGCGCCCGGACCGACGACCACGTCGTAGCCGCGCCCGGCGAGCCCGACGCGCACCCGGCGCTGGAGCGCCCCCACCGCGCGGAGCGCCGCCTGGTCGGCGCTCAGGCCGTCGACGTCGACGACGACGGTCGCCACCGCCGCATAGAGGGGGGCCCGCTCGGCGTCGAGGCGGGCGAGCGCCCCGGCGGGGTCGCCGGCGAGAAGCGGGCGGTCGCCCGCCGCCCCGAGGCGCGCGGCGAGGGTGTCGGTGTCGGCCCGGAGCCAGACGACGTCGCTCCCCTCGAAAAGTGCCCGGTTCGCCGGCGCGAGGACGGCACCGCCACCGGCCGCGACGACGCGGGGCGGCGAGGCCCCGAGCGCGTCGGCGAGGGCGTCGTGCTCCGCGGCGCGAAAGGCCTCCTCGCCGTGCCGGCGGAACAGCTCGGCGACGCTCATCCCCGACGTGCGCTCGACGGTCTCGTCGGTATCGACGAAGCCCCGGCCGATCAGGGCCGCGAGCGCGCGCCCGGTGGAGGTCTTGCCGGCACCGGGCATGCCGACGAGCACGACGTGGCGCGGCGCGGGCCGTCCCGCCGGGCCGCTCACGCGGGCGTCGTCGACGCGCCGGGCGCCCGCGAAGGGGTCTCGTCGAGTGCGGCGAGGTACCCGGCGCGGTTGCGCTGCACCTCGGCGAGAGAGTCGCCACCGAACTTGCGCAGGGCCTCGCCGGCGAGGACGAGGGCCACCATCGTCTCGGCGACCACGCCCATCGCCGGCACCGCAGTGACGTCGGTGCGCTCCTTGAACGAGACCGTCTCTTGCTTGGTGACGACGTCGACGGTCTTCAGCACGGGGCGGTTCAACGTGGCGAGCGGCTTCATCGCGGCTCGGGCGACGACCAGCGCTCCGGTCGAGATGCCCCCTTCGACACCACCGGCGCGCGTCGTCTCCCGCACGTAGGTCCCGGCTGCGGCATCCCAGCCGACGGCGTCATGGGCCTCCGAGCCGCGCAGGCCCGCGACGGCGAACGCGTCACCGATCTCGACCCCCTTGACGGCCTGGATGCTCATCAGCGCGCCGGCCAGCTGCGCATCGAGCTTGCGGTCCCAGTGGACGTGGCTGCCGAGACCGACCGGGACGCCGTAGGCGAGGACCTCGGCGACGCCGCCGAGCGAGTCGCCAACCTTGGCCGCGGCCTTGATCTCGGCGACCATCTCCTCGGCTGCGACCGGGTCGAAGCAGCGCACCGGCGACTCGTCGACCGCCGGGAGGTCCCCGGGCTCCGGCCGGCGCCCGAGGGGGGCGCGCGCCGCGCCGAGCTGGATGACGTGACTCACGACCGCGACGCCAAGACGCGCGAGGAGCGCCTTGGCGAGCGCGCCGGCCGCGACGCGCGCCGCCGTCTCGCGTGCGGACGCGCGCTCGAGCACGTCGCGGGCGTCCGCGAAGCCGTACTTCTGCATCCCGGCGAGGTCGGCGTGTCCCGGCCGCGGCGTCGTGAGCTCCCTTTGCGGCAGCCCGGGTGCAGCGGACATCTCCTGCTCCCACTTCGGCCACTCGCTGTTCGCGATCTCGATCGCGACCGGCGAGCCGAGGGTGCGGCCGTGGCGCACGCCGCCGAGGAGGGTGACCTTGTCCTGTTCGAAGCGCATCCGCGGGCCGCGCCCGTAGCCGAGGCGGCGGCGCGCGAGCTCGAGGGCTACCTCCTCGACCGTGATCGGCAACCCGGCCGGAAGGCCCTCGACGACGACGACGAGGGCGGGACCGTGCGACTCGCCAGCGGTGAGGAAGCGGAGCACGGGGCCGAATCTACCTGCCCGTCCGCGGGGCTCCCGCCCTCCTACTTCTTCGAGGCCTGGTAGTAGGGGTTGGAGCCCTGGGCGTGCGCGGTGACGTCCACGATGCGGGAGATCTCGGGCACGGCCTCCTGGATCGCGACGGCGATGCCCTGGCTGAGGGTGACCTGCGCGAGTCCGCAGCCCTGGCACCCGCCCGACAGCATGACGTAGGCGACGGCCTCCTCGTCGATCCCGACCAGGTCTGCCCGCCCACCGTGGCGGGCGATCTGCGGGTTGACCTCGCTCTCGAGGATCTCGAGCACGCGCGCCGCGAGCGGCCCCTCCAGCGAGCCGAAGCTGCCGGGCTCGGGCGCGCCCGGTGCGGTCGGCGGCGTGTTCGGGTTGAGGATGAGGAGGCCGTCGTCGCCCACGTCCAGCGTCGCCCCACCCATCTTCTCCGCCGTCCCCGCCGGGAAGACGACGGGGAGGCCACCGTGACGTTCCACGTGGTCACGGGGCCCCGCGTCGGCCGCGGCCTCGAACCAGATGTCGTAGGTGTAGGCCCCGTTCTCGGCGCCGGAGACCTCGACGAAGAGCCCGAGGCCGTCGGGCGCCTGCTCGCCGGCGCGGGCCTCGAGGACGAGCTCGAGGGCTTCCTCGGTGATGTTGAGCAGCGCGGACCCAGGGGTGGGTGGTTCGGGGAGGTTCACACCGTCATCGTAGGGCCGCGACGAGGCGCTCGGTCGGGGCGCGCCCGGGTTGTGCGACGGGCCGGCATGATGGACGAGATGCCCCGGGTGCTGCTCGTCCTGCCGACCGCCACCTACCGCGCCGACGCCTTCCTTGCCGCCGCGCGCCGTCTCGGCGTCGAGGTGACGACCGCGTCGGACCAGGCGCAGGTGCTCGCGGACGTGATGGGCGACCGCTTCGTGCGCGTGCCCCTCGAGGATCCCGACGCCGGTGCCGCGGCGATCGCGGCCCTGGACGGGCGCCGCGCCCTCGACGCCGTGGTCGCCGTCGACGACCAGGGCCTCCTCACCGCCGCGGCGGCCGCCGCGCGTCTCGGCCTCGCACACAACCCGCCCGACGCGCTCCGCGCCACGCGGGACAAGGCCGAGATGCGCACCCGTCTCGCCGCCGCCGAAGTCCCCCAGCCGGAGTTCACGGTCTGCACGGCCGACGACGGCGACGCGCTCGTTGCGGCGGTCGAGCGGGCCGCCCGGCGCCGGGGTGGCCCGGTCGTCGTCAAGCCCACGGGGCTGTCGGCAAGCCGGGGTGTGATCCGCGCCGACGCCCCCGACGGCGCGGGGCGGGCGGCACGGCGCATCGCAGCCCTGCTCGCCGGGATCGGCGAGCCGCTGCGCGTCGTCGTCGAGCGCTACGTCCCCGGCGACGAGGTCGCGCTCGAGGGCCTGCTCAGTGACGGGGTGCTCTCGACCCTCGCGGTCTTCGACAAGCCCGACCCCCTGGTCGGCCCCTTCTTCGAGGAGACGATCTACACGACGCCCTCGCTCCAGGCGCGCCCGGTGCTCGACGCCCTCGAGATCGCGGTCGCCCAGGCCGTTGCGGCGCTCGGGCTGCGCCACGGGCCCCTGCACGCCGAAGCGCGTCTCGAGAGGACGCCCGCCGGGGTCGTCCCGAGGATCCTCGAGGTCGCCGCGCGCACGATCGGCGGGCGGTGCGCCGCCGCGCTCAGCTTCGCCACGGGGACGACCCTCGAGGAGGTCGTGCTCGCCCACGCGCTCGGGCGCGGCACGGACCTCCGGCCGTCGCCGGGGGCGAGCGGGGTGATGATGATCCCGATCCCGGCGACCGGTCGCCTCGTCGGCGTGGAGGGGCGCGAGCGCGCCGGAAAGGTCCCCCTCATCACGGGCCTCGAGATCACGGTCCCGCCGGGCGGCCGGGTCGTCGCGCTCCCCGAGGGGGACCGTTACCTCGGCTTCCTCTTCGCCCGTGGGCAGAGCCCCGGCGCCGTCGCCGACGCGCTGCGCGCGGCCCACGGGGAGCTCGAGATCCACATCGACCCCGACCCTGGGCAGGGTGCACCGTGAGCCGGATCCTCCTCTTGTCGACCTACGAGCTCGGCGCGCGCCCGCTCGGCTGCACGGTCCCCGCGGCCGCCCTCGCTGCCGACGGTCACGAGGTCCGTGCGCTCGACCTCTCCCTCGGGACTCTCGAGCCCCGCGCTCTCGAGGAGTCCGACGGCGTCGTGGTCTCGGTCCCGATGCACACCGCGTGGCGGCTCACCATGGGCGTCCTCGCGCAGATCCGCGGGTCGCGTCCCGACGTCCCGGTCTTCGTCCACGGTCTGTACGCCGTGGCGACCGCCGACGCGGCCGGAGTGCTGCTCGGCCCCCGCGACGTCGTCGCGGCCGGCGAGGTGGGCCCGGCGCTGCGGCAGTGGGCGGCGGGGCTCGGCGAGGACCCCGGGGCCTCCCCGGCGGGTGGCCCCTCCCGCCTCGTGAGCCTCGGCCCGGCCCGGCGCGGTCCCCGGCCGCCCCAGCGGCGCGCCGGGCTCGCGGGGCTCGACGCGTACGCGCACCTGGTGCGCGGCGCAGAGGAGCGCCTCGTCGGCACGCTCGAGACCTCGACGGGCTGCAACCACACCTGCAGGCACTGCCCGGTTCCCGTCGTCTACGCGGGGCGCTCGCGCGCCGTCGCGCTCGAGACGACCCTCGCCGAGGCGGACGCGCTGATCGCCGAGGGTGCGCGTCATCTCCACCTCGCCGACCCCGACTTCCTCAACCGCCCGACCCACGCGCGCGCGTTCGCCCGCGCGCTGCACGGCGCCCATCCCGAGGTGAGCTTCGACGCGACCGTGAAGGTGAGCCATTTGCTCCGCCACGCCGATCTTCTCGGGGAGCTCGCGCGCTGTGGACTCGTGCTCGTCACGACCGCCCTCGAGTCGACGAGCGGCACCGTCCTCGCACGCCTGCACAAGGGGCACACCGCCGCCGAGATGCGCGTCGCCCTCGAGCTGCTGCGTGCCCGGCGGATCGAGCCCCGCCCGTCGTTCCTCCCCTTCACCCCCTGGACAACGCGCAGGGACGTCACCGACCTGTTCGACTTCGTCGCCGAGGAGGACCTCGTCCACAACCTCGACGCGGTGCAGTACGCGATCCGCCTGCTGCTGCCCCCGGGGTCGCTGCTGCTGGCCGACCCCGACCCGGTCCTCGCCGCCAGCCTCGCCGGCGAGGACCGCGCCAACGGCGGCACCGCGTGGCGGGCGGCCGACCCGGCGCTCGACGCCTGCCAGGAGGCGCTCGCCGCCTGCGCCGAGCAGCTCGCGGACGCTGACGCCCGGGTCGCCTACGACGCGCTCCGGGCCGTCGCGCACGAGCGCCTCGGTCTTGCCGACCAGGGGGCACCCCGGCCCCGTGCGAGCGGAGCGCCGCCGGGTCCCGAGCGCCCCCGGCTCAGCGAAGCCTGGTTCTGCTGTGCCGAGCCGACACGCGCCCAGCTCGCGGGCGTCGGGCGGGGACGCGGGTGCGAGGCCGGCGGGGCGGGCGTTGGCTAGGACCCCCGAGGCCGGGGAGTGGGCGAGCTTCACCGACCCCGACGAGGACCGCACCTGGCTCGTCGACGTCGGCTTCCTGGCGAGCCCCTGGCACTGCATCTACGGTGCGGGCTGCCAGGGCGTGCTGACCGCGCCCGCGCCCGAGCAGGCCGAGGGCTGCTGCAGCTACGGCGCCCACTTCACCGGCGCGCAGGACGAGGAGCGCGTGCGCCGCGCCGCCGCGACGCTGAGCGACGCCCAGTGGCAATTCCGCGGCCGCGCGGCCGCGCGCGGAGCGTTCGCGGGACGCGGCGGCGCCCGGACGACGCGCCTCGTCGAGAGCGCCTGCATCTTCCTCAACCGTCCGGGCTTTCCCGGCGGGCCAGGGTGCGCGCTGCACCGTGGCGCGCTCGAGGGCGGCGTCGCGCCGATGGCGTACAAGCCGGACGTCTGCTGGCAGCTGCCGCTGCGGCGTGAGGACTTCACCGATGCCCGGGGGCACGTCACCTCCGTGCTCGGCTCCTGGGAGCGCCGGCACTGGGGCCCCGGCGGCGAGGAGTTCGCCTGGTGGTGCACCGAGGACCCCGCCGCGTTCAGCGGCGCCGCACCGGTGTGGCGCGCGCTCGCGCCGGAACTGCGCGCGATGACGAGCCCCGCCCTCTACGACGCCATCGCCGCCTACTTAGACGAGCGCGCCGCCGTCCTGCTCCCCCACCCGACGCTGCGCCGGCACGCGGCTCAGAGCGGGGAGGAGTCCTCGCGCTCCTGCTCGTCTTCCTCGAGCTCGTCCGCCTCGTAGAGGCACCAGCTCGCGTGCTCGTCCTCGGGGTCGGCGCCGCACTCGGGACACGGCTCGGCCACGACCTCGACGGCGCGCTTCAGGCTCCGGGCCTCTTCGAAGCGCCGATGACGTCCCTTCTTCACGAGCCGCTCCCCACATGAGACAGGCGCGTCCACCAAACGGGGCCCCGAAGGGGAGCCCGGGGCGCTGGTCGCAGAGATCGACCCGCGCGCGTCACGGCGCCCTACTACCCGATCAGCATACCGCTCCCACCAGGTCCGGACCCCGCCGGCGCCCCGCCGGCGCGCGTGGCTAACCTGCTCGGCGATGGCCGAGGTGACCTTCGACGTCGAGGCGATGGTCCGGCGCTTTCGCGACCGGGCCGCGGCCGTGCGCCGGCGCGGGCTCCCGCCGGTCGAAGGGCCCGAGCGGGCGATGATCCGTGAGCAGATGGAGCTCGACTACATGGACTTCGCGATCCTCGGGGATGCGCAGGGTCACCTCGAGGACGGGGTGCTGACCCTGCAGGTCGACCTCCGCCCGCGCCCGGCGGACGACGCCGGCTAGGTAGGCGGCCCGGCGCCCGGCGCGTTCGGGCCGGCAGGGCGGTACGAGCGCTCCTCAAGGACGAGGTTCCCGCTCTCGCCGACCGCGAGGGCGAGCTTGCCCTCCGCAAGCAGACGAAGCGGCTCGCCCACGAGCTCGTCGCGCCACGAGGTGGTGAGGCGGCCCTCGGGGCGCTCCTTGAAGAAGGCCGCGAGGTCCGCCCGGGTCGCGAGCAGCGAGGTGTCGATCCCGAGCTGGCGGGACCGCGACGCGACCCAGGCCGCCCCGAGCGAGGCGGCCGGGCGGGCAACGCTCTCGGCGGGCGGCCCGGGCGGGGGCCGCACGGCCTCGGGCGGGAGCGCGAGCCCCTCCGCGATGGCGTCGAGAAGCTCGCCCGCCGCGGGTCCGAGCCCCCGCACGTCGAGACCGCGGACCGCCTCGAGCTCGAGGCGGCTGCGCGGTGGACGGTGCGCGATCGAGACGAGCGCGAGGTCCGAGAGCACGTAGCGGGTCGGCACGTCGAGGCGCTGGGCGCGCCGCTCGCGCCAGGCGGCGACGGCCTGGGCGACCTGACGGTCCCGGCCCCGCAGCTGGCGCGCGTGCTTGAGTCGCCACCACGCCTCGTCCGGGGGGACCGGCCCACGAGGACGCGCGAGCACGGCGGCGCACTCCTCCTCCGCCCAGGCGAGGCGCCCGAGCGCGCCGAGCCGCTCGGCGAGGCGGTCACGCAGGGTGAGCAGGTAGGCGACGTCGCTCGCGGCGTAGGAGAGCTGGCGGTCGTCGAGAGGACGGCGCGTCCAGTCGGTCAGCTGATCGCCTTTCTCGAGGCGCCAGCCGAGCACGCGCTCGACGAGGGTGCCGAGCGACGGCGTCGACATACCGTCGAAGCCCGCGGCGAGCTGGGTGTCGAAAAGGCGCGCGGGCACCGCCCCGCAGGCGCGCTCCAGCACCTCGAGGTCCTGGTCGGCGGCGTGCAGCACCGCCAGTGCCGGGCCGGCCACCACCGCGACGAACCCGGCGACGTCGACGGCGAGCGGGTCGATGAGCGCGACCTGGTCGCCGTAGGCGACCTGGAGCAACGCGAGTCGCGGGTAGTAGGTGCGCTCGCGGTGGAACTCGGTGTCGAGCCCGTACTCCTCGACGCTCGCGAGCTCACCGACGACCTCGGCGAGGCCGGCTTCGTCGGTGACGAGGCGGTGGGCGACCGGCGGCGCCGGCGCGAGCGACGCCGCGCGCCGCGGCCCGGAGCGGGAGGCACGCACTTTTCAGCCGCCGTAGCTCATACGGGTGTCCTCCATGCGCAGCACCGCGAGCGGCCCCTCGCCCTCCGGCGCGCCGGCATCGACGACCTCGCCCAGAAAGAGGCAGTGGCTGCCAAGGTCGTGCTCGGCGACGACCCGGCAGTCCAGCCACGCGAGGGCGGCCGCCGCAAGGGGCGCGCCGGTCACGGGTGCGTCCAGGTAGGCGACGCCGTTCAACGTGCGCGCCGGGCGGTCGTCGGCGGCGGGTTTCGCGAACCTTCGGGCCAGGGCGCGGTCCTCACGCGCGAGCAGTGAGACGCAGAAGACGCCGCCGTCGCGCACCAGCCCGGCGGTGTACGCGCCGGACTCGACGGCGGCCGCGACGAGCTTCGGGGCGGTCGCGACCTGGGTGACCCAGTTGCAGGTCATGAGGTTGCGGCGCTCCCCGGCGACGCTCCCGAGCAGGTAGATGCCCGCCGGCATCGACCACAGGACGCGTCGGCGCAGCCGGTCGTAGGACTCGGGGTCGGCACCTTCGGGGAAGGGACCGACCGGCGCGCGGTGCGGTGGCATCTCCCGGGAAAGCTACCGCCCCAGAAGGCGCGCGATCCGCCGCTGCGCCGCGTCGAGGTCCCTCAGGCCCGCCGCCGCGTCCCGCTGCCAGCGGTTGAAGCCCGCTGTAGCAAAGCCGGTCGCGGCCGAGCACGCCTGCGCGCCGTTGAGCAGGTTCGAGTACGCGCTGTTCAGCGTGCGCGTCAGGGCGTGGTCGGGCGCGGGCAGCTCGCCGATGGCGCTCGCCGCGTCGCTGCCGAGGCCGTCACAGGCGGTCCGGGTCTCGAGCAGCTTGGCCCCGGCGATCCCGCGGCGGATCTCGGTGACGTCGGCGCGCAGGAGAGCGAGCGAAGAGCGGTAGCCGGACTGGTCCATCCAGCTCCTGAGCCCGGCCGCGGTGTCCGGTGTCGACGCGCACGCCGAGGTCGCGCACGCGAGCGCGACGCATGCACACAGCGCCACGAGCCGGGCAGTCACCGGAAACGCAAGAGGTGCGGCTCGCGCCGTCCGCGCCGCAGCAGCACGTACCCGCCATCGAGCAGGTCCGCGCCGGTGAGGCGCGCCGCGATCGACGACACGCGCCGGTTGTTCACGTAGGCGCCGCCCTGCTCGATGGCCGAGCGGGCCTGGCTCTTGGACGCGCACAACCCGCTCGTGACGAGGACCTCGACGAGCTCGATGCCCTCCCCGCCGAGCGCACCCGCCGGCAGGTCGCTGGCGGGCGCGCCGTCGAGGGCCATCTCGAGGGTCGCCGCGTCGAGGCCCGCGACGTCCTCGGTGTAGAGGGACTGCGCGGCGCGCTCGACCCGCGCCGTCTCGTCGGCGCCGTGCACGAGCGTCGTCACCTCGTGCGCGAGGCGCCGCTGGGCGCGCCGGCGCTCGGGAGCCTCGGCGGTCGCGGCGTCGAGCTCGAGGATCTCCTCGTGCTCGAGGAAGGTGAAGTAGCGGAGGTAGGCACCGACGACGGCATCCTCGCTGCGCCAGAGGAACTGGTAGAAGGCGAACGGACTCGTGCGCCGAGCGTCGAGCCACACGGCGCCGCCGACCGACTTGCCGAACTTGGTGCCGTCGGCCTTCAGCACGAGCGGGGAGGTCAGCGCGTACGCGGTCTCGCCGTGGATCCGGCGGATCAGTTCAACACCGGTAACGATGTTCCCCCACTGGTCGCTGCCCCCGAGCTGGAGGCGGCAGGCTTCGGTCTCGAACAGATGGAGGAAGTCCGCCCCCTGCAGAAGCATGTAGCTGAACTCGGTGAAGGAGATTCCCTGGTCCGGGCGCTCGAGGCGGGCGCGCACCGACTCGCGGGCGACCATCTGGTTCACCGTCATGTGCTTGCCAATATCGCGCAGGAAGTCGACGAGGCGCACGGCGCCTAGCCAGTCGGCGTTGTTCACGACAAGGGCCCGCGACGCGCCAGCGGCGTCGGAGAAGTCGAGGAAGCGCTCGAGCTGGGGGCGGATCCCCGCGATGTTGGCGGCGATCTGCTCCGGGCTGAGCAGGTTGCGCTCCTCCGAGCGACCTCCGGGATCGCCGATGAAGCCGGTCGCCCCGCCGATCAGCGCGATCGGGCGGTGACCGGCGAGCTGGAGGCGACGGAGGTTGCACAAGGCGAGCAGGGAGCCAACGTGCAGGCTGTCGGCGGAGGGGTCGAAACCGATATAGGCGCTGAGATGCTCGGTGTCGAGCAGGGCGAGCAGCTTGTCATCTGAGCACTGGTGGACAAGCCCTCGGAAAGTGAGGTCCTCACTCAGGGTCGCCATTCTCAAAGCCTCCCACAATCCCCGGCGGCTCCCTTTCGCCCCACCGCCGCCAGCGTCGCCGGCGGACGCCCTGGCGTGGCGCGGCATCGGGCGAGACTCACCCGCAGAGCGGATGCGGCGATGCCGGAGGCAGCGCAGTGGCGCGCATGGGGTCAGCGCCTGCAGGAGTGCCTCCACCTCGGCCTCGCCCCGGTCGCGATCAGCTTTGACGACGCGCCACCCCCGGTGTCGCGGCCTTCGACGCCCCGATGAGCGACCCGGCCCCCGACGGCCGACGCGGCCGCGTGCCGGCGGGCTGCGTGTTCTCGATGCGCGCGACGGCGCGCAGCTTCTCGACGCTGCCCGAGGACCACGGGAACTCCAGCGTCGGGAGCTACACCCACGGCCTCGCGAGCCTGGAGGAGGTGGCCGCGCACGAGGACGTGGCGGCGCTCCTCGAGAGCGGCCGGGTGACCCCCGATACCGTCGGGTCCATCCCCGCGCTCTCGCGGCGCCCGGGCGCGGTGACCCATGGCCTCCTCACCGAGCTCGCCGAAGGCTTCGAGCCCGGCGTCATCCTCCCGCGCGTGAACGGCCGGCAGCTGATGGTGCTCGCGGACGCGCTCCCTATCTCGCCATCGAGGGCAGGCCGCAGCGCCGCATCGTGGCCGTCGCCGCCGAGCACAACCGCCGCGCAGCGAGTGTCGGGCGCGCGCTCTCCCGCGCACGCACGGGGATGTGGCCGAACGAGATGACCTGCGCGCTCCCCGCACGCACGCTTTCGGGGTCCCTCGGCGCGATCGAGCCCGTGGCGGGGATCGACAGGTCCGTCGCGAGGTACGCCGCCGCCGACGCGCGGCGCTTCGCAGAGGCGTGCCGCCCGCGCCGCACGCGCCCGCACGGGCGCGCCGCACCACGTCTTGTGTCCCCCCCCGGCCCGCGCTCTCGCGGGCCACGCGAGGAGGCGGTCTCTCGGCCTCGGGTGCGCCGCAAACTTCGTGGGGAGCGGGCTGGGGCGATCGCAGCGGTGCCCTGACCTGGTCGGCGGCGCGCGCCGAGCGCAACGGCCGCGGCACCGCGAAGCGCCGCACACGCCCGCGTCCCGTCGATTCGGCGCGACGTCTCTGCCGGCGCGCGGCGCGCCGAGCCCGCCACCGCGCGCCAGCGCGGACGAGCGCCGCGGTCAGCCGCGAACGCGGATCCTGCGTGCCGGCACCTCGGACACGCAGACGGGACTCCGGAGCGGCCCGCCCGGCGCGCGCCGGCCCACGGTCGCGGCGCAGGCGAGCGGTTCTCGGCGATCCTTGACCGGCTCGCGCGGCGCCTGATAAGAACCAGCGCCAATGTCGTCGATGGATGTCCAGAGATGACTACTCGCCACCTCATCAGCAGGGACGAGCCGCGGCTGCTCTCGGTGCAGGTCGCCGAGGTCCTGCGCGAGCGGGTCCTGAGCGGTGAGCTCGCGCCCGGTGCGCGCCTCACCGCGGAGCCGGAGCTCGCGTCGGAGCTGGAGGTGAGCCGCGGCACGCTGCGCGCCGCGGTCCAGCGCCTCGTCGACGAGGGGATGCTCACGAGGCTGCACGGTCGCGGGACCTTCGTCGCAAGCGGCGGCGAAGAGCTGTCGCTCGCGCGCCTCGTGACGATCACCGACGTCTTCATGGAGCTGAAACGGCCGTACCGCATCGACGTGCTCGCCCAGGAGGTCGTCCTGCCCAACGCGCACATCAGGCGCCTGCTGCGACTCGGTCGAACAGGACGGATCCTTCGGGTGCGCCGGCGCTTCGTGGTCGACGACGAGGCACACGTCATCGTCGAGAACCGAGTGGCGGTGAGTGCCTGTCCGGGTCTGCAGGAGGTCGACTTCAGGGTGAAGAGCCTCTTCGGCTCCCTCGACGAGCGCGGCGTCACCATCTCGTGGGGACGGCGCACCTTCGCGGCGATCGCCGATCCGGTGATTGCGGGCGAGCTCGGGGCGCCGCCGACGCAACCGCTTCTGCACATCGAACAGCTGTCCTACACGTCGGACTCGCGGCCGATCGAGCACTCCGACACCTGGGCAAGGGGGGATCGGCTCCGTCTGAGCACGGCGCTTCGGCGCTGACGAGGGGGTAGGCGTCCAAGTGGGAGGCGCCACCGTGGTTTGTGCGCATTGAAAGGGGAATTCATGAAGTTGTCGACGAACTCGGGTCGGGTGGTGCGCACCTCGCGCATCCTCGGGGGGGTACCTCGCCGCGAGCGCGATCGCGACCGCCGCGGCGTCCGCGCCCGCGTCGAGCGCGAGCGAGACAAGAGCCGGCGTGCGGCTCAGCGCGCACGTCGCGACGAAGTCCGTCACCTTCGTCTCCGACGTGGGCGGACTGAACGACCACGGATACAACGAGTTCACCTATCTCGGCGTCAAGGCGGGGGCAACCAAGGACCACATCGCCTGGCACGTCATCCAGACCCAGGACCCCTCGCAGTACGTCCAGAACATCACGACCGCGGCCCAGCAGAGCGGCCTCGTCATCTGCTCGGGATTCGCGATGGGCGATGCGCTGAAGACCGTGGCCGCGCGCTTCCCGAAGGTGCACTTCGTGATCCTCGACTACTCCTACGCGCCGCCCCTCAAGAACGTCCAGGCTGACGTCTTCGATGCGCAGCAGAGCTCCTACCTCGCCGGCGTCGTCGCGGCGGGTGTCAGCAAGACGCACACGGTCGGCTTCGTCGGCGGCGTGGATGAGTCCGTTCTTCAGGAGTTCCTCGCCGGCTACGAGGCCGGCGCCCTGGCGGAGAACCCGAAGACCCACATCAAGGTCGAGTGGACCGGCTCGTTCACCAACGAGCAGGCGGGCAAGGCGGCTGCGCAGGCGGAAATCGCCCAGGGCGCGGACGTCATCTACACCGCTGCGGGGGGATCGGGCATCGGCGGTATCGACGCCGCCGAGTCGGCCCACGTCTTCGCGATCGGTGTCGACGCCGACCAGAACTACCTTGCCCCGAAGACCGTCATCACGAGCGCGGTCAAGGAACTGGGCAAGGTGGCCGAGGACAACATCGCCGAGTACGTCCACAACAGCTGGAAGCCCGGGACCCAGGTGTACGACCTCGCGAACCAGGGCGTCGGCCTCGCGCCGTTCCACGGCTTGGCCAAGGCCGTTCCGGCCCAAGTTCGAAAGAAGCTGGCGGCGGTGGAGAAGGCGATCGCCTCGGGCAAGGTCGTGGTCCCGACCAAGCCCCGCTTCCCGAACGGGCACTGAGCCCTCCGCTGTCCTTCAACGGCGCAGCGCCGGACGGGGCTGTCCTGGTGACCCAGGACCGTACGTGCGTTCGCGCACTCGCCGAGCAGTCGCGAGTGAGGCCGGCCGGGGCCCTTTGCCCCGGCCGGCTGTTGCCGCAGAGGAGGCGGCCGGGAATGCGAGAGCTGCAGCTCATCGACATCGACAAGCGGTTCCCGCCCAACGTCCAGGCCTGCGCCGGGGTGTCGCTCACGATCCGCGCCGGAGAGGTGCTGGCCCTGCTGGGCGAGAACGGTGCGGGGAAGACGACGCTCATGCGAATCGCCTCCGGCGTCACGCGCCCGGACCGCGGCTTGATCCTGAGAGACGGCGAGCCCCTGACGCTCGGCAGCCCGCGTGATGCGATCGGCCACGGCATCGGCATGGTCCACCAACACTTCATGCTCATCCCCCGGCTGTCGGTCGCCGAGAACGTGGTGCTCGGTTTCGAGGGCGAGGGACGCGTCCTCGATCGCGTGCGGCTCTCCCGCGAGGTCGAGCACTTCTCGGAAAAAGTCGGTCTGCGCGTCGATGCGCGGCGACGCGTCGACGAGCTGGCGGTCGGCGAGCAGCAGCGGGTGGAGATCGTGCGCGCGCTCTATCGGGGCGCGGAGGTTCTGATCCTCGACGAGCCGACCGCCGTCCTCACTCCCACCGAGACGGACGGGCTGTTCCGCGTCGTCCGAGAGATGGCCGCCGCGGGGAAGGCCGTCGTCTTCATCAGCCACAAGCTGCACGAGGTCAGTCAGATCGCCGACCGGGTGGTGATCCTTCGCAACGGTGAGGTCGTCGCGGAGCGTCCGCCGACGACGCCTCTCGGCGAGCTCGCCGCGCTGATGGTCGGCCGACCGGTGGAGGTGCCCTCGCGCTCGGAGGCCGTGGCCCGCGGCCAAGTCGCGCTCGAGCTGTCGGGCGCGTCCTCGAGCGGCGCGCCGGGACTGTCAGAGGTGAGCATGGTGGTCGGCGAGGGTGAGATCGTCGGGATCGCCGGCGTGGACGGCAACGGCCAGGTCGCCCTCGAGGAGGTCCTTGCAGGGGTCCGGCCCCTCAGCTCCGGCACCCTCGCGCTCGGCGGCTCGCGCCTCGAGCGGGTCTCACCCGAGGCAATTCGCCGGCTCGGACTCGTCCGCATTCCGAGCGAGCGGCACCGCGACGGTGTCGTCGCGCCCGCGAGCGTCTGGGAGAACCTGCTGCTTTTCGACCTGCACCGCCTCGGCTTCGCGCGTCACGGCGCGCTGCGCGTGCGTGCCGCGCGGCGCCGCGCGGAGCAACTCGTTGCGCAGTACGGCATCCGCTGCGGGAGCGTCGACCAGTCGGTCGGGGAGCTCTCCGGCGGCAATCAGCAGAAGGTCGTGATCGCGCGCGAGCTCGCGGCCGAGCCGTCGGTCGTCGTCGCCGCACAACCGACACGGGGCCTCGACGTCGGTGCGACCGCCGGCGTGCACGAGTCCCTGCTCGATCACCGCGCGCGGGGAGGCGCTGTCGTGCTCATCTCGGCGGACCTCGACGAGATCTGCCAACTCTCCGATCGCGTGTACGTGCTGTACGAGGGTCGGGTGACCGGCACCGCCGGACCCGACGAGCGCGAGCGCATCGGGCGTCTCATGGCCGGGGTGGCGGCGTGAGCGTCGAGCCGGAAGCACACGTTCTCGGCGGCGAGAGCCAGGTCGCGCCGGGCGGGCTCTCGACGGGAGCGACGCCGACGACCCGGGGCGAGCGACGGGCGCTGGTCGCGCTGGTGCGCCGCGGGGCCATCGGCACGGGAGGCACGCGCCTGGTCCAGAGCGCGATCGCCGTGGTCGTCGCGTTCGCCCTCGGGGCCGTCGCGCTCGCGGCGAACGGCATCAGCCCGTGGGCCGCCTACGCGGCGCTCGCCTCGGGCTCGCTCGGGGGCGCCCAGAGCCTGGCGAGCACAGCGGTGCAGACGGCACCCCTGCTCGTGGCGTCTCTCGCCGTCGGCATCTCGTTCCGCGCCGGGGTCTTCAACATCGGCGCGGGCGGCCAGCTCGGTGTCGGCGCGCTCTCCGCCGCCCTGGTCGGTGGCTATGTCCATCTCGGCTCAGGGATCGAGCTGGTCGCCATGGCCGCGGCGTCCCTGCTCGGGGGTGCGCTGTGGGCGGCGGTCCCCGGGCTCCTCAAGGCCTACACGGGCGCCAGCGAGGTCATCACCACCCTGATGCTCACCTATGTCGCCGCGAACCTCATCGACTACGCGGTCACGGGCCCGGCGAAGGCACCGGGGGCGATCAACCAGACGCCGCAGCTGTCGGGACCGGCGCTGTTGCCCACGCTCGTCGCGAACACCCAGCTGACCGCTGCGATCCTGGTCGGACTGGTACTCGTCCCCGTCGTCTGGCTCCTCCTGTTCCGCACCACCTACGGCTTCCGTTTGCGGATGGTCGGCCTCAACCCGGGCGCGGCAACGGCCGCCGGCTTCTCGGTCCGCCGGGTCGGTGTCTCGGTGCTCGCGCTGAGCGGGGCGTTGGCGGGACTGGCGGGCATGCTCGAGGTTGCCGGCGTGCTCGGTTCGGTCCCGCAGAACATGTCTCTGCAGGTCGGATACACGGCGATCGTCGTCGCCCTGCTCGGCAACAACGCTCCGGCCGGCATCCTGCTCGCGAGCGCGTTCCTCGGCGCCCTCACGGCGGGGTCGACCACGATGCAGTCGGCCGTCGGGGTCTCCGGGCCTTTCGTGGTCTTCCTGGAGGGAATCATGATCGGCTCGGTGGTGGGGATGCCCGCGCTCGTGCGGGCATGGTCACGTCGACGCCGGGGCGCAGCACGGAAAGCGGGTGCCCGGTGAGCGCCGAAGCCGTCGTCACGAGCGGAATCGCCACGACCCTCGAGCTCTCCACGCCCATCGTCTTCGGCGGACTGGGTGGCGTCCTCTCCGAGCGGTCGGGGGTCTTGAACATCGCCCTCGAGGGGATGCTCCTCATCGGGGCCTTCGGCTACTTCGCCGGCGCCGCGGCCACCGGAAGCGTGTTCGGCGGGCTCGCGGTCGCGGTCGCGTCGGCGACTGCAAGCGCGCTGTTGCTCGCGTGGCTGGCGGTCCACGCCGGCGCCGACCAGGTGATCGCCGGGATGGCGGTCAACCTCCTGGCATCGGGCCTCACCGACTTTCTGTATCAAGCCATCTACGGCTTCGCCGGGACGCCACCGGTGCCGGGGATGGGGGCCGTCGGCATCCCGCTGCTCGATCGCATCCCCGTGGTCGGTGCGTCGCTCTTCGAGCAGTCCCTGCTCACCTACGTCGCGTTCCTGGCGGTCCCCGCGGTGTCGTTCTGGCTCTTCCGGACCCGAGCAGGCCTGCACGTGCTCGCGGTGGGCGAGCGTCCCGAGGCCGCCGATGCAGCCGGGCTCGGCGTGTTCAAGATCCGGTACCTCGCGGTCCTGGCGAGCGGTGTCGCGTGCGGGCTCGGGGGAGCCTTCATCTTGACCCAGGTCAACAGCTTCTCCTCGGACATGACCGCCGGAGTCGGCTATATCGCGCTCGCGGCGGTGATCTTCGGCAACTGGCGACCCCGCGGCGTGCTGGTGGCCGCGCTCTTGTTCGGCGCGTTCGAGGCACTGCAGAGCATCCTGCAGAGCCTCGGACTCTCGGTGCCCTACGACCTCTTCCTCGCAGTTCCCTATCTCGTCACCATCGTCGCCGTCTCGGGCTTCGTCGGACGCGTGCGGGCGCCGCAGGCCGACGGCATCCCCTACGTGAGGAACTGAGTTGCACGACCACCCCATCGCGGGCGGGTGCCGCGGATCCACCCGGCGCGCAAGACCGCCTGGCGGCCCGGCCCCCGCCGTCGGCGGCGTGGGGGCGGCGCGCGCCCGATGCGGGAGGAGGAGCCAATGGCGGTCTGCGTGAAGGTCATCGGCAGCTACGGTGCCGGGCTCACCTACGGCCTCGGCCGCTTCCCGCGACCCGGCGAGACCCTTCTCGCCCGCTACCACCGCGTCGACCACGGCGGCAAGGGATCCAACCAGGCGATCGCCGCCGCGCGCCTCGGCGCGCAGGTGCGGCTGCGCACGGCGCTCGGGGACGACGCGTTCGGGGCCGGCGCGCGCCGCCTGTGGGAACAGGAAGGTGTCGAGGCAAGCGTCGTGACCGTGCCCGGCCTGCCGACGATGACGGGCGCGATCCTCGTCGACCAGGACGGCGAGAACCGCATTGTCGTGGCGTCCGGCGCGCTCTCGGGGTTTCGGCCCGAGCATGTCGCAACCGAAGACGTCGCCGACGCCGAGGTCCTGCTCGTCCAGCTCGAGATCCCCCTCGAGACCGCCCTGCGTGCGCTCGAGCTCGGCGTCGCCCACGGGGTCCGCACCATTCTCAACCCCGCTCCCGCGCCGCAGGCCTCCCGAACTGAGGTCGCGGCGCTCCTCGACCTGGCCGACGTGCTGACGCCGAACGTGAGCGAGGCGCGCGCGCTCCTCGGAGGCGGCGCCGGGCTCGACGCATCCGACCTCGCCCGCGCCCTGTCCGCAGACGGACAGCGTTCGGTCGTCCTCACCGCGGGTGCGCGGGGCGTCTACGCGGTCCAGCGCGGGCGCGCCGAGCACGTCCCGGCGGTCGAGGTCGCCGAGGTCGTCGACTCGACCGGCGCCGGGGATGCGTTCAGCGCCGCACTCGGCGTCGCGCTGGCAAAGGGCGCGGACCTCGTGGAGGCGTGCCGGTTCGCGGTGCGCGCTGCGGGCCACGCCGTCACCCGAGCCGGCGTCGTGCCCGCGCTCGCGTACCGGGCGGACCTCGATGCGCCCGGCACGCCTCCCGACGAGGAGCGGACCTCCCATGGCACCCGGAGCCAGGCCCACGCCGGCTCGAGCCCCTCCCCCGCGCATCTCGCGGGCAATCAGACAGCGATCGAGGACGAAGGGAGCCTTGCGTGAGCCAAACGGGATCCGACGGCCGGCATCCGGTGGTGCTCGACACCGACACTGCGGCCGACGACTGCTTCGCGCTGCTCGCCTGCCTGCTGCACCCGGCGGCCGACCTGAAAGCGGTCACGGTCGTCGCGGGCAATGTCGGCTTCGAGCAACAGTTGCAGAACGCGCTCATCACGATCGAACAGAGCGGCCGCGGCGGTGAGGTGCCGGTCTACGCGGGCTGCACCGAGTCCCTGTTGCGTGGGTGGACGTCGGCCGAATATGTGCACGGAGATGGCAAGGGGCGCCACCAGTGGCCCGTTCCGCGCCAGGAACCCGAACCCGAACACGCGGTCCACGCGCTCCTGCGCCTCGCGCAGGAGTACCGCGGTCGCCTGGACCTCGTGTGCATCGGGCCGCTCACCAACGTCGCCGCCGCGCTCGTGCTGGATCGCGACCTCCCCCGCAAGATCCGTTCCCTGTACGTGATGGGGGGATCCAACAACGGTCGTGGCAACATCACACCCGCGGCCGAGTACAACTTCTACGTCGACCCCGAGGCCGCTCGCGCCGTCCTGCGCGCCGGCTTCTCGCTAACCATCGTCGACTGGGTCCTGACCCTGCGCCAGGCCGTGTTCACCGCCGAACAGCTCGAGGAGATCTCTGCGCTCGACACGCGCCTGTCGCGCTTTTTCACCATCGTCAATGCGCCGACGCTCGAGTTCGACCGGAGCGTCGGCATCGACGGGTCGACGCATCCGGACCTGCTCACCGCCCTCGCTCTCCTCGAACCGGGGATCGTCGCACGCACGGGGCGCTACTTCGTTGACGTCGAGACCACCGACGGTGAGACGCGTGGCTACTCCGTCTTCGACTGGGGCGTGTTCGGCCGCGAGGCCAACGCCGACGTGGTCGAGGAGATCGACAAGAAGGCGTTCTACGGCACTGTCCTCGACCTGTTGCGCACCGATTTCAAGGAGGCCTGAGTGTCCGACGAGCTGGCCCGCCACATCCAGCACACGCTGATCGCCCCCGGAGTGAGCCGCGCCCAGCTGGAGCGCCATGTCGGCGAGTGCGTCGAACTGGGCTTCGACGCCGCGATGGTCGGTGCCTGCTGGGTGCGCGACGCCCGCGCGCTGATCGCCGGCGCGCCCGTGAAGGTCGCCACCGCCGTCGACTTTCCCTTCGGCTGCATGACCACCGCCGGACGCGTGGCGGAGATGCGCGCCGTCGTCGGCGACGGCGCCGACGAGGTGGACATCGGTGTCCAGATCGGCTGGCTGCGCTCGGGGGAGCTGCAGCGCTTCGCCGACGACCTGGCCGCGGTCGTGGAGGCCGCCGCCGGGATCCCCGTGAAGGTGATGCTCGAGCTGCCGCTTCTCGACGACGCGCAGCGCAAGGTGGCGGTCGAGACCTCCGTGGCCGCGGGGGCGCGCTTTGTGAAGAACGCCTCGTCGGGCGCGGTCGGGGTCGCGACACCGGAGGACATCGCCTGGCTGCGCTCCCAGGTCCCTGCGACCGTCGGCGTGAAAGCCTCGGGCGGCATCAGCTCGGCCGAGCAGGCGAGCGCGCTCCTCGCTGCGGGAGCGGACCTGCTCGGGACCTCGACGGGGGTGCAGATCGTGCGCGGCGGCGCGAGCCGCCGGTCGTATTGAACCCGTCGCCACGGAGGCAAAGGTCATGCCGCCACGGCTTGGCGGCATGGGAGCGACGGCGCCCGGGCGGATGGCGCGGAAAGGGGGGGAAGTAAAAGATGCGGCACCGATTGACCGCCATGGAGATCGCGTCCTACCGGGAGAACGGCTTCGTCGTCCTCGACGGCATCTTCGACGAGGACGAGGTCCGCCGCTGGCGTGAGGCGCTCGACGTGGCGCTCGCCGCGCGCAGGTCGCGTCTTCCCCTCCACGAGAGGGAGTACGGGAGCTTCTTCCAGGACGTCGACGACTACTACGACAAGGTCTTCACCCAGAAGATCAACCTCTGGATGACGAGCGATGCGGTGCGTGAGCTCGTGCTCGACGAGCGCCTGGGGGCGATGGCCGCGGAGCTGGCCCGAGTCGACGGGGTGCGCATCTGGCTCGACCAGGCCCTCGTGAAGGAGGCCTACGCGAACCCGACCGCGTTCCACATCGACGCGCCGTTCTGGTCGTTCCACTCCGATGAGGCGCTCACGTTCTGGATCGCGCTGAGCGACGCCACGCTGCAGAACGGCTGCCTTTGCTACATCCCCGGCTCACAGAAGCTGAAGCGCTTCGACAACGCCGAGATCGGCAAGGACCTCGGCTCGCTGTTCGACGTCTATCCCGAGTGGCGGGAGATCGAACCGGTTCCCTGCCCCGTCCGAGCCGGCGGTGTCGTCGTGCACAACGGCCTGACGGCGCACGGCGCGGGGGCGAACATGACGCCGAATCGGCGCTTCGCCATGACGATCGCGTACATGCCGGACGGCAGCACGTTCAACGGCCAGCAGGACGTCCTGACAAGAGAGCAGGTCGAGGCGCTGTCGGTCGGTGACCCGCTGGACGACGACCGCCAGAACCCCCTGGTGTTCCCGCGACCCCGCGCCCGGCGCGGCAGCTGACCGGCGCGTCCTGTCCTGCCGCCGCGCCGCCCGCCGGGTCCGGCGACGGACTCCCGGCGCTGGCGCGCACGGTGTCCGGGCGGTTCGCTCCGGTCTCGATCGGCCCGTGTGACCGGCGCCCGCACGCGCTCGTCCGGGGCACCGGGCCGCCCGGGCGCGCGTTTGTGCCCGAGGCCCTGTCACGCGTGCCACCTCGTCTCGGCCCGTGTCTGCCGGCGAGGGGAGACGACCGCCGCGTCCGACGCGCGGCGAGCCCGTGTCGCTGGGTCCGTACGCCTTCGGCCCGCTTGACCAACCACCGTGTGCCCGCGCCGGGTCAAGGCGGCGTCGCACGCGGGGACCGGCGCTCCTCCCGTCACCGCGCGCACGGCCCCGGTGCACGCGGGACGAGGAGGGGCGCGCGCCAGTCGGGCAGGCCATGGCCCCCGGACGGCCGCGACCGGCCCCCGCAAGAAGCGCCGCAGCGGCCGGGCGCGCTGCCCACAGCTGCGCGGCCCCTCCGGCCCGTCCGAGACGATCGTTCGGCGCCGCGCGCCGCCTGGGGGGGTCCGGCACCGACGCGCTCCCCCACGCCGGGGTCCGTGCCGGCCGGCGCGCGCCGCGCAGGAGGACGACCCGGAAAGCGCCGGGCAACGCGTGCTCGGGTGTCGATGACCCCGGCGCCCGCGAGGGCCGCGTTCAGAAGAGCGCGTCGAGCGCGGCGACCGCCGCGGCTTCGAGCGCGCGGTGCGCGGCGAGGTTCGCCCTCCGCTCCGAAACCACGACGGCGACGTCGAGGCCTCCGGGCTCGCGGGCGCAGAACGCGGCGAGCTCCTCGGGGCTCTCGACGACGACGCTGTCGTGGCCGCAGGCAGCCGCCAGCGCCGCGACGTCGACGCGCTGGGGGGTGGCGAAGACCCGCTCGAAGTCCGCGCGGGGAAGTCCCGCTGCGTAGGGCAGGAAGGAGAAGATCCCGCCGCCGCCGTTGTCGACGACGACGAGGCGTGCCGGGGGGACGAGCTCGGCCGCGCCGAAGACGAGCGCGGAGAGGTCGTGGAGGAACGCGAGGTCCCCGACGAGTCCCGTCGCCGCCGGCTCGCCCGCTGCATGGCAGGCCGCGGCCACGCCGACCACCGTGGAGGAGACGCCGTCGATCCCGTTCGCGCCCCGGTTCGCGAGCACCCGCGGCGCGCCGGCACGGGGACGCGCGAACCATTCGAGGTCGCGCACGGGCATCGACGACGACGCGAAGACCGTGGCAGCGGCGGGGAGCGCCGCGACCAGGGTCCGTGCGACCCCCGGCTCGCTCAGGTGCTTCTCGGCGGCGAAGACGGCGTCGAAGGCCTGCTGGGTCGCGGCCTCCGCCGCCGCCCATGCCGCTGCGTACTCCCCGTCGCCGGGCCCGACGGACGGGGCGAGCGCCCCGGCGAGCGCACCAGGGTCCGCGCGCACCACGAGCGTTGCGCGTCGCTCGGGGTCCGCTGTGCGGCCGTGGGGGTCGACCAGCACCTGGGGGACCTCGGGTGCCAGCGCGTCGAGGAAGCCGGCGAGGGCCTTGGACGCCGGCGGGCTCCCGAGTCGGATGACGAGGTCCGGAACCAGGGCGGCGCGGGCCGCGGCGCTGCGCAGCACGTGGTCCGCAGCGCCGACCACCGTCGCCCCCGGTGCGCCGGGATCCCGGGGCCAGCCCCGCCCGTCCTCGGCGAGGACGAGGCCCGCGGCGGCGGCGAGCTCCCGCCAGGGCTCCTTGGCACGCCGCCGCGGCGCCTGGGCACCTGCCAGGACCAGGACGCG
>JAKABX010000005.1 GCA_021796545.1 Actinomycetes bacterium
GCTGCGGGACGCCGGGCCATGCCCGAGGCTACCCCAACCGCGCGGCTATTTCAGTGTCAGTACACTAGCGACGGAACGGCGCGCCCCCCCGTGACGGCGCCGGTCGCTGGGGCCCGGGGCCGGCGAGGGCGGGCTCCTAGACTCCCGCGAGGGAGGTCCATGGTGCGGTTCTCGAGGGAGGGTCGACGCGCGCTTCTGGCCCCGGGTCCTCGGGCGTGCGAGCGGACGCGGCGATGAGGGTCGTCGGGGTCCTGCTCGCGGGCGGCGCCGGGCGTCGCTTCGGCCCGGGTGCCGAGAAGCTGCGCGCGCCCCTCGGTGGCCGTCCTCTCCTCGGCTGGGCGGTCGACGCGATGCGCGCGGGCTGCGGCGAGGGCGTCGTAGTCCAGGGCGCGGCCGACCTCGCGGGACTCTGCCCGCCCGGCATCGCTCTTGTCACCAACGAGCTCTGGGAGCAGGGCCTGGCCACCTCGCTGCGCCGCGGCCTCGCGTGGGCGGCCGAGGTCGGCGCGGACGCGGCCGTGGTCGGTCTTGGGGACGCGCCGGGGGTCCCGGCCGAGGCCTGGCGCCGGCTCGCGGCGTGCGACGCGCCACTTGCCGTCGCGTCCTTCACCGGGCGGCGCCACCCGCCGGTCCGCCTCGCCGCCTCGCTGTGGGACGAGGTTCCCGAGTCCGGGGAAAAGGGTGCCCGGGTGTTGTTCGACCGCCCCGACGCGCTCACGGTCGCCTGCCCGGGCGACCCCCGCGACGTGGACACCCCGACCGACCTCGCTCACTGGCGCTTCGCGGAGCTCCCCGCCTGATGCGTGCCGTGCTCGCGGCGCTGCGCGCCTGGGACGCCGCCGGCCTCCCGGGCGCGCTGGCGCGCGTGGTGGCGACCGAAGGATCGAGCCCACGCGACCCCGGCGCCGCGATGGCCGTCAGCGCCGACGGCGGCGTCGTCGGCTCGCTGTCGGGAGGCTGCGTCGAAGCCGCGGTCGTCGAGGACGCTCTCGACGTCCTCGAACGGCGCGTCCCGCGTCGGCGCCGGTTCGGCTACAGCGACGCCGACGCGCTCGGGATCGGTCTCACCTGCGGCGGGGAGCTCGACGTGTACATCGAGCCGTACCGGTGGCCGGCGGCCGGCGCCGACGCACTCCTCGGCGCGCTCGGGGGCTCATCCCCGAGCGGCGTGGCGACCCTGCTCGAGGCGGCGCGCGGCCCGGCCGGGGCCGGTGCGGCCCTGATCCTCGCGGGGGACACGACCTTCGGCTCGCTCGGCGACGCCGAGCTCGACCGGGTCGTCGGGCGCGATCTCGTCGCGGTCGCCGACACCGCGAGCGCCAGCGCCGTCCGCCGCTACGGGTGCCGCGGTGAGGCGCTGCAGGAGGACGTGACAATCTTCCTCCAGGGGTTCGCGCCGGCGCGCCGTCTCGTCGTCGTCGGCGCGACGGACTTCGCCGCGGCGCTGTGCGCACAGGCGAAGCTCCTCGGCTACCACGTCACCGTCTGCGACGCGCGCGCCGCGTTCGCGACCGCCGCCCGGCTGCCCGCCGCCGACGAGGTCGTGGTCGACTGGCCGGACCGGCACCTGTCCGCCCTTGAGCCGGCGCTCGGTCCGCGAGACGCCGTCTGCGTCCTCAGCCACGACCCGAAGTTCGACGTCCCGGCGCTGCGCGCCGCACTCGCGCAAGGCGCGGGCTACATCGGGGCCATGGGGTCGCGCCGCACCGTCGCGGACCGTCGGGCGCGCCTTGCGGCAGCGGGAGTGGACGCGGCCGCCCTCGCGCGAATCCGCATGCCGATCGGCCTCGACCTCGGCGCGCGCACGCCGGCGGAGACGGCGGTGTCGATCTGCGCGGAGATGATCCTCACCGGGCGCGGGGGCGTAGGTGGTCTGCCGCTCTCGGCCGGCGCGGGCCCGATCCACCCGGCGGGCGCCTGAGCGGCGCCCTTTAGCGGAAGTCGCGTGAGCGGCCGACCGCGAGAGGCAGCTCGAGCACCTCGAGGCGTTCGGCGAGGACCGCGACGACACCGGGAACCCGCTCGATTCGCCCGCGCACGACGAGCGCCGGGGCGGTCGCGACGATGCGACGGTGACGGGCCCAGCAGCCTGCAGAGCAGATGACGTTCAGTACGCCCGTCTCGTCTTCGAGGTTGAGGAACACCGTCCCCGCAGCCGTCGCCGGCCGCTGGCGGTGGGTGACGAGACCCGCGCAGCGCACCCGTGCACCGTCCGGCGGGCCCGCAGGCGGGTCCGCGAGCAGCCCGGCGACGCTGTGGATCCCCCGCTCGGCGAGCGCCGGGCGCAGGTGGGCGAAGGGGTGGACGTCGGGGCTGACACCCGTGGCCCAGAGGTCGGCCGCCGTCTCCTCGAGAGGGTCCATCGGCGAAAGCGCCGGCGCGTCGGCGCCGATCACGGTGCCGGGAAGGTGCTCCGGCCCCGCCCCGGCAAAAGCACCCGCTGCCCACAACGCGGCGCGCCGGTCCGCCCGACCCTCCCGACGCGTCGCCCCGGGCAGTTCGTCGAGGGCGCCGGCGGTGGCGAGCGCCTCGAGCGCGCCACGACCGAGACGGACGCGCCGCGCGAGGTCCTCGAGGCCGGCGTAGGGGGCACCGGCGGCGATCTCGCCGGCGAGCGCCGTCCCGATCCCCCGCACGGCATCGAGGCCGAGACGCACACCGACACCCCCGGCGCTGTGCGGATCGGCGACGAGGTGGGCGCCGGGATGGCGGGCCTGCGCCGTCGGACGTCCGACGACCACGCCGTGGCGCCGAGCGTCGGCAACCAGGCTCTGCGGCGACCAGAACCCCATCGGCTGGGAATTGAGCAGCCCGGCGAGGAACGCGGCCGGGTGCCGGTGCTTGAACCACGCCGAGGCGTAGACGAGGTAAGCAAAGGAGATCGAGTGCGACTCGGGAAAGCCGAAGTTCGCGAACGCCGAGAGCTGCTCGTAGATCGCCGCCGCGCTCTCCGGGGGAATCCCCCGCTTCGCCATCCCGGCCTCGAGACGGCCCCGCAGGCGCGCCATGCGCTCCTGGGAGCGCTTGGCACCCATCGCCTGGCGGAGCTGGTCGGCCTCGGCGCCGCTGAGGCCGGCCGCGTCGATCGCGATGCGCATCAGCTGCTCTTGGAACAGCGGGACGCCGAGCGTCTTGCGCAGCGCCGGCTCGAGGAGAGGGTGGAGGTAGGTGACGGGCTCCTCACCGTTGCGGCGCCGCAGGTAGGGGTGGACCGAGCCTCCCTGGATCGGCCCGGGGCGGATGAGCGCGACCTCGACGACGAGATCCTCAAAGCAGCGCGGGCGAAGGCGCGGGAGCGTCGCCATCTGGGCGCGACTCTCGACCTGGAAGACCCCCATCGAGTCCGCCCGGCCGAGCATCTCGTAGACGGCGTCCTCCTGGGGAAGCGTGGCGAGATCGATCTCTTCGCCGGAGAATGCGGCGACCAGGTCGACCATCCGGTGGAGCGCTTCGAGCATCCCGAGTCCGAGCAGGTCGAACTTCACCAGGCCGACCGCCGCACAGTCGTCCTTATCCCACTGGAGCACCGAGCGCCCGGTGCGGCGCGCCCACTCGACCGGACAGACCTCGACGATCGGCCGGTCGCAGATGACAACCCCGCCGGGGTGGATCCCGAGATGGCGAGGCGCGTCCTCGAGGGCCGCGGCGAGCGCGAGCACGTCGGCCGGCACGTCGCCTCCGGTGAGGCGGTCGACCGACGGACCCTGGCGTGGCATCCGGGGGTCGGGATCGGGGAGCGCGGCGAAGGCACCGATCCGGCGCGACCAGGCATCGAGTGCCCCGGGCGGGTAGCCGAGGGCGCGCCCCGCGTCGCGCACCGCTGAGCGCGGGCGGTAGGTGACGACGTTGGCCACCTGGGCGGCGTGATCGCGGCCATAGCGGTCGTAGACATACGCGATCACCTCGTCGCGGCGAGCGGACTCGATATCGAGGTCGATATCAGGTGGGCCGTCGCGCGCGGGGGAAAGGAAGCGGTCGAACAGGAGGTTGAAGCGCACCGCGTCGACCTTGGTGATCCCAAGCACGTAGCAGACCGCCGAATTCGCCGCAGACCCACGCCCCTGGCAGTAGATGCCGGCGCGGTTGCAGAACTCGACGATGTCCCAGACGACGAGGAAGTACCCCGCGAAGCCCAACTGCTCGATGACCCCGAGCTCCCGGTCGATCACCGCCCAGGCCCCTGGAACCGTCTCGGCACCGCGCGCGCCGTAACGCAGGACCCCACGCTCCTCGACGAGGCGGCGGATGAAGGCGGCCTCGTCGAGGCCCGCGGGAACGGGGAACGGCGGAAGACCGGGAGCCACGAGGGCGAGGTCGAAGCTGAGCGCGCGCCCGAGCGCGGCAGCGTGCTCGACCGCTCCGGGATAGCGGGCGAAGCGCCGCGCCTGCTCCGCTCCCGAGCGCAGGTGCGCACCGCCCCAGGCAGGCAACCAGCCCTGCACCTGCTCGAGGCTCGCACGCGCGCGGATCGCGGCGAGCGCGTTCGCGAGCGCGTGCCGTCGTGGCGTCGCGTAGTGGACGTTGGCCGTCGCGACAAGCGCGACATCCGCGCGCGCGGCGAGCGCGGCGAGCGCGTCATTGCGCGCCGCGTCGAGTGGGTCGCCGTGGTCGAACAGCTCGACCGCGACGGCGTCCCGACCGAACGTATCGATCAGCTCCCCCAGAGCACGCGCCGCGGCGGCGGGTCCGTCGCGCTCGAGGGCAGCGGGGACCGCGCCGCGCCGACAGCCGGTGAGCACCTGCCAGTGGGCACCATGCGCACCGCCAAGGCTTTCGAGCGTGAACGCCGGACGCCCCTTCTCCCCGCCGTCGAGCAGGGCCCGGCTGATCGCCCGGGCGAGGCGTGCGTACCCCTCCGGGTCGCGGGCGAGCACGACGAGATGGGTCGCGTCCGGGTCGATCGACCCGGCGCGTGCCGCCGCGCGACGCGCCCCGGGTGCGGGCAGGCTGAGCTCGGCACCGAACACGGTCGCAAGCCCGACCTCCCGCGCCGCTTCGGCGAAGCGGACGATGCCATAGAAACCGTTGTGGTCGGTGAGAGCGAGCGCCTCGAGACCGATCCGGGCAGCCTCGGCAACGAGCTCCTCGGGTGACGACGCCCCGTCGAGGAAGCTGAAATTCGAGTGGGCGTGCAGCTCGGCGTAGGGAGTCGACGCCCCGGAAGGCACCCTGGGCACAGTCCCACGCTATCGAACATATGTTCCCCGTCGCCTCGCGTGGATGTCGGCTATCGCATCGCTCCCCCAACGTAGGACAACGCGCTGAGCCTGTTGCGCGAACGGCAACTGGAGGCCGTGACGAGGCCCGGCGTCGGCCGCGCTCGCCGACCGGGCGGCCCCATCGCGTTGCCCACCGGAGGACACCGGCGGCAGGGGCTTCCCGTTCGTCCGATCACCAGTTCGCTGCGGTTGCCATCTACTGCAGGGGGCCGCCGAGGCGTCGCCGAGCGCGCGCCGGTAGAGCTTCAAGAGGTTGTGGGTCCCGCAGATGAGCTTTTACTCGGAGGCGGAGCGTCCTTGGCTCTTCGCATGAAGCGGCGGATGTGGCGCCCGTCCTTCACCATCGCGCCTGGTCAGGTGGTGGATCTCACGCGCGCGCTACCAGGGACTTCGCAGATCGGTCGGGGGTTCGTGCAACAGCCTCGGATCTCCGGCAATAGCGCCCCGCGCCGAGTTCAAGATGCTGCGGCGATCTCGTAGGTGATCGGGCGCCGGTCGCCGGTCATGCGGGGCGGGTTGGCGTTCAGCTGGTCGCACAGCAGCGCGAGGGCGCGGGTGACACGGGGGGCATCGGGCGGCCGCAGCGTGACGGTGATGCTGTGCTTCGCGTAGGTGACCGCGCCGGGCTGATGGAGCAGGTTGCGGGTGATCGCCCGTGTACTCGTCCTCGTCGTCGAGATAGGCGTTGAGGCTGCGGGCGAGGTCGAGCTCGGCGTTGTCGGCGAGCAGGCGACAGACCATCTGCAGCGCCCGACGGTGAAGCCGCGGGGAGGCGACCTGGGCCGAGGGTCGATCTCGTTCCTTCGCACCTTCGCTGGGACCGGGCGGAGCGCCTCCTTTGCTGCGTCGCGCTCGTTTCGTGCGGTGACGAGCTCGTCCTGGAGGCGGCGGAGCCCTCGGTTCGTCTCGGCGATGTCGTCCCCGGGGATCGTCGCGGTCGTGCCGATCACCCGCTCGAGGGTGGCGACGGCAGCCTCCTTCTCCTTCAGCTCGGCACGTGCTGCTGAGCGCCTCGGGACAGCGACGACGGTCGTGTCGGCGCGGAGATCCATCTCGTAGTCACACAGCCAGTGGATGGAGTGGTGGTCCTCCAGGTACTTGAAGGTGTTCTCGATGCGCCAGCGGTTCACGAGGCGCCGGGCGAGGAAGGCGGCCGAGCTCTCCTTGTCCGAGGTGAGGATCTGGAGGGCCAGCTTTTCGTCCTCATAGACGCTGATCTGGCGCACCTCACCGACGCCTCCCATAGCGACCGTCTCGTCCGCGACGCCCAGGTAGCGGCGTGTGCCGTCGACGAGCGTCCAGCCGCGCGAGGGCGCGACGCCCGGGGTCCTCAAGGGGGCGCGCCGGTAGGTGACGAAGTGGTCGTCGACTTCGACTCCGGTGCACTTCGGGCGCACCGGAACCCCCCGCTGGACGCGAAAGGGGCGGAGACCGAGTGCGTCGGTAGCGTGATCTGCTCCTCGGGCAAGAGCCGGCACCGGCGGGACCCGATGTGATGGGGAGCCCGCCCGCGTCCCAAACGGGCGTGGCACCGTCACGGCGTCGGCCGCCTCGTCACCCCGCGGGGTCGATCGGCTCCTCGCCTCGGGTGAGCACGAGATGCCCGAGCACCGGCGCCCGGGAGTGAGCACTCGATCGACCGCAGGCGACTCCGTCGGCCCTCGCCGTCTCGCCAGAGCGCGCCTCTCGCCCATCGCCAAGATGACTTCGACCTCGACCGACACAGCACCGATCGACGGCCGCCAGGGCCCGACGAAGATGTGGACAGCCTGTCCGCGCGAGTCTGACCACCGTTGCCCACGTCAACGCAGCACGGGAGCAGACGGGAGTCCGCGGCCGCGTTGGGTGCCGACGCGAACTGTTTGCAGGGCGCTCTCCGGCAGCGGGACGAGGGGAAAGACCCGCGGTCCTACGATGCCCTGACGTGCCCCGAGCTCTCCCACGAGCACCCAGGCGATGACGCGTGCGGCGAGACTGTGGACCGTCCTCGTCGCCAATCTCGCTCTGGTGGGAGCGTTGATCGGTGTCGGGGTGACGGCTCACTCGCTGGGGGTGTTGGCGGAGGGAGCCGACTACCTGGCCGATGCCGCCGCCATCGGCGTCGCGCTCTTGGCGATGCGCCTGGAGGCTCCCAGCGCGCGCCGCCCCGACGGCTCACCCAAAGCGACGCTCTATGCCGCCCTGGTCAACGCGGGCTGGCTTCTCCTGCTCACCGCCGGGGTCACCGCTGGAGCCCTCGACCGCCTCATCGCCGGCGTCCACCAGGTGCAGGGCCTCCCCGTGCTCGCCGTGAGCGCCGCGGCGGCGATGACCATGCTCGTCGGAGCGGTCCTGCTCGGCGCGGACCTTGACGCGGACGACGACTCGGGCGGCGGACTCAGCGTGCGGGCGGTCCTGCTCGACACCGCGGGCGATGCCGCGGCAGCCGCAGGCGTTGCTGGCGCCGGCGCCGTCATCTTCGCGACGGGAGGAAACTACTGGCTCGATCCGGCGGTCGCGCTGACGATCAGCGCCGTCGTCGGATTGCACGCTTTGCGCCTCATGGGCCGGGTCCGGGCGGCACTTCGCGCCTGAGCCGCCGACACAGCGGAAGGGCCCCTCAGAGCCGCGGTCGCGCCGCGGCGCCCGAGAGCCAGCGCCGCGGCACCCGCGACACCGCCTTTCTTATCCACCTGGACGAAGAAGGGTCATTCGCACTCGCAACACGCAAGGTGCGCGCGCCTCGCCACCGGGGTGCGCGACACCGGGCACGCCCGACCGTGCGGTCTTTGAAGCGAGAGCCGGTCTCTTCGCAGGCACCGAGGCACCGCGTCCTCCGTCCCAGACGGAGCGCCCACGCAGCACAACGGGCCGGCAGTGCGGCGTCCGCAGTGGACTCACCTCCGCTGACTTGCCCGGGTTGGACCCGAGTGCACGAGTTCGGACCCCTTGCCCTCGTGCGGGCCAGGACCAAGCGGGGGCCTGTCCGAGCGGACGGCCCGAGTTTCTCGGGCGGCGGAAGCGCCGTTGACGGGGTATTAACGCGCAGGAGCGGCGGTTGATGTCGCGTTGAGGCCGCGGCCGCGACTGTGGGTCCATGGCCGATGTGCTCGCCGTCCTCGGCATCGCCGCCTTCCTCCTCGCGATGCTCGGGCTGATCCGAGCGCTGGAGCGCGTATGAACGCCACGGACGCGGTCCTGCTCGCGCTCTCGGCCGCGCTCTTCGTCTACCTCGGTGTCGCGCTGTTCAAGGCGGAGTGGTTCTAGGTGCCCTACGCGCTCTTCCTGCTCGCGATGCTCGTCGTGCTTGCTTTGTGCTGGCGCTTTCTCGGCGCCTACATGGCCGCCGTCTACGAGGGCCGGACCGCCTGGCTCGCCTTCCTCGAGCGTCCCGTCTACCGCCTGTTGCGCCTCGACCCCGAGGTCGAGCAGTCCTGGCAGCGTTACGCGGGCGCGCTCGTCGCCTACTCGGCCGTCGCCATCGCCGTCGTCTACGGCATGCAGCGCCTCCAGGGCCATCTCTTCCTCGACCCCCAGCACCTCGGCGCGGTCTCGCCCGCGCTCGCATTCAACACCGCCGTCTCTTTCGTCACCAACACGAACTGGCAGAACTACGCCGGCGAGACGACGATGTCTTACCTCACCCAGATGGGTGCGCTCGCCGTGCAGAACTTCGCGAGCGCGTCCGTGGGCATCGCGGTCGCCGTCGCGCTCATCCGCGGCTTCGCACGGCGCAGCTCGCCGACGATCGGCAACTTCTGGGTGGACCTCGTCCGAGGAGTCCTCTACATCCTGCTCCCCATCTCGCTCGTCGCGGCGGTGGTCTTCGTCGGACAGGGCGCGCTGCAGACCTTCGCCGGCCCGGTGAGCGTCCACGACGCGCTGAACGGCGTCACCCAGGTCATCCCCCGCGGTCCCGTCGCCTCGCAAGAGGTGATCAAGCAGCTCGGCACCAACGGCGGTGGCTTCTTCAACGCAAACGGCGCGGACCCCTTCGAGAATCCCACCGGGCTCACCAACTTCCTGTCGGCAGCGCTCATCCTCTCGATTCCGGTCTCGCTCACCTACACCTTCGGCAAGATGGTCGGCAACCTCCGCGAGGGCGTCGCGATCCTCGCGGTGATGGCGGTCCTGTTCGGCGGCTGGCTGGCCATCGCCAACACCGCGGAGCTCGGCGGCAACCCCGCGGTCGCGGCCGCCGGGATCGCGCACCAGGGCGGGGGGAACATGGAAGGCAAGGAGGTCCGCTTCGGTGTCGCGCAGTCGACCTTCTACGACGTCGCCTCCACCCAGACCTCCACCGGCAGCGTCGACGGCGCAAACGACTCCTACACGCCGATGGGCGGCTTCGCCCTCCTCACCGGGATGATGCTCGGCGAGGTCAGCCCCGGTGGCGTTGGCAGCGGTCTCTACACGATCCTGCTCTTCGCGATCGTCGCAGTGTTCATCGGCGGCCTCATGGTCGGGCGAACACCGGAGTACCTCGGTAAGAAGATCCAGGCGCGCGAGGTGAAGCTCGCCGCACTCGGCGTCCTCGTGATGCCGATCACCGTGCTCGTGCTCAGCGCGATCGCGGTCTCGCTCCCCGCCGGTCGCAGCGCCGCGCTCAACGGCGGACCGCACGGCTTCAGCGAGATCCTCTACGCGTTTACCTCGCAGGCCAACAACAACGGCTCGGCCTTCGCCGGGCTCTCGGGGAACACCCCCTTCTACAACATCCTCGGCGGCCTCGCGATGCTCCTCGGTCGCTTCGCGATCATCGTCCCGACGCTCGCGCTCGCAGGCACCTTGGCTGCAAAGCCCGCGGTCGCCGCCTCGAGCGGCACGTTCCGCACGGACACGCCGCTTTACGCCGGCCTTCTGCTCGGCGTCATCCTCATCGTCGGCGCACTCACGTTCTTCCCGGCCGTCTCGCTCGGCCCAATCGTCGAGCAGCTCTCCCACGGGAGGTTCTTCTCGTGAGCCACCACGCCGTCCTCACCCCCGCCGCCGAGGCCGCCCCCACGCCCCGCGGCACACGGGGCGTCGTCAGCCGTCGGGGCCTGTTCGACCGTGAGATCGTCGTCCCCGCGCTCGGCGCCGCGGTGCGCAAGCTCGATCCCCGCATCCAGTTCCGCAACCCCGTGATGTTCGTCGTGCTCTGCGGCACGGTCGTGACCTTCGTCGAGTCGGTCGCACACCCGGGGCTGTTCGACTGGAGCGTCACGCTCTGGTTGCTGCTCACCGTCCTGTTCGCCAATTTCGCCGAGGCGGTCGCCGAGGGGCGGGGAAAGGCCCAGGCCGACGCCTTGCGCCAGATGCGCGCCGACACCACGGCGCGGCGTCTGTGCGAGGACGGCACCGAGGAGCGGGTCGCCTCGGCCGACCTGCGCCGGGGGGACCGCGTCGTCTGCGAGGCCGGCGATGTCATCCCCTCCGACGGTGAGATCGAACAGGGCGTCGCCTCCGTCGACGAGTCGGCGATCACCGGCGAGTCGGCGCCGGTGATCCGCGAGTCCGGGGGCGACCGCTCGGCAGTGACGGGCGGGACCCGCGTCCTCTCGGACCGGATCGTCGTCCGCATCACCGCCGAGCGCGGGCAGACCTTCCTCGACCGAATGATCGGGCTCGTCGAGGGGGCGACGCGCCAGAAGACCCCGAACGAGATCGCGCTCTCGATCCTGCTCGCCGCGCTCACGATCGTCTTCCTGCCCGTCGTCGTGGCGCTCGAGCCCTTCGCCCGCGACGCGGGCACGACGGTGTCGATCGTGGTCCTGGTCTCGCTGCTCGTCTGTCTCATCCCGACGACGATCGGTGCGCTGCTCTCGGCGATCGGGATCGCGGGCATGGACCGCCTCGTCCAGCGCAACGTGCTCGCCATGTCCGGACGCGCGGTCGAGGCGGCGGGGGACGTCCAGACCCTTCTGCTCGACAAGACGGGGACGGTCACCCTCGGCAACCGGATGGCGTCGGCGTTCTGGCCGGTGGGCGGCCATGACGAACGCACGCTCGCGGACGGTGCGCAGCTCGCCTCGCTCGCGGACGAGACCCCCGAAGGGCGATCGATCGTCGTCCTCGCCAAGGAGCGCTTCAACCTGCGCGAGCGCGAGCTCGGTGCCGGCCACGTCTTTGTCCCCTTCTCCGCCCAGACCCGCATGTCGGGCCTCGACGACGGTGCGCGCCGGATCCGCAAGGGCGCCGCCGACGCCGTCAAACAGTTCGTGCGCGCACAGCGCGGCGAGATCCCCACCGAGCTCGACCCGCTCGTCGAGCGGATCGCCCGGGCAGGCGCGACCCCCCTCGTCGTCGCCGACGGTGCGCGGGTCCTCGGTGTCATCGAGCTGAAAGACGTCGTGAAGACCGGGATCCGCGAGCGCTTCGACGAGATGCGCCGGATGGGCATCCGCACGGTGATGATCACGGGCGACAACCCGCTCACCGCGGCCGCCATCGCCGAGGAGGCCGGCGTGGACGACTTCCTCGCCGAGGCGACGCCCGAGGCGAAGATGGCACTGATCCGCACCGAGCAGGAGGGCGGGAAGCTCGTCGCGATGACCGGCGACGGCACGAACGACGCCCCCGCTCTCGCGCAAGCCGACGTCGGTGTGGCGATGAACACCGGAACGACCGCAGCCAAGGAAGCCGGCAACATGGTCGACCTCGACTCCAACCCCACCAAGCTCATCGACGTCGTCGAGATCGGCAAGCAGCTGCTCATCACGCGCGGTGCGCTCACGACCTTCTCCATCGCGAACGACGTCGCGAAGTACTTCGCGATCATTCCCGCGCTCTTTGTGACCGCCTATCCGCAGTTGCGCACCTTGAACATCATGGGTCTGCACAGCCCCACGTCTGCCGTGCTCTCCGCGGTCATCTTCAATGCGCTGATCATCGTTGCCCTGATCCCCCTGGCGTTGCGCGGCGTGCGCTTCCGCCCGATGAGCGCGGGCGCGATCCTGCGGAGGAACCTCCTCATCTTCGGCGTCGGGGGCATCATCCTGCCCTTCCTCGCCATCAAGCTCATCGACCTCTTCCTCACCGCCGTCGGGTGGTACTGATGCTGACGCACCTGCGCCGCGCTGTGGTCGTCTCAATCGTGCTGTTCGTGCTCTGCGGCCTCGCCTACCCCGCGTTCGAGACCGGCGTCGCCCAGCTCCTCTTCCCCCACCAGGCGAACGGCTCGCTGACGAGGAACGGCTCGACACTCGCCGGCCAGGCCTTTTCGGCACCACGCTGGTTCACGGGCCGCCCCGAGCCGGTGGGTGCGAGTCCGGACGCCAGCGGCGCGGCCAACCTCGGCCCCCGCTCGTCGCTTCTCCTGAAGGACGTCCGGCGGACAGCCGCGCAGCTGCGCCGGGCCGGGATCACCCCGACCAACGACCTCGTGACGACGTCGGGGAGCGGCTTTGACCCCGACATCTCCCCGACGGACGCCGCGGCCGAGGCGCCCGCCGTCGCGCGCGCGAACCACCTGAGTCTGGCGGCCGTCCGCCGGATCATCGCGCAGAACACCACCGGGCGCGAGCTCGGCTTCCTCGGGTCGCCCCGCGTTAACGTCCTCCGGCTCAACGAGGCGCTCGCGCGCCTCGAACACCGGCCGCGATGACCACGCGCCGCGAGGGCTCTCGAGATGGCGGGCCCGACGCGCCTCGGCCGGAGCGAGCTCCCTTTGCGGACCCGCCGGCGTTCTTCTGGCCGACGCCCGTTGCGCTGCGCGAGGCCCGGGCGCGCCGGCGCGCCGCGTTCCGCGGTTCGGTATCTGAGACTGTCGTCCTGGACGGTCCGGGGCCGTGCTTTCGCGCCGTGCTCAACGACGGAACGGGCGAGCTCGCCCTCGTCTTCCTCGGGCGCGAGGCGGTGCCGGGCATCGTCGAGGGCGCGCAGCTCGAGGTCGAGGGGATGGTCGGGCGGTTCCGCGCGGAGCCGGCGATCCTCAACCCCCGCTACCGCTTCACCGGCGCGCCGCGGCGGACTCAGCCCGACACGAGCTGGTAGCCGATGCCCGGGTGCGTGCGCAGGATCCGGCCGTCCTCGTCACCGAGCTTGCGGCGCAGTCGGTGGGAGTAGACGCGCAGGTAGTGCGTCTCCTGCTGGTACTGGGGCCCCCAGACCTCCCGCAGGATCATGTGGTGGGTGCAGACCTTTCCCGCGTGGCGTGCGAGGAAGGAGAGCAGGTCGAACTCGCGCGCCGTCAAGTCGAGTACCTGCCCGGCACGCGTCGCCTGGTGGTGAACGAGGTCGACCGACAGGTCGCCGACCGTGATCTCGGTCGGTGCCTCGGGGACGTGGCGTCGAGCGTGGCGCAGGGCGACGCGAAGGCGCGCCTCGAGCTCGGGCATCGAGAAGGGCTTGGTCACGTAGTCGTCGGCGCCGCCGTCGAGCGCGGCGACCTTGGCCGTGTCGTCGCCGGCTGCCGAGAGCACCAGGATCGGCACGTCGGAGAAACCGCGGATGCGCCGGCAGACCTCGATGCCGTCGAGGTCCGGGAGACCGAGGTCCAACACGACCACGTCGGGCCGGGCGAGCGCCGCCTGGACGACGCCCTCCTCGCCGGTGCGCGCGAGGCTCAGCGCGTAGCCGCGCGCCTCGAGGCCGATCGACAGCGCACGGCGCAGCGCGGGATCGTCGTCGACGACGAGCACACGCGCCCCGTCGGTGCCAGGGCTCACCTACGCCTCCCCGGGTTGGCCCGCGAGGTCGTCACGGCGCGACGCACCCTCATCGGGCGGCAGGGTCCTGACGCGCGCGACCGGCAGGGCGAAGGAGAACGTCGCCCCCCCGCCCGGCGCGTCGGCGACGCGCACCGCCTCGCCGTGCGCTTCGAGGAACGCCTTGACGATCGCAAGACCGAGCCCCGCCCGACCCCCGCCGCCCACGCGGTTGAACATGAGGAAGATCCTCTCGCGCTCCTCAGGCGCGATCCCCGGACCGTGGTCGGTCACCGAGATCTCGACGCGGTCCGCGTCGCGGCGCGCGCCGATCTCGACGGTCCCGGCGTCGGGGGCATGGAGCATCGCGTTCTCGACGAGGTTCGCAAGCGCCTCGGCGAGGAGCGCGTGGTCCCCGTCCACGGGGGGCAGCTCGGGGTCGAGCCGCCGCAGCACCCGCCCCTCGATCCCGCTTCCGGTCAGCATGGCGAGCGCTTCGTCGACGAGCTCGTCGACGCTCAGCACGCCACGGCGCGCCACCAGGGCGCCGCTTTGGATCCGCGTCATGTCGAGCAGGTTCGTCACGAGCCGCGCGAGGCGGTCCGACTGCATCTCGACGAGCGCGAGGAGCTCGTCGCGGTTCGCGTCGCTGAGCGGGACGTCGGAGCGGCGCAGGTCCGACACCGCGGCCTTCACGCTGGCGAGCGGCGTGCGCAGATCGTGGGAGACCGCGCCGACGAGGGCGGAGCGCCAGCGGTCGGCCTGCTCGAGCAGCTCGGTGCGCAGCGCCTGCTCGTGCAGCGCGGCGCGCTCGACCGCGAGAGCAGCCTGAGTGGCATAGACGTGCAGAAATTCGCGCCCCTCGGGATCCAGACGGTGGCCGCGGGCGACGAGCGCACCGAGCGGGCGTCCCGTCGCGACGAGCGGGACGGTGAGCAGCCAGTCCTCGGCGGCGCCGCCGGGCCGGGCGGGAGCGCTCACGAGGCTCGAAACCGCGCCCCCGCTCGGCATTGCCGCGGCGAGCTCGGCCGGCGTCAACGTCTCCCCCGCGGCCGCGGCTGGGCTGTCGGCACGGCCCTCGCCTCCCGCACCGACGAGCAGCAGCGCGACCGCCGAGAAGCCGAACGCGGCCTGGACCGTCGCGACGATGCTCGAAAGGAGCTCCCCTTGGGGTTTGTCCGCGATGAGCAGGTCCGAGAGCGCGAGCAGCCGTCGTGTCGCGGCCGCCCGCGCCGTGATCTCCCGCCGGGCGGCGTGGAGACGCTCGACGACCTGGGTGACCACGAGCATCACGGCCGCGTAGACGCCGAGGGCGACCCAGTTCTGTGTGGCGCCCACGTTCAGGGTCCCATAGGGCGGGATGAAGAAGAAGTCGTAGGCCAGGAAGCCGAGCGCGACGGCGACGACGCCCGCGGAGATGCCGCCAGCGACGACGGCGAGAACCACCGGCACGACGAGCACGAGCGCGCTCGTGGCCACAGCGAGGCTGGCACGCAGCGGCACCATCACGGCGGTCAGGACCGCGATCGTGGCGACGGCGACAAGGACCCCCGCCAACGCCCGGCGCAGGCCGGCGCGGCGGGCGCTGGGGACGGGAGCGGCAAGCAACGGTGCGATCCTAGGGACGTTTCCCGCGAGGGGAGGTGACAAGATGACCAGAGCGGGTGAGGCTGACGACAGGGACCCCCGCGCCGGGATCGCCGAGGCTGTCGCGCCCGCCGGCCGCTTCCGCCTCTACCTCGGCGCCGCGGCGGGCGTCGGCAAGACGGTTGCCATGCTCGACGAGGGGCGCCGGCGCGCCGTGCGCGGGAGCGACGTCGTCGTCGGCTTCGTCGAGACCCACGGCCGGCCCCACACCGCCGAAGCCCTCGACGGGCTCGAGGTCGTCGCGCGCAAGGTCGTCAGCTATCGAGGCGCGCTCTTTGAGGAGATGGACGCCGACGCGGTGCTCGCGCGCCGACCCGAGGTCGTGCTCGTCGACGAGCTCGCGCACACCAACGTCCCCGGGTCGGGCCGGCACCCCAAGCGCTACGAGGACGTCCTGGACTTCCTCGCGGCGGGGATCTCGGTAATTTCAACCTGTAACGTGCAACATCTAGAGAGTATCGCGGACGCCGTCGAGGAGATCACGGGCGTCGCCGTGCGCGAGCGCGTCCCCGATTGGGTGGTGCGGGCGGCGGATCAGATCGAGCTGGTCGACTCCTCACCCGAGCAGCTGCGCCGCCGAATGCTGCACGGCAACATCTACCCGCCGGCAAAGGTGCCCGACGCGCTCGCCGGGTTCTTCCGCCAGGAGAACCTCACCGCGTTGCGCGAGCTCGCGCTGCGCTTCGTCGCCGACGAGACCGAGGAGGAGCTGCTCGCCTTCCTCAGCGCGCACCGGGTGGCGCACGTCTGGGAGACGACCGAGCGCCTCATGGTGGCCGTCACGGGCGCGCCCGACAGCGGAGGCGTGGTGCGCCGCGCCGCGCGCATGGCGGCGCGGACAAAGGCGGAGCTGCATGCGGTCCACGTGAGCTCCGACGAGGCAAGGACCGACCCGGCGGCACTGGCGCAGGCGCGCCAGGTCTCAGAGGACGTCGGCGCGTCGTGGCACGAGATCACGGCCGACGATCCCGCACGGGGCCTCGTCCGCTTCGCCGCCGAACACCAGGTGACTCAGATCGTCCTCGGCTCGTCGCGCCGCAGCCGCATCCAGGAGCTCGCTCGCGGCTCGGTCGTCGCGCGCGTGCTGCGCTACGCGGCAGCCGAAGGGGTCGACGTCCACGTCATCGCGCGCCGCCACCAGCCACCACGCGCCGAGGAGCGCTAAGCGTGGCCCTCTGGTACCCGGGCAGCCGGCAGAGCAGAGTACGCCGAGAGAGAGAAAGAGGGGGGATGAGCCCGTCGGGACGGACCCGCGCCGCGCTGCCCATCGTCGCCGTGCACGGCGGTGCCGGTGCGAGCTTCGCCCGCCGCGACGATCCCGTGGCACTCGGCGGGGTCGCCGCGCTGGGGGAGGCCCTCCGGCGCGCAGCCGGAATCCTCGGCGCGGGGAAGAGCGCGCTCGACGCCGTGGTCGAGGCGGTTCGCGTCCTCGAGGACGCCGAGGAGTTGAACGCCGGGCGCGGCGCGGCGCTCACCGAGGACGGAACGGCCGAGTGCAGCGCCGCGGTCGCCGACGGCGCCCGGCGCGGCCACGGTGCCGTGGCGCTCACCACGACGGTGCGCAACCCCGTCGAACTCGCGTACCGCATTCTCGCGGAGGGTCGCCACGTCCTGATGGCGGGGCCAGCCGCCGACGCGCTCGCCGAGTCCTTCGGGCTGGCGAGGGTCGCGCCGGAGTACTTCCTCACCCCCCGGCGCCTCGCCGCGCTGGGCCGGGGTGGCAGCGGGAACCATGAGCCCCGGGGGACCGTGGGTGCGGTCGCCCGCGACAGCGCGGGCCACCTCGCGGCGGCGACCTCCACCGGCGGCATCACCGCACAGCGCGCGGGGCGCGTGGGCGACTCACCGATCCCCGGTGCAGGGACCTTCGCCGACGACACGACCTGCGCCGTGTCGGCCACCGGGGACGGCGAGGCCTTCCTGCGCGCCGGTTTCGCACACGAGGTGCACGCGCGCCTCGCCTACACGGGCGCAACGCTGGCCGAAGCCTGCGCCGCCGCGCTGGCGAGCGTCGCGGCTCTTGGGGGAAGCGGCGGATGCGCGGCCCTCGACGCCGAGGGCCGGGTGGTCCTGGCCTTCACGACGCCGGCGATGTTTCGCGGCTGGTGCGTGCCCGGCGGCGAGCCCGTCGCCGGCGTCTTCCCTGGCGAGGTGCCCGATCCGCCGCCGGCCTGAGCGATCGCCGCGCGCCCCGCGGCGGCCCGGCACGCGCCGGTAGGGTCGCGAAGGAGGCGAGAAGGGGACGGCCGTGGTGCACTGGCTGCTCTGTGACTACGGCGGCGTCCTCTCGCTGCCCCAGGACCCCACGGCGCTCGCGCGTGTCGCGGCTCTTGTGGAACGTCCCGTGGACGACCTGACCGCCGCCTACTGGCGCCACCGCCTCCCCTACGACCGGGGGGAGGTGACCGCAGCGCAGTACTGGGCCGCGGTCGTCGGCGCGACCCAACGGGCAGAAGTCGTCTCCCGGTTGGTCGCGCTCGACGTCGCCTCGTGGACGCGGCCGAACCGCCCCGTGCTCGCGGCGGCGCGGGCCGCGCGCCGCGCGGGGATCTCGGTCGCCGTGCTCTCGAACGCGCCCGCGGAGATCGCGCGTGCGCTGGACCGTCTGCGGTGGATGGCCGGGTTCTCCCCGCGCCTTTTCAGCTGCGACCTCCGGCTCGCGAAGCCCGACGCGGCGATCTTCGCCACGGCCCTCACGGCGCTCGGCGCCACGCCCGCGGAGGTCGTCTTCGTCGACGACCGCGAGGAGAACGTCACCGCCGCCCGCGCGGTAGGCCTCGACGCGCGCCGCTTCTGCGGCCCGGAGGACCTCGGCGCGCTCGCGCTCTCCTGAGTTCCCGCCGACGCGCGGTGATGCGTACTTGTACTCAACAACCGCTAGGCTCGCGGGTGATCCGACCAAAGGGGGGAGAGAGACCGGGAGACGACATGGACGCGATGGTGGTCTTGGCCGTGGCGGCGGCGCTGTTCGCCGCCATCGAGCTGGCGGCGATGACCGGGCTGTTCGCCGCGGCGGCCGGTGAGCGGGTGGAGCGCTGCGCTCGCTGTCACCACATGGGGGTGACAAGCGGCGGGGTCGTCCACCGGGAGGGGTGTCCGCACCGTCTCGGTCTGCACCTGTCCGGGAGCCACGGAGGTCTCCACCCCGGCGGAACGGCCGGCCTCGGTCATCAGTCGTAACGACCCTCAACGACCCAGCGGCCGCGCTCGAAGCTGAGGAGATAGCCCTCGCCGCCGGCCGCGAGCACCTGGAGCCGGACCCGTCGCCGGTGACGGTGCCGGTCCCACCACCGCTCGTCGAGCGGGAAGGGACCGTTCCAGGCCACGACGGTTCTGTGCCGGCCCGAGACGGCGAGCGTCGCCGGTGCCCCGCTGAGCTCGCCGCGACCGCTCACCGCGACGGGTCGGCCGTCGGTGTCGCTGAGCAGGGCGAGCGGTGGCTCGGTCGGCACGATCGCCGGAGAAGGGGCGGGCAGGCGTCCCGGCCAGGGTGCCGACGCGTCGGTGTCCGATTTGGGGAGCGGGTCGCCGACCGGGACGAGACGGACCTGCTCGGCGGGTGAGCGTCCCCCCGCCGCCACCGGCCGGAGGACGGCAGCGGCGCCGAGCATCCCCTGAACCCGGGCGAGGACGCGTTCGGTCCGCTCCTTTCTGTGGGCCGTACCGGCGACCCGCGCCCACAAGTCGAGCTGGCGACCACCGGCCGGAACCGCCTCGAGGGGGACGAGACGAACGACTGCGATCTCCCGGCCGCCGCGCGCATCCTCCTCCGGTGCCCTGGCGGCGAGCCAGGCGTCGAGCTGCCAGCGCAGCCGCTCGGCGAGCAGCCCAGCGCCGGCGCTGCGCTCGTCGCTCCAACAACGTGCGAGCCGCTCGCCGTCGACGGTCTCCGCCTCGACGCGGGTGAGCGTCGCGCTGAGGCCGCGGCGTGCGAGACCAGCGGCGAGCTCCTCGGCGAGGGCGCGGGCAACCAGAACCACCTCCTCGAGACGCCCGGCCGGCGGATCGAGGACGCGCGCGACCGCGAGCTCGGGCGGCGGCCGGCGCGACGGGAACGCCGCGGTCTCCCGACCCTGCGCGAGCCGATGGGCCCTCCCGCCGGCCGCACCGAAACGGGCGAGGACCGCACCCTCGTCCAGCGCCGCGAGGTCGCCGAGGCGCCCGATCCCGAGGCGGCGCAGCAGGTCGGCGAGCTCGGGATCCCCGAGAAGCTCGACCGGGAGCGGGGCGAGGAACGCCGCTGCTTCTCCGGGAGGCACGATGATCCCGCGGCGCGCAGCGGCCGTTGCCGTAAACGGGCCGTCCGCCACCCCGAGCCGCCAGCCGATCCCTGCCCCGGCGCACCCCTGTCCGGCCTGTTCGAGGAGGTTCGCCACGGCGGCGACGAGGCCTTCCTCACCGCCGTGGCGCCGTGCGGGGCCCCGCGTCGGTATCGACGCCCACCCCGGACGGCGCACGGTGACCGGCACGCCGAGCAGCTCGAGGGAGCGCACCGCCGGCTCGAAGACCCGCACCTCCGCGCCGAGATCGCGACCGAGGACGACGAGCGCGGGACAGTGCGCCTCGGCCTCGCGCCGGCGCTGGCCCGGACGCACGCCCGCTGCTCGGGCCGCCGGGAGCGCGGCGACGACCCGTTGCCGTTCGACGACGGCGACCGGTGGCGCGTCTCCCTGGTCGCCGAGGAAGCCCGCGACGCTGGCTGCCGCGACCGCCGCCCAGTCGGGGCACAAGGCGACGAGGGTCCGAGGCGGCCGGGTCGCGGGCGCCCCGGCGACCCGGGTCATCGCGCCTCCCGACGCTCCGGGTGGCGCGATGCGGCCGCGGCGGCCTCCGGCGCGACGAGCCCGAGACGGAGACGCCCGGACACCGCCGAGAACGCGAGCGTACGGGAGACGTCCTCGGGAACGGCGCGGCGTCGGTGCGCGCGCACCTCGAGACGGCGGCTTGCGAACAGGGCGCCCGCCGCGTCCGTGGGATCCCACGCCGTCGCAAGAACCGAGAACCGGACGTCGGGGGGTTCGGGCCAGGAGAGATCCGGTCCCGAGCCGACCGGCTCTCCCACCCCACGCCCGGCGAGCACGAGGACCGAGCGATGCTCACGGGCACGCGCCGTGAGGCGCCGGGCGGTTGCGGCGGACAGGTGGCCCGGGAGGCGGGCGAGGACGAGGTCGACCCCCTCGAGCAGGGCGCCGACGACAGCTGCGTCCCGGGGGCCCGCTGAGGGCACGACGACGAGACGTTCGAGCGCGACGCCGAGCTCCCTGGCCGCGGCGAGCCCGAGATCGGGCAGCCCGACCACGGCGCAGAAAGCGCCCGCCGCGCTCGGCTCGGCGAGGAGGCCGAGAGCAAGAGAGGTCGCCCCCGGCACGACGTCTTGCCGGCGAGGTGAGAGTCCGGCCGCGGCCTCGACCAGCAGCGTCGAACCTCGCCGCAGACCGGGGGTTCCGAGCAGCTCGGCGAGAGGGGCGGGGGCCGGGAGGATCTCCTCCCCCGCGAGATAGGTCGGTCGGACGCGCTCGGCGAGCACTCCGAGGGCACCCGTCGCAGCCCGCAGCGCGGCGCGACGCCCGCTGGTCGGGGCGGAGCGGGAAACCCCGGGACCTTCGAGCGGCGCAGCGGGCATGGGACCGCCACGATAGCGGCTCATCGAACATATGTTCGCCCTCCTCGCGCGGATGTCGCCGAGAGGAGCGTCGCGCTCTGAGGGCCGCTCGTCTCTGTGCCCGGCGGCCGGCGCTTGCGGGGCTGTTCGGCCGCCGCTCGTGGCGGCACCGGCGCGCTCAGGGCGCGGGGATTCCCCCGCCCGCGGCGGCACACGCCGCGCACATTCCCGAGATCGCGAAGTGCCGGGTGTCCACGACGAAGCCGTGGCGCGTGCGCGCGGCGCGCACGAGCGTGCCGAAGATCTCTTCGCCGACCTCGATCGTCCCGCCGCAGCGCTCGCAGACGAGGTGCCCGTGAGCCTCGGCGGCGAGGTGGTAGGACGCCGGGCCGTGGCCGAGGTGCGAGTGAACGAGGACGCCGAGACGTTCGAGCTCGTCGAGGTTGCGGTAGATCGTCGAGAGGTGGACGTCAGGGGCCCGGACTTGGACTGCGGCCGCGAGTTCCTCGGCGGTCTTGTGGTCGCCGCCGGCGAACAGCGCCTCGACGAGCAGCCGGCGGGAGGTCGTCAGGCGCCCCCCGTGCTCTCTGAGCAGCCGGAGCACCCCTTCGGCCGTGCGCAGATCCGTCATCGCCACCGCTGCAGCGTACCGGTGCCCGCTGCACCTACAATGCTGCTGCAGTCTGGTCGCATTAGCGTATTCGACGCGACAACGTCGGAGGAGGGTGATGGCGGACTTCCGGGAAGACGCGTCGGGCAGGGGATCACGCCTGACGCTCGGCACGCTGCGTGCCGCGCTGACGCCCAAGGAGTGGTCCCGCCTCGCCCTCATGGGCGCGGTCGTGGCTGCCCTGTTCGCGTCGGGCTTCGTGCTCCTCGGCGCCGCGGCGCCCCACCACTACCGCCTCAGCAAGACCGAGGTGTTCGGTCTCGGCACCGGCGTCCTCGCCCTCACGCTCGGCATGCGCCACGCGTTCGACGCCGACCACATCTCGGCGATCGACAACACGACCCGCAAGCTGATGGCCGAAGGGCGCCGGCCACTCAGCGTGGGGTTCTTCTTCTCCCTGGGACACTCGAGCGTCGTCTTCGTGCTCTCGCTGCTGTTGAACTTCGGCATCCGTGCGCTCGACTCCCAGGTCTCGAGCGCGCACTCGAGCCTGCACCGGGTGACCTCGCTCGTCGGGACGTCGGTCTCGGGGTTCTTCCTCTACCTGATCGCCGTCTTGAACGTCGTGATCCTCGTCTCGATCGTGCGCATCTTCCTCGAGATGCGCGACGGCCGCTACGACGAGGACGAGCTCGAGGAGCAGCTCAACAAGCGTGGGCTGATGAACCGGTTCCTCGGTCCGCTCGCCCGGCGCATCGACACGCCCTGGAAGATGTACCCGATCGGCGTGCTGTTCGGTCTCGGCTTCGACACCGCGACTGAGGTCGCCCTGCTCGTGCTCTCGGGATCGGCGGTCGCGAACGGCCTGCCCTTCTACGCCGTGCTCTCGCTGCCCCTGCTGTTCGCCGCGGGCATGAGCCTGTTCGACCTCCTCGACGGCTGCTTCATGAACTTCGCCTACGGCTGGGCCTTCTTCCGCCCGACACGCAAGATCTACTACAACATCGTGATCACGGCGCTGTCGGTCGCGGTCGCCTTCGTCATCGGCACGATCGAGCTTCTCGGCTTGCTGCCCTCCGAGCTCGGCTGGAGCGGCGCCGGTTGGCGCTTCTTCGAGCGCTTCAACATCAACACGGCCGGCTTCATCGTCGTCGGCCTGTTCGCCGTCGCGTGGGCGGTGGCCCTGCTCGTGTGGCGCTTCGGACGAATCGAGGCGCGCTGGGAGAAGGCCGCTCAGGCCGCGCGCGCACGCACTGCCGAGCCCGCGGCTTCCTAGGCGCCCAGCAGCCTGCGCAGCCGGCGCAGGACGCGCCGGACCAGGAACGGGGCGAGCAGGCGCGCCGTTGCCGGAACCGCCGCGGCGATGAGGTGTTCGTCACGCAGGTGTGCGATGCATCCAACGACGCGCTCGCGGTCGCCGAGACGGGCGAAGGCGACCGCGAAACGCAGATGGTGCCACGCCCGCAGCTCGGCCGCCCGACCGCCGCGGGAAGACCCCAGCTCGCGCCGGACGATCTCGCGCACGGCGTCGTGGTGCCGGCGCAGGTCCTTGGAGTAGCCCGCAGGCCGATCACGGTAGGTGACGAGCGGGGCGTCGATCTTCACAACCCGCCCGAGGCGCGCGAGGCGGATCCAGAGGTCCCAGTCCTCCGCGCCATCGAGGGGTGAGGAGAAGCCGCCGGTTCGTGCGAAGGCGTGACGGCGGACGAGCACGGTGGAGGTCTGGAAGCGATTGATCACGAGCAGATCGTCGAGGCCGATCTCGCTGAGGGGGGCCTCGGCGCTGTCCACAGGCGCCTCACCGCGCACCCAGTCGGCCGCACACAGGACCGCCCCGGTCTCGGCCAGCGCGTCGACCTGACGGGCCAGCTTGTCCGAACGCCAGGCGTCGTCCGCGTCGAGGAAGGCGATGAGCGGGCTCGTCGTCGCGGCGACGCCCGCGTTGCGCGCGGCGGCAGGACCAAGTCCCGGCAGCTCGATAACCCGAACGGCCGGCCCGTAGCGTCGGGCGAGGTCCCCGCTCCCGTCGCTCGAGCCGTCATCGACGACGATGATCTCGGCCGCCGGCAGGCTCTGCGCGAGCACCGAGTCGAGCGCGTCGGCGAGGGTCGCCTCGTCGTCGTGCACGGGGATGACCACGGCAACCGCCCGCGGATCGCCCGGTGACTCCGCACGCTCCGGACGCGACGCGAGCGCGAGGCGCGTCACCACGCGGTCGTCGAGGGGGACGAGCTGGGCGCCGAAGCGCTGCGTCGTCTCGTGCCCGCGCCCGGTGACGAGAAGCACGTCGCCGCTCTCGAGTGCGGCCACTGCGCTGCGGATCGCCTCGGCGCGGTCGAGCGCGATGCGCACCACGCCCCGCCGGTCGTCCGGGACTCCGGCGAGCATCTCCTTCACGATCTGCGCGGGGTCCTCGTGCCCAGGGCTGTCGGTGGTGAGGACGACCGCGTCGGCCGCCGCGGCGACGCGGGCCATCTCGGGCCGCTTCGCCGAGTACCGCTCGCCACGTGCGCCGAGGACCAGGTGGACGCGACCCGTCGCGATCTCCCCGGCCGCGTCGATGAGCGCCGCGAGGGCGTCGGGCGTGTGCGCATAGTCGACGACCGCGAGAAAGTCCTCGTCTTTGGTGAGCACGTCGAAACGCCCCGGCGGCGCCGGACAGGCGGCGATGGCCGCGGCGGCTGTCTCGGGGGGGACGCCGGCCGCGCACGCGGCGAGATAGGCCGCGGCGACGTTTGCCGCGTTCACCGGACCGACGAGCCGGGAGGTGAGCTCGACGCTGGCGTCCGCGTCGCGCAGCTCGACCACGATGCCCGCCAGGCCCGCACTGCGACACGAGATCCGGACGTCGGCGCTGCCGTGGCGGGCGAAGGTCCGCACCGGGATGGGGCACTCGGCTGCGAGACGGCGCCCCCACTCCTCGTCCACGCAGACGATCGCCTCCGCGCAGCGCCCAGGAAGAAAGAGCCGGCGCTTGGCGGCGAAGTAGTTCTCCATCGTGCCGTGGTAGTCGAGGTGCTCGGGCGAGAGGTTGAGGAACACCCCGACCCGGAAGAAGGTGCCGTCGACGCGGTGGCGGTCCAGGCCATGCGAGGTGACCTCCATCGCTGCGCCCCCCGCCCCCGCCTGGACCATCTCGAGGAGGTGGTGCTGGAGCTCGGGTGCCTCCGGCGTCGAGAGCGACGAGGTCGCGAGCAGGCGCTCGCCGAGGTAGGTCCCCGTCGTCCCGATCTGGCCGGCGAGCCCCGCGTGGGCGGCGAAGCAGGCGTGCAGCAACTGGCACGTCGTCGTCTTGCCGTTGGTTCCGGTGACGCCGACGACGGGGAGCTGGAGGGACGGCTCGTGGTAGACGAGGGCCGCGAGCGGCCCCGCGGCGGCGACGACGGAGGCGACCCTGAGCTGGGGAACCGCGAGGTCGACGAAGTGCTCGACGACGAGCGCCGCAGCCCCGCGCCGCAGGGCTTCCGCGGCGTAGGCGTGCCCGTCGGCGTGCAGTCCCGGCACGGCGAGGAAGCAGTCGCCCGGCCGCACCCGGCGGCTGTCGACCGTGGCACCGGTGACGCTCGTGTCACCGCGCACCTCGCCTCCGAGGGCCCGCGCGAGATCGGAGAGAAGGACGCGGGGCCGCCCGGTGCCCGGACCCGCCGGGCGCGGCACTGCGGCCCGGACAGAGGCCTCGGTCATCGTGGCCCATTCTCGCGCCCGCGAGGCGGCACCGCGGTGTTCATCGCGCACGGGTGGTCGGGCCCGAGAGCGGCTCGTCGGCCGGCACGAGGACGATTGCGTTGCGCGGACACGACACCACGCACCGGCGGGCCGCATCGAGGAGTCCCGGGGGAAGCACTCCCGGCGCGAGAAGGGGAAAGCCCCATTCGTCGCGCCCGATGCGCTCGGGAAGCAGCTCGGCGCAGTAGCCGAAGCCGTCGCAGGCGATCGGGTCGACGCGCAGCTGCAACAGGGTCCGCCTCATCAGTAACCCGCGAACCCCACCGCAAGCACGCAGGAAGCCGACGCGTCGGATGCGTCGGTCCCGTGCCAAAGGCAACAAGAAACGCCCGGTCGCTCGTCACCTCTGCACGGCCGCCGCTTGACGGGACCCATCGCATCGGCGATCAACACGTCGACGGCGCTCGTCACAAGACGCGGCGCGCTATCGGAGTCCCCGCAGGCGTTGCGCCCCGCGTCGAGCAGCCCGCGCGCCCGGTGCAGGCCGTCCGCGGCGGACGCGGGGAGCCCGAAGGCACCCCTGCCCCGACCGGCGCTCTCGCCCGCGAGAAGAGCCAGGAGGCGCAGGAGAGCACCAGGCACGGAGAGGTCCTCGTCGGCCACGTCCGGCACCTCCACCCCGGGCACTGCGCGCCACGCGCGCTGCAAAGGAGCGCCGACGCCGAGACGCCGTTGCCCGGGGGAGGTCCCCGGGCCACCGTCGCCACCGAGAGGCGCCGTCGCCGGTGCGCCCGCGCTCTCTCCTGGCGTGTTCGCTGCGGCGCGCACGACGCGGGCCGGAGTCTCCACGTCGCGGACGCCCGAGACCGCGTGCGGGCGGGGGACCGGCTCGGACGTGCGGGGCCGGCGAACAGGCGGGGCGGCGCCGGTCAGCTGCTCAACTGCCACCGTCGCCCCCGTCGGCACCTTCCCGCTCGCCGCCGCTCGCCGGCGGGCTCAGGGCCGCCGCGGCACCGCTTTCGGCGCGCAGCGTCCCGGAGACCGACGATCCCGAGAGGTTCAAGGCGAGGACGACACTCAGGCGGGCGCCCGCGGCGTCGGCGAGCGCGAGGGTGACGCGCGAACCCTCGACGGCGACCGCCGAGCCCGTGTAGAGCGTCGGCGACCCGCTCGGACCGTAGGTCGCGCTCGTCCGCTCCACGGAGACACCGCCGCCGGCCGCCGGTGTGCCCACGAGCGTCAAAGCCACGCTCGCCGCGATCGACCCCGAGGTCGCGAGCTCGATCACGATCCGCTCCGCACCGCCGGCGAGCGCCGTCGTCGTGAGGCGTCCCGCGACCGCCGCCTCGTAGGGCGGGTTGGGCAGCGTGCCAACGGCCGCGCCGGCCGCACGGTGCGCGGACGCGCCCAGCTGAGCGACCGGCGTGCCCGAGCGCGCCGCCCAGTTCGGCCGCAGCGGGCCGAGAGCGGCGAAAGCACCCACGCCAGCGAGGAGGACCAGCGCCGCGCCGCCGCCGGCGAGACGCGCCGCAACGTTGGTTGCAAAGCTGTAGCCGAGACGCGCGACGAGCGCGACCACCACGGCGAAGATGCAGAGCGCGACAAGGGCCAGGAACCACCCCTCGCGCACGTCGCTTCCGGTCCCGAGCGTGTGGAACACCGCCACCGGCCAGCTCAGATAGGCGAGCCAGTGAACGGCGCGCCACAGCCGCTCGCTCAGGTGGCGCCGCACGAGGCTCGTCGCGAGGATCGCCACGAACAGGTCGACAGAGAGCGTTCCGAACCCGAGCCAGATCGGGCGGTACGCCGAGACGAAGGGGACGACGGCGCTCAGCCAGCCGATCGGCGCAAACGGGTCCGTGACCGCCGTCAGAACATGGAGGGCGAGGAAGACCACGGAGGTGAGTGCGAGGCGGCGGTGGAGCTCCCCGACCGCGAAGCGCGGCCAACGCTCGCTTTCGGCGCGCCGCGCCGTCGACAGTCCGACAACGACGGTCGCGCTCAGCATGAGCAGCGTGACGAGCCCGCTCCCCCGCGTCAGGTACCACAGCGCCTGGGTCGAGACGAGCCCCCTCATCGTCCGAGCGCCCTGCGGTTCGCTTCAACCCCACGCTCCCCCGCAAACGGCCAGCCGCCCACCCGCACGACCGCCCCGTCGCGTCGCTCGAGGCGCGCCGCGACCCCGAGCCCGGCGAGACGGTCCGGCGCCTCGGCGCCCCACACGATCGCCGCCGTGCTCGCAGCGTTGGCCTCGAGGCAGCTCGGGGCGGCGACCGAGACGAGGCGCCAGTGCTCGCCCGCCGGCTCCCCGGTAAGGGGATCGACGATGTGGTGCAGACGCTGCCCGGCGCGCCGCCACGAGCGCGCGAGGGGGCTCGAGCTCGCAAGCCCGCCAGCGGTGACCGCGACGCACTGGTGCAACGCCTCGCCGGTCTGCCCCGATCCGAGGGCGATCCCGACCGCCCAGCCGCCAGCGGGTGCCGGACCACCGAGCGCCACGTCGCCGCCGAGGGAGACCAGGACACCGGTCCCGAGTTCGACGTGGCAGCGCGTCGCCGCACGGTCAGCGGCGAACGCCTTTCCCGTCGCGCCGAGATCGACGATGACTCCAGGTGGAACCCGGACGGTCCGCGTTGTCGGATCGCACGAGATGCTCCACCAACCGAGGGCCGGTGAGGGCCGCGGCGCGGCGCCGCCGTCATCATCGGCGATCTGGGCGAAGTCCCGGTCGTAGCCGAGGGCGACGAGCGCGTTGCCGACGGTGGGGTCCACCGCGCCCGCGCTCTGCTCTGCGACGCGCAGCGCCGCGGAGAGCGCCTCGGCGAGGAGCGCGGAGACCACCACGGGCGCGCCGAACGCTGCTTCGAGCGCCCAGATCTCCGAGTCGCGCCGGAACCGGCTGCACGCGCGGTCGACGGCCGCGACCTCCTCGTCGACCAGCGCGCGGGCGGCATCGAGGGCGCCGGCGTCCGTGGTGGCGACGACGAGGTCGGTGCCGAGCGCGCGTCCCCGGCTCACGGCGACGTCGGCCGTGACCGTCACGGCAGGGAGCCTCCCGAGGTCGCCACCGGCTGTTGGACCGTCGGAGCCGGCGCGCTCGGCGCAACGGACCCCGTGGCGCCCGAGACCTCCGACGCCCCCGAGACGCCTGCACTCGTCCCGGCGCCAGCGCGCGCTGGGGTCGTCGTCGGCGACACCGCACTCGTCGATGGGCTCGTCGTCGCCGAACGTCCCGGAAAGGCGCGCGCGGCGAGCGCCGCGAAGGTCGCAGTCGCGACCGCCCCTGCGGCGATTGCCCAACGCGTGGCCGACCGCAGGCGCACGATGGCGGAATCGCGGCGGTGGACGGCCGATGAAGCGGGGGTCGGCTTCATGAACGCCACTTTGGGGCGCGAACCTGAACGATGACTGTGCGCCCGAAGGACGGCCGTTGAGAAGCGCCACCGCGTACGCCGCTTGGGCGCAATCCACGTCGCCGCGACTGCGCGGCGTCGCCCCGTGGCCCGGGCAGGCCGGCGGACCGCCTCGAGCCGGGTGACGGCGGTGCGGGGCAGGTCTGTTTGCTGGTTGCGACGGCGGACGCGCCAGGTCGGGCGTGCCGGTCGCCGAGACCGACCCACCCGGGTGCGTGGCGGTTCCGAGCGCCCGGCGCACGCCGACCCTGTGGGCGGGGTGGAGGGTGGGGACTCGGGGAGCGGGCTGGCGGCGGTGGTGCGTGCCGCGGACCGTCTCACTGCGCTGACGCCGCGCACTACCGCCCCTCTTGGCGCGTGGGCCGCTCGCTCCAGGCTGAGGCCGGCCCCGACCCGGCGTCGCCACGCCCGACGGCGCGCAGCCGGCCCCGCGCCACGGGGGCGACGGCAGGTTCGCCGCGGAGGTTCGGGCGACGGCGCCACGACCGGGGCGACGGCGCGCCGGCGCCCCTGCCCGGGCTCTCGCATCCCGGGCAGGGATCCGGGAAGGGCAGCGCCGCGTCGACCCCTGTGGCTCCCGCCGTTCCCCCCAGGGCCGTGGTTGCCACCCGCGGCCCTGGCCGCGCGCCCTGTGGAGGGTAGAGGCGTGAGAATCGCGGCTCCAGCACCCGTCCACCTCGAGGAGATGGCAGGAGTCTGGACCGCAACCCTGACGCGCAAGTGAACTTGCTCACGACCAGCACCCGCGAAGCCAGCTTGTCGGATCTCCCGCCGCGAGGCGGCGGGTGGCGCGCGCTCAGCTTCTGTCTGCGCCGCCTGCGGGGAACACGGGCGCGACATAGGGGATCGTCGCTGGTCCTTCGGGGAGCACGGCGCAGCGCGCACCGGGACCGAGCTCGGCGAGTTCCTGCGCGACACGCGCGCCGATGTCGCGCACGGGCTCGAGGTGGGCCGCGCGCACCTCGTCGTCGCTCAGGCCCTCACAGCGCAGGGCGACCCGCGCCCGACGGAGAACGCGCGCGAGCACCTGGACCTGCCACTGATCCGGTCGCGTTTCGCCCTGGTCGATCGTCGCGACCAACTCGTCGACCGACGCGGCCCCAAGGACGAGCGTCCGGAACTCCCCGAAGTCCGGGAAGCCGTCCCGACACTGCGCCGCTGCGACGATGAGACCTCCCGGCCGGACGATCTGGGCTGCGGCCGACATGCCCTTCACGGCCTGGTAGAGGTTGCGGTCGAGCGGGTAGCCCGCGTTCGTGGTGACGACCACGTCGAATAGTGCAGGCACGGCCGTCGTCGCCACACTCCGCGCGAACTCGACGGCAGACGCATGCATCGCGAAGAGCTCGCCGGCGAAGCCCCGCACGATGCGCTGGCGCCTGTCGAGGACGACATCGAACGCGAAATCGACCCCGATCGCCGCCGCGATCGCACGCACGTCGTCGTGCACCGGGTTGCCCACCACGTTCCCCCAGCTCGCCTCCGGTGACCCGATCCGTGCCGCGTCGTGGAGAACGAGCACGCTCGCCATGCCGAGCAAGCCCGGCGCCACGAGCTTCGGACCACCCGAGAAACCCGCGAAGAAGTGGGGCTCCACGAAGCCAGTCGTGATCTTGAGGTCCGCAGCGAGGAATTCGCGGTTGCAGAAGACTGGGACGCCTGCACCCTGAACCCCGCAGTCGGCAAGGTCATCGGGACGCCGGGCGTCATGGCCGACCACGTGCAGGCGGCGGGCGAGCGGCGCCCCGACGAGATCGACGACCTCGGCATGGCTCGGCGGGGCGTGAGTGCCCGTCGCCACGATCACGGTGATGTCGCCGTCATCGACGACGCCCTCGAGCTCGTCGAGCAAAGCCGTGAGCATCGCTTCGCGGGGCTGCGGCCGCGTGCCGTCGCAGATCGCCACGGCCAGGCGCTGGCCCGGGCGCACCCTGTCACGCAGGCGCGGGCTGCCGAGTGGGTGCGAAAGTGCCCGTCGGAGTTCTGCGGGAGCGTCCGGCGCCGCAACGGGATGCCGGGGGGCCACGACCGTCGTGGTCTCGGGCAGCATGACGCTCAACCCGGCGTCACCGTAGGCGAGCTCGACGCGCAACTTCGAGTGCCCACCAAGAGGAGGGGGCACGCGGCGCTCGGTCATCACCGGGAGCTCCCACCGAGGTGGGCGCCCGCCGGCAGGGACCGGCCGCGGCACGCGCCCACGACCACTCTCTCGTGCCCGAGAGACGACATCGCGACCTCGCTTGTCCGACGCCACGGTCGCGCCGTGTCGTGCGACGAGCCCGCGTGGTGACCGGCAGTGCCCATGCTCGGCACCCCGGCGGAGCGCGACCTGAAGCCGACGACCGACGCGCGCACGTCAATTCCGCGGGGGGCAGCAAGGGCGAACAGCCCGGCGCACCTCGGGGAAGCTTCGGCCCGAGGAGGGCGCGCCCTGCCGGGCAGGCGGCAGCGTCCGACGCCAAAGCTGCGACCGTCCGATCGAGCGGCACGAAGGCGCCGGCAGTGCCCGCCCGGCCACGGGGCACCACTCCGGCGCTCGATCACCGCCGGGCGGGCAGGCGCAGGTGGGTGAGGCCCCCGTCGACGTCGAGACCGACACCCGTCGTCGACCCGGCCCCTGGCCCCGCGAGGTAGACGATCGCGGCGGCGACCTCCTCTGCGCTCACAAGCCGCCCGTGCGGCTGGCGAGCGACGAGCGCGGCGCGCTCGGCAGCCGGGTCCTCGGCACGGGCGAGCAGTCGCTGGACCCAGGGCGTGTCGGCAGTTCCCGGATTGACACAGTTGACGCGGATGCCGTCGGCGAGGCAGTCCGCTGCCATGGCACGCGTCAGTGCCAGCACCGCGCCCTTCGACGCGCTGTAGAGAGCACGCTGGGGAAGGCCGACCGTTGCCGCAACCGAGCAGGTGTTCACGACCGCACCGCGGCTCTGCCGCAACGCCGGCAGTGCCGCCCGCGACACCCGCACGATCCCGAGCACGTTCACGTCGAGGACGCGCTGCCACTCCTCGTCGTCGTTGTCCTCGACGGTCCCGGCCGCGCCGATGCCCGCGTTGTTCACCAGAATGTCCAGGCCGCCGAGATGCTCGAGCGCTGCGACGACCGCCGAGCTCACGGACGCGCTGTCTGACACATCGGCGACGAAGGACCGCAGATCCCCATCGGGCGCTTCGACCAGATCGAGCACGGCGACTTGTGCCCCCTCGCGTCGCAGGGCACGAGCCGTCGCAAGACCGATCCCCGAGCTCCCGCCGGTCACGATCGCTCGGCGCCCTTCGAGCAGCGCGCCCTCCGGCGGGCTCAACGCGGGCCCTCCGCCGCGACCACCCGCTGAGGCTGGGTTCCAAGACCTGATGCGCTGAGTTCCATGACGTCCCTCGGTCGGAGATAGTCGCTTTCACAGGCGAGCGCGACCCCGGCGGGAATCCCGGTGTCCATTACGTCACCGCGTTCGAGCACCATCAATCAATGGGCTTGTGTACCACACCAGGTGCGCGATCGGGAAAATCACGTTCTCCGCGCTCGATTGCCTTGGCTCCCCACCATTGGCGCGTCGCCGACGCGACGGCCCGGGACCGTGGACCCCCTCGCGGGGCGCGGCACGGGACCGAGGTTACCCAGCGTCGCGCGTCATCTGGCCCTGTCCCAGCTCGCGCCGCGCTCGAGAGCTGCCGCCGAGACGCGCCCTGAATGGAGTGAGGGTTCTGGGGGGACACCGAGTTGCGCCTTGTTCTTGCCGTGGCGCGCCGAAGTGCCAGCGCGTCGACGCAAGACGGTGGGCTCCAGCGCTGTCTTCGTGCCCCGAGCGGCTCGCCCCGGCGAAGACGACCGTGGGTTCGCGTTCGCGCCCCTCGCGCAACACGGTCCGAGACAGCAGCGGCGGGTGCAGGGGTGTCGATAGCCTGGCCGGGCACGAGAGGGACGCGCACCGCGGCGTCTGTGGCTCTCAGAACCAGGCGGCGTACGAACAGGGGTCGGCAGCTGGCGAGCCTTCGACCTCAGGTCCCTCCAGGAGGTCGGGCGATGCAAATTGTGAGATACCGCGATCCCCATGAAGGGCGCACCGCCGTCGGCCTGCGCGTCGCCGATCAGCTCTTGGCCGTTGCGGAACCGGCAACAATGAGCGAGCTCTTGGCTCTCGGTACCGAGAGCCTTCGCCGGGTCATCGAGGCGGCCCGCGCCGAGGGTCGCCCGGCACCCCCTGGCAGTTCGCTGCTCGCGCCCGTCGACGGGAGCACCGAGGTTTGGGCGTGCGGCGTCACCTACGAGATCTCACGCGCCGCGCGTGTCGAGGAGAGTGAACACTCGGCTGACGTCTACGTGCGCGTGTACAGCGCGGATCGACCCGAACTGTTCTTCAAGTCGACGGCATGGAGGGTGGTCGGAGACGGCGGAACCATCGCCGTGCGCGCGGACTCCACCATGGACGTCCCCGAACCCGAGCTCGCCGTGGTCGTCGACCCCACCGGCGACATCATCGGCTACACGATCTGCGACGACGTCTCGTCCCGCTCGATCGAGGGCGAGAACCCCCTGTATCTGCCCCAGGCCAAGATCTACCTCGGCGGCTGCGCTCTCGGCCCCGGCATCGTACCCGCCTGGGAGGTTCCAAACCCCTATGCCCTCGCGATCGAACTGCGCATCGAGCGCGACGGTGAGACCGCATGGTCCGGCGAAACCAACACGGCCCTCCTCCACCGCCGAGTGGACGAGCTCGTCTCCTACCTCATGCGCGCCGATATCTTCCCTGGCGGAGCCGTGCTCTCAACCGGCACCTGCCTCGTTCCGCCGGCACCGTTCTCCCTCCAGCACGGCGACGTCGTCTCGATCTCGATCGAGGGCCTGGGCACCCTCACAACTCCGGTCGTGCGCGGCCTCGACGCCCTCCTCGCGGCGGCTCAACTGGAGCGCGCGAACCCGGGCGGTGGTGCCACGGGTGCTCAGACCACGGGCGGTTAGCTTGCTCGGCGCTCGCTTTGCGGACGCAGTGCGGCCAAGTTGGCGCGGATCTCAGCGATGTGCCGAAGTGCCCGGCGCCGCTCGACCTCAGGGATGAGCCACCGCGAGCGGCCTCCGGCCGCCCGCCGACGGGGCCCAGAGCGCGCGACGCACTGGTCCGCCAGCGCGTCCCCGAGAGTTCCCTGCTCATAGCACATCGGGTTGTCCACGGGGATGACGCTACGCAGAGGGTGTGACTCTCGGCAGGTGGGACACCTGCCGATCAGATCCACACCCCGGCTGCCCTGCGGGCTTGGGCCGGGCCGGAGCGCGCCAAAGCGCGCGGAGCGCCGGGGCGCCGGGGCGCGGTGACCTCACGGTCCCCGCAGGCGGTCGAGCACCCGGCGATCGCGCTTGGTCGGTCGCCCCGCGCCGCGCTCGCGCTCGAAGGGGGCGGGGGCCTCGCGGCTCGGGCGGACGGGGCTGCGATCGACGAAGGCCTGGACCGCGAGCGCGGCGGCGACGCGGTGCTCCAGCGGTTCGACGACCTCGAGGATCCGGTCTAAGCCCCCGGAGCGGATCGTGACGACGTCGCCGCGACGCACCAGGCTCGCCGCTTTGGCGCTCACGCCGTTCACGCGCACGTGCCCAGCGCGACAGGCGTCGGTCGCCAGCGTGCGGGTCTTGTAGATGCGCACCGCCCACAGCCAGCGGTCGATGCGCACGCGGTCAACCTCCACAACGACCCTCGCGGCGCGTCGCAACGGATTGGCCGCGCACGCACCAGAGCGTCCGCACATCGACACGGCGGTGAGTGGGCACTCCACGCAGGGTAGTGCTGAGGCGCGGCAGCGCCCTGGCACGGGCGGCACGGGAAAGGGGCTGGCCGATCTCCGGCGTCCCTCGGGCCCGCGGGTGGCGGCCCGGCAGGCGTGGCGGGACGAGCGGCCGGCCCGGACGGCCGCCCGCCGGGAGAGCCGGGCGTCTCCTTGCGCCGTTGCGGGAAGGGGACACGACAGAGCACGCCGCGCAGGTCGCGGCCCCGCGACGAGGCGAGCGTGCACTCGCATCAACGACACAGCGCGTGGCCACGAGCGCACACCGCGGCACTCACGCTGCGCGCGCACGGTTGACAGACGGGCGCGGGAACGGTAGCCAGGGCGCATGGGAACCCTCGAGGTCCACGAGTCGCGCCGGATCGACGCGCCGGCGGCGACGGTGTACCGCTACCTCGCCGACATGCGCGAGCACCACCCGCGCTTCCTCCCGTCCGCCTTCGCGAACTTCAGCGTCGAGTCCGGCGGCATCGGCGCGGGAACGGTCATCGCCTACGCGCTCAACGCCGGCGGTCGCAGCCGGCACTACCGCATGCGTTTGGACGAGCCGGAGCCGGGACACATCCTCACCGAGAGCGACCTCAACTCGAGCCTCGTCACCCGTTTCACCGTGACGCCGGACGACGGTGGCTGCAGGGTCGCGATCGACACGACCTGGCAGAACGCGCCGGGCGTCGGTGGATTCTTCGAGAGAGTCTTCGCCCCGCGGGTAATGCAGCGACTCTACGCCGAGGAATTGGATCGCCTTGCCACCTACGTGGCTGGCGCGCTCGCCTGAGGGACGCGACGTCCGCCGCGCGGCGCTCGCCGTTGCGCTGGCATCGTCCATCCTCGATCGAACAGACGCGACGCCAGAACTCTAACCGCCGTTAGACTTCCCCTGTCGAAGGGTGCGCGCGATGGCGACGCAAGCGATTGCGAGGGCGACCAGGTGACCAGCAGTGAGGTGTTCCTCTTCATCGCCGCGTTCATGGCCTGTGCGGTTGAGGCCGTCGAAGCGACAACTGTCGTGGTCGCGCTCGGCGTGACGCGGGGCTGGCGTTCGGCGATGCGCGGAAGCGCCGCCGGCATCGCCGTCCTCGCCGTCCTCGTCGCGGCGCTCGGTCCGGCAATCGCTTCGATCCCGCTCGGTCCTCTGCGTCTCGTCGTGGGTGCGCTGTTGCTGATCTTCGGCCTCGGCTGGTTGCGCAAAGCGATGCTGCGTGCCGCGGGATACAAGGCGCTGCGTGACGAGGAAGTGGCGTTCGCGAAGCAGCGCGCCGCTGCCGAGGTCGCCGGCGCGGCGCCCCGCGGACGCTTCGGGGGGGACCCCTATGCCTTCACGCTGGCATTCAAAGCCGTCGTTCTCGAGGGTCTCGAAGTCGCCTTCATCGTCGTGACCTTCGGAGCCAACGCACACGACATCCCGCTCGCAGCCCTCGCCGCGCTCGCGGCAATCGCCGTGGTCGTTGCGCTCGCTGCCAAGGTCCGCGGGCCCCTCGCCCGCGTCCCGGAGAACACGATCAAGTACGTCGTCGGGATCCTGCTCACGAGCTTTGGCACGTTCTGGGGCGCCGAGGGCGCGGGAGCGCGCTGGCCCGGCTCCGACGCGTCGCTGCTCGGCATCATCCCCGCGGTCGCGGTGCTCTCGCTCGGATTCGTCGGAGCGCTTGGCCGCTACCGCGTCGCCGGCGCGACGACGCGCGAGAGTGCGCCCGTCCGCGGCGCGCTGTGATGGGCGCCGTCGCCCGGGCACTGGCCGCCTTCGGCCGGTTCTGGTGGGATTTCGTCGTCGGCGACGACGTGACCATCGCCATCGGGGTGGTGTGCGGCCTCGGGACCGTTGCGGTCCTCCACGCGGCGAAGGTCCCCGCCTGGTGGATTCTCCCGATCATCTGGGCCGTCGCGCTGGCATGGTCGCTCGGGCGCGCCGCGCGCCGCGGCTGAAGGCACCGCTCTCCGCGCCAACGCGCGGGTGAGGTGCCCGGACCGGTCGGCGCCCGTTCGTGCGCCCGACGCCGAGCGACCCCGCGCGGCTCGATGTCCTCGCCAGCACGGAGCCTGACCACCCTCGGGGCCCGATCTCCGAGCGAGCGTCGGTCCACCGCTTCGTCGGGGGCGTCCTGCCCGCGGGGCCGCCGACACCCCACGCGCCGCGGCGTCGGGGCACGTCCGACGGTCGACGCTCCCACGGTTACGGCCGCGCAGCACGGGTCAGCCAGCACGTCCAAATCCCTTGCAGCGCGCGATCAGGGGCGGATCGGTCGGGGCGTCAGCCAGTAGCCTCGCGCCATGAGGAACTACCGCGACGTGCTCGCCGAGCGCGTCGTCGTGTTTGACGGCGCGACGGGGACCAACCTTCAGCTCTTGCACCTCGGCGCGGACGACTTCGGTGGGAGCGCGCTCGAGGGCTGCAACGAGATGCTCTGCCTCACGCGTCCCGACGTGGTCGAGAACCTGCACCGCTCCTTCCTCGACGTGGGCGTCGATGTCATCGAGACGAACTCGTTCGGTGCGCTTCCCACCGTGCTCGTCGAGTACGGCATCGCCGATAGAGCCGGCGAGATCGCCCGACGGGCCGCTCAGCTCGCTGTCGGCGTCGCGAGGGACTACTCGACATCGGACCGACCACGCTTTGTCGCCGGCTCGATGGGGCCAGGCACCCGCTTCCCGACACTCGGCCAGATCAGCTTCGCCGAGCTGCGCGACGCCTACGGCGTGCTCGCTACCGGGCTGCTCGAGGGCGGGGTCGACCTCATCCTGGTCGAGACTGCCTTCGACCTGCTCGGGGCGAAAGCGGCGATCGTCGGCGCCCGCCAGGCGATGGCGCGACTCGGCCGCGACGTGCCGCTCCAGGTCCAGGTCACGATCGAGACAACGGGACGAATGCTCCCGGGAACCGAGATCGCCGCGGCGCTCTGCGCGCTCGAGGCCATGCGGCCCGACGTCGTCGGATTGAACTGCGCGACGGGACCCGCCGAGATGTACGAGCCCATCCGCTACCTGAGCGAGCACGCCGTGGTGCCGATCTCGGCGATCCCCAATGCCGGTCTCCCCTCGGTCGTGGACGGCGAGATGCACTACGACCTCGACCCCGACAGCCTTGCCGCGCACCTCCACACCTTCGTCACCGAGCTCGGGGTCGAGGTCGTCGGCGGCTGCTGCGGGTCGACGCCCGAGCACATGGCTCGAGTCGTCGAGCGGGTCGGTGGACTCGTGGCACGCCGGCGCGCGCCGGTCCACGAGGCCGGGGCGACCTCGCTCTACAGCTTCGTCCCCTTCGCCCAAGACCGCTCGGTCCTGCTCGTCGGGGAGCGGACGAACGCCAACGGGTCCAAGCGCTTCCGCGAGGCGATGCTCGCGGGGGACTTCGACACCACGGTCGCGATGGCCCGCGAGCAGATCCGTGAGGGAGCGCACCTGATCGACGTCTGCGTCGACTACACGGGGGCGGACGGCGTGCGCGACATGGCACAGGTCGCGAGCCGCTTCGCCACCCAGTCGTCAGTGCCCCTCATGATCGACTCCACGGAGCCGGCCGTCGTGCGGACCGCGCTCGAGTGGCTCGGTGGACGGACGGTTCTCAACTCGGTCAACCTCGAGGACGGCGATGGCCCCGGGACCCGCCTCGATGCGTTCTTGAGCCTCGCGGCAGAACACGGTGCGGCGGTCGTCTGCACCTGCATCGACGAGGAGGGCCAAGCCCGCACCGCCGACTGGAAGGTGCGCGCCGCGCGGGCCATCCACGACCTCGCCGTGTCCCGGTATGGGCTCTCGCCCGAGGACCTGTTCTTCGACCCGCTCGCGCTCCCGCTGTCGACCGGCATGGAGGAGAGCCGGCGCGACGGCCTCGAGACGATCGAGGCGATCCGGCGCATCAAGTCCGAACTCCCCGGCACCCACACCATCATCGGGCTCTCCAACGTCTCCTTCGGGCTCGCGCCCTCAGCGCGCCACGCGCTCAACTCGGTGTTCCTGCACGAGTGCGCCGAGGCAGGCCTCGACGCCGCCATCGTGCACGCCTCGAAGATCATGCCGCTGCACAAGATCGAAGAGCGGGTCCGCACGGTCTGCCTCGACCTGATCTATGACCGGCGGGGCCCCGACTACGACCCGCTCGCCGAACTCATCGCGCTCTTTGAAGGCGTGAGAACCAGCGGACGGCGCGCCGAGCGCGAGGAGTGGCGCTCCTGGCCGGTCGAGCGCCGCCTCGAGCGCCGGATCGTCGACGGGAACCGCGATGGCCTCGAGGACGACCTCGACGAGGCGCTCGGTGCAGGCGCGACCGCGCTCGGGCTGGTCAACGACCACCTGCTCGCCGGCATGAAGGTCGTCGGCGACCTCTTCGGCAGCGGCGAGATGCAGCTCCCCTTCGTGCTTCAGTCTGCAGAGACGATGAAGGCGGCCGTCGCACACCTCGAGCCCCACCTGCAGCGTGAGCTCGCGGGATCGGGTGCCGACGCGGCTCGCCGCGGGCGCGTGGTGCTCGCGACCGTGAAGGGCGACGTCCACGACATCGGCAAGAACCTCGTCGACATCATCCTCTCGAACAACGGCTACGAGGTGCACAACCTCGGGATCAAGGTTCCCATCACCGAAATGCTCGACAAGGCGGCCGAGGTGGGCGCGGACGCCATCGGCATGAGCGGTCTTCTCGTGAAGTCGACGATGGTGATGCGGGAGAATCTCGAGGAGATGAACCGCCGCCAGGTCACCGCGGTCCCCGTGCTGCTCGGCGGCGCGGCCCTCACGCGTCACTACGTCGAGCACGACCTCCGGCGGGTCTTCGACGGACGCGTCTTCTACGGCCGCGATGCCTTCGAGGGTCTACGCACCCTCGAGAGCCTGATGGCCGAGAAGACGGCCGGCGTGGCCGACCCGCACCTCGCCGCGCCGGCGCGCACCGACGAGCGACCGCCTCGGCGCAGCGAGCGGCTCGCACGCGTCGACCCTGCGAGCCTCCCGGCGCGCTCGCCCGACGTTGCCGCAGACAACCGCCTCTTCCCCGCACCCTTCCTCGGTACCCGGGTCGCCAAGGGCATCCCACTCGACGACATCCGGGCGTACTTGAATGAGACGGCCCTATTCCGCAATCAGTGGGGCTACCGCCCGAACGCGGGCGAGTCGGACCCCGAATTCAAAGATCGCGTCCGTGCTGAGCTGCGCCAACGTCTCGACGAAGCCAAGGCGGCCGACGCGCTCGTCCCCCAGGTCGTCTGGGGCTACTTCCCCTGTGGCTCGGTCGGCGAGGAGCTCGTCGTCTTGGACCCCACCGGCGCACCGGGAGCCCGCGGTGAGCTCACGCGCTTCCACTTCCCTCGTCAGCGGGAAGCCCCCCACTTGTGCATTGCCGATTTCTTCCGCCCCCTCGACGGCCCCGAGGAGGACGTCGTCGGTTTTGTGGTCGTGACGATGGGCCCCCGGGCGACGAGCTATGCGCACGAGTTGTTCGCCGCGGACCGCTACCTGGACTACGTCGCGCTGCACGGGCTCTCGGTCGAGATGACCGAGGCGCTCATGGAGCTCTGGCACCGGCGCATGCGCGAGGAGTGGGGCTTTGCCGAGGAGGACGGGCCGACGCTGACCGGGCTCTTCCGCCAGAAGTACCGGGGGGGGCGCTACTCGTTCGGATACCCGGCCTGCCCGGACCTCGCCGACAACGCGCGGGTCGTCGATCTTCTTGACGCCGGGCGCATCGGTGTCATGGTCTCCGAAGGCGAGCAGCTCGAGCCCGAGCAGACGACGCTCGCGGTCGTCTGCCACCACCCCCAGGCGAAGTACTTCGTCGTCTGAGGCGGCGCGCGCTGGGCGGATTGGTCCCTCGACCGGCAGGGCCGCTCCGCCGATGCCCTCCCGGTGACGGACGCGAGGCGGCCCGCTTCCCGTCGTCGCTGCGCTGGGCGGACCCGGCCACGGCGAAGCCGGGCTCGACGCTGGGCACCGAGAGCCGGCGCGCGGGACCTCGGCGAGCGCCGGCACGGGGCAATCGGCGAGCCAGACGGCGGCCGTCTCGATCGGGAAGAACGCGCAGCCCTGATGCAGCTCACCCCCGAGGCAGCCGTCCGAGCCGGTGACCGTGCCCCGAGCGATTGACGGTGCACAACGACCCGCCGGGATCACGGAACTTTCCCACGCTCTCGCGCAGTCGAAGCTCCACGGCCTGCGACGGTCCGGCCGTCGCCGTGTCGTCTGCGGGCTCTCCTGTGGAACCGTCACCGCCCACGCGAGCTCCCCTGCCGGACACAGCCTTACACGCGCCAGCGGACCTGTTGGCTTCAGGCATACCGCCCACAAGGCACGAACGTCTCCGCGCCACCTCCGCTGAGCCAAGGACCGGTCCGTCCCGACCGCCTCGCGAACAGCCCCGGAGCCAACATGGCAAGCGCGCCCGTTTTGTCCCACGTGTCCCGCGCCTGTTTGAGTTCCGCCGAGCGCGGCACGAGACGGTGGGCCGGACGCCCCCAACAAACGATGATCCACCGCTCGCAACACCGGCCTGTCGCGACTGCGAGTGCCGGTTGCGGAGGCGTCGCAGGCGCTCATGTGAAACCCTCGAGTGGACATTCGAGGTGATGCGCCGGACGCGCACCGACCTGCCGACAGCGAGGCCGCAGCGGTGCGCCGTGTGTGTCGGGATTCCTCGCACAGGAGTCCTGGCACCTATGCCGGCAGATGCCGAGCGCGCCCTTGAGCCGACAGCGCCCACAGACCGATCCACCGGGCGTGCGCGCCCGAGACGGGCGCGGGCGCATTCATCTCCGCTCGACCTGGTCTCTCTTCGTGGAATGTTATGATTTCTTGCACAAATCGCCGGTCAACGGCGGCACGCGGTATTATGCAATCCCGTGCGTTCATTTCGTCTGTTCACGGCCCTTGCGTGCGCGAGTGCCTTCGCCGTCAGCGCGGTTCCCGCCCTCGCCGGCGCGTCGGTTGCACCGGTGCGCATCAAAAGCCTCACGATCGCCCGCCCCGTGCTCCCCGCGACGGGGGGCGCGACAGTCCTGCGCATGAGCGTCGCGAACGGAGCGACCTGCTGGATAACCGCGCCGCCCGCCGTCCGGGTCAATCGGGCCCACCGGGGCTGCGCACACGGGAGAATGGCCACCGTCGTCCGGCTGGCACCGATCGACTCGCTGCGCGCCGCGCACTTCCGGATCTTGGCTTGGGTGCACGGCCGCGACGGTCGGACGATCAGGCGAGCGGTGCTTCTTGCCGAACGCGGGCTCGCGCCCGTACAGGCTGGGTTCTCGCCGACCACACGACCGGTGCTCGGCAAGGCCTACTCCCAGCATCTGACCGCAACCGGCGGCCGCCGCCCCTACAGCTGGGCGCTCGCGGGCGGCACCCTTCCGCCGGGCCTCAGACTCTCCGCCAGCGGTGTGCTGAGCGGAACGCCGACGTCGACGGGCAACTATTCAGCAAACGTGAAGGTGACCGATGCTTCGGTGCCCCTGCACTTCACCAAGATCATCACCGTTGCGCTCTCGGTCGCACCACCGCCGCTGGCCGCAACGTCATCGCAACTCCCCCACGGCGCGGTTGGACAGCCCTACAGCGCGACCCTGGTCGCGAGTGGTGGAATCGCCCCTTACCGCTGGTCGGTGAGCTCCGGCGCCTTGCCGACGGGCGTCGCCCTTTCCGCGGACGGTCACCTGACCGGAACGCCGACGGCGGCTGGAACCTTCACTGCGGTTGTGCAGGTGCTCGATTCGTCGCCGTCGGTGCAGCGGGCGACCGAGTCGATCGCGATCGTCATCTCCCCGCCGCCGCTCAGCGTGGCGCCCGTGCTCCCGACGGCCTACGTGGGCAAGGCGTACTCCGTCGCGCTCGGCACGGCCGGTGGCACGGCACCGTACAAGTGGTCCGTCACCTCAGGAGCGCTCCCCTCGGGCCTCACGCTCTCGGCAAACGGCGTGATCAGCGGCACCCCGACGGCAGCGGGGACGTTCAGGGCCTCCCTCCAGGTCACTGACTCGTCGAACCCTGCGGCCTCGGTGACCACAGACGTCACGCTCACGGTCGCGACGTCGCTCGTCATCACGACGACGAGCGTGCCCGCCACGGCGACGACCAACCCCCCCTACACGTCCTTCACCTTCCAGGCGGCCGGGGGCGCCGCGCCTTACACATGGTCCTGGGCCGCAAGTGGGACGTCGGGACTCCCGCCGGGGATGAGCCTTTCGTCGACGGGCGTACTGAGCGGCACGCCGACAAAGAGCGGCACGTACTCCTTCATCGTGGTCGTGACGGACTCCTCTTCCCCGCTCAAGCTGGTCGCCGAGAAGGGCTTCTCGCTGTCGGTCTCTTGATCTCTTTTTCCCGCTGAGGCGTCCACGTCTGCGAGAGGGGCTTCGGTGTGCCGGCTGCGCAGCTCGGCGTCGACGATGTCGGCCCCGGGTCGCGCAGCCGCACGAACGGCTGCGGCCGGAACAACCGATGTCCGAGATGACGCGCGTCGGCGTCGACCCCGATCGAGTGCCGGGCGATTGTGCCTGCGCCCTTCGCCGAAGGCCGCCGCAACCTCGCCGGGAAGGCCGACAGCGCTTGTGCTCTGCGGGCCGATCCTCGGCGTCTCTCCGATCCTGATGCCGGTGCAGGACCTCTCGCCCGCCGCGAGCCGTGCCGCGATTTCGTCGGCACTCGGGCATGAGGAGGACATCCGTCCTCCTGGGTTGCCGGCATGTCGAGGGCTATTGTCCAACGAAGGATCTCCTCCAGCGCCGACGCGACCAGGGTCGGCGCTGGCCAGGGGGAACGCTGCGCTTTGCGGCGAGCGGCGGGACGAGACGGAGGGCTCATGATGAGACCGTTGGAGTGGGCGGGATGCGCAGCATCCGGCACAAGTGACCCGCACGGTGCCCGACGATCGAGCGCGCCTTGTGCGGCCGCCGTTTCCCGCGCGTGCGCGGCGGGCGGAGGCCCACCACGCAACGGACGCTCGCCCGCGTCGCGACCTTGGCCAAGTGCCGTTGCGACGCGATGGCTTGGTGAGCCCCGCCGCGGCAGCATCCGCCCCGGGGCGGGCACCAGCCAGGCGTACGGCAGAGTCGTCGCCCCGGTCTTCGGTGTTCCCTGCGAACCGGCCCAGCTCGTCCCCTCCGGCCACGCCACCCCGGGCACCCGGGCCGGCGGCGCCCATCGGGCCAGCCGACCGTCGCCGGACACCCCCGCTCTGCGGGCGGGTTCCGGCCACAGTCCACGCCGCCTCGCCAGCTGCGGTGGCGAGCACGCGGTCCACCTTTGGATGACCTGCCGCCCCGATTTGCCTGCCGCCGCCTCGGCGGCCCTGTCGCCGACCGATCCTGGCGGTGACCTCCTTCGCACCGTGCCGGGGTCGCGCACAGATGGCTGAGGCAGCCGCGGCCGGCGATGGGGGGCTCGGTCGCGTTCGGCTCGGCAGATCCTCGGTCGAGATCACCCGGTTCGTCCTCGGGTGTGCCCCGTTGGCCGGCCTCTACCAACCTGTCTCCGAGGATCAAGCCGCGGCGACGCTCGAAGAGGCGTGGCAGCTTGGGGTCCGGGCATTCGACACGGCGCCCCACTACGGCGCGGGGACCTCCGAGCGGCGAGTCGGGCGTTTCCTCGCCGACAAGCCCGCAGGGTCCTATGTGCTTTCGACCAAGGTGGGCCGCCTGCTGGTCCATGACGCCGAGGGTGGCGCGCAGGCACCCGAGTTCGCGGGAGAGGAGCCCGTCGTCCGGGTGCGCGATTACAGCGCCGCGGGTGTTCGGCGTTCGCTCGAGGAGAGCCTCGAGCGTCTCGGCCTCGACCGCGTCGACGTCGCGCTCGTCCACGATCCCGAGGAGTATCTCGACGATGCTCTGGCCGGCGCCTTTCCGGCCCTGATCAGGCTGCGCGACGAAGGCGTCGTCGGTGCGGTCGGTGCCGGCATGAACATCCCCGAGCCCCTTGAGCGTATCGTCCGCGAGGCCGACGTCGACTGCATTCTCATCGCCGGCCGCTACAGCCTCCTCGACCAGTCCGCGGCTCACACGCTATTGCCCACCTGCGCCCAGCGCGGCGTCAGCGTGCTCGTCGCCGGCGTTTTCAATGGCGACGTGCTCGCGAATCCGCGACCCGGTGCGCACTTCGAGTACCGACCGGCGAGCGAGGAGGTCATCGCTCGGGCTCGCGCAATCGGCCAGATCTGTGCGCGCCACGGTGTCGACCTGGCCGCTGCGGCGCTCAACTTCCCGTTGCGGCACGCCGCGGTCGATGCGATCGTTGTCGGCGCCCGGAGCGCCGCCGAGGTGGAGGCTGACGTCACCCACTTCGCGCGGTCGGTACCCGATGACCTCTACGACGAGCTCGCCGCCGAGGGCCTTGTATAGCCACAGGCCGGCGATCCCGGCCCACAGGGCCGCCTGGTACTCGTCGCCCGCGAGAAGGCGGCCGGAAGGACGGTGATTGCCGCGCACGTGGGCGCGGCGCAAGCTCGTCGAGGGAGGACCACTCCGCCGACGTGGCGGGGCTGAGCGGCGGCACCATCGTGGTGCCGCCGGCCTTTCGGCCCGCGGCAGGTCGCGGAGACTGCCTTGGATCCTCCACCGTCCTGACGCGAGCTGGCAAGGCGTTTCCTGCGGCCCAGTGACGACGCACAGCCTCCCCCAGCCCTGGGCGGAGCTTTCACCGTCACAACGTCCACCGGGTGCCGCGCGGCGCGCGCCTCGTCGTCGAGGTCAAGGCGCGCGTCACGGCTCTATCAGCTGGGGTGTGCAAGGCCGCCCGGTGATCCGTGCAGCCGAAGAAGCCTCAGCGAGCCCGATCGGGGTCCCGCTCCGGGCGAGACCATACCGGTCCGTTCGGATATGCGTACTGCGCGAGGGAGTCCGGGTACATCTCCGTGGAGGCCCCCGGTTCTCTTGGTGCGAGGTAGCGGCCGTGGGCAACGACCGCTGGGCTCACGAAGTGCTCGTGGAGGTGGTCGATCCACTCAATGCTGCGCCCGTCCATGGATCCGGAGAGCGCCGCATAGTCGAAGAAGGAAAGGTGCTGGACGGCCTCGCACAGCCCGACGCCCCCGGCATGGGGACAGACGCGCACGCCAAACTTTGCCGCCAAGAGGAGGTTGACCAGGTTCTCGTTCACACCAGCGACCCGGCACGCGTCGATCTGCATCACATCGATGGCGCGGGCCTGGAGCAGCTGCTTGAACACGACGCGATTGGCCACGTGCTCACCAGTGGCGATGGGAACAGGCGCAACGCCTTCACGGATGCGGGCGTGGCCGAGGATGTCGTCGGGGCTCGTCGGCTCCTCGACCCACGCGAGGTCGAACTCCGCCAGGCGGCCGATCCAGTCGATAGCCGACTCGACGTCCCAGACCTGGTTGGCATCGATGGCGAGGTCGACGCCGGTGCCGATCGCCCGGCGAGCCAGGGCACAGCGCCGGACATCGTCATCGAGGGACGCGCCCACCTTGAGTTTGACCTGGCCGAATCCCTCCCTCTTCGCGATCTCGCACAGGTCAACGAGCTTGTCGTCGGAGTATCCGAGCCATCCCGGCGCCGTGGTGTAGGCGGGGTAGCCGAGGCGCTCGAGTTCGGCGATGCGCTCCGCCTTGCCCTCGGCACCCCGCCGGAGCAGATCAAGAGCTTCATCGGGGCCGAGGGCATCGGTGATGTAGCGGAAGTCGACGAGCCCAAGGAGCTCTTCAGGGCTCAGATCGGCGAGATAGCGCCAGAGCGGCTTGCCGGCGCGCTTGGCAGCGAGGTCGAAAAGGGCGTTGACGACTGCGCCGATCGCCATGTGCATGACGCCCTTCTCCGGGCCGAGCCAGCGAAAGTGGCTCTCGCCGACGAGCCGACGCCAGACGGCGCCGAGATCGCCAACGGCCTCGGCAACCTCGAGGCCGGTGAGGAAGGGCTCCAGTGCCGCGAGGGCGGCAAGCTCAACCTCGTTGCCGCGGCCGATCGTGAAGACAAACCCGTGACCCGAAGTGCCGTCGTCCACGCGCAGCGCCAGGTATGCGGCCGCATAGTCGGGATCTGGGTTCATGGCGTCGGAACCGGCCAGAGTCGCCGAGGTGGGGAAGCGGACGTCGTAGGTGTCGAAGCCGGAGATCCTCGCCATCGTCTCCCTCGCGTTTGCGCCTCGGGCCGCGCCGCCCGAGCCCTTCGCCCGCGGAGGCTAGGTCTTCGCCATCCGGGGTTCAACTTGCACTGCGCCGACGCGGACGCGGTCCCAACACTGGCACGCCGCAAGGCAACCGTTCTCTTGAGACGACACGGACTCCTCACAGGGCGCCGGCGGACGCGCGCTCACGTGTGCGCGGCGAAGGTAGTAATAGTCGTCCGAGCCGTCCATGCCTTTGTGCGCCCCGAAGCCCGGTGTCGATGGCGTCGCCTTGAGCACCCGGGGACACCCGGGTCGCCCCCAACCTGTCGGTCCCCGCCGTCGCGCGCCCGGCAGAGCCCGGCGCGCGACGCGTCGGCTCGCCTCAGGCTGGGAGCCTTCACGCGGCTGTGAGACCGGTGTTGTGTCGCGAAGCCCCCGAAGACCGCCGTCGTCGCCGTTCGCCGACCTGGGCGTGGCAGGGCGTAGCCGCCGGTGGCGAAGGGCCATCGACCCGTGTTGCACGGACTTGTTGTTCTCGCAAGCGAGGTGACTTCCGCTCACGCGGCGCCGGCCCGGCGCCGCGGTGCTCGGCCCGCGCCCAGGGCCACGGGTCGCCATCCCGGCCGGGGGCCTCGTGCCGCCAGGACTCAGCGAACAGTGCTCAGCGCGCCCGTTCTCGGGAGCGAGCGCCTGCGCCGCGACCCGGTCGGATCACCGACCAGGCACAAGGGGTCGGGCGCGGGTCGGCTCACCCTGCTCCACCATGAGCGCGCTCTCCCGGCGCGGCCTCGGCGTGCAGCCGGAAGACGCGCCGGAGCCGACCGTGGGAGCGCTGGATGTGCTCGCGCATTGCCCGTGCCGCTTTGCCCGGGCTGTGTGCGGCCAGCGCCTCGACGATCGCCGCGTGCT
>JAKABX010000061.1 GCA_021796545.1 Actinomycetes bacterium
CCGGCTTCCAGGCCGAGGCGCTCGCGTTCGATGCGTCCGGCGTGCCGCTCAAGGCGGTCACGCCGCGCAACGCCCACCTGCGGCTCGACGCGCCCGGGCCGTTTCGCGTCTACCTCGAGGCGGCCGCGAACCCGACGATCGCGCCCGACCGTCCGCACAGCGCACTCCTCGGCGACCCGAGGAGTGCGGGCGACGCGCCCCTCTACCGCTTCGGCGGGGCCGAGATCGTGCTCGTCGACGACGAGGCCGACGCGCTCTGCCACGACCTCGACGTTCTCGGCGGGCTCGCCGGGGCGCTCGCGCCGGACGATCCGTGGCGCCACGAGCTGCTCGCGACCATCGCCCACGCGCTCGATGCCATCGACCCCGCCGACCCCGCCCGCGGCGCGTGCGCGGCGCGTGCGCGCCTTGCGCCCCTTCTCGCCCGGCCCGCCGGTCCGCACGCCGCGGTAGCGGTCGCGGTCGGGCACGCCCACATCGACACCGCGTGGCTCTGGCCGCTCGAGGAGACCCCGCGCAAGTGCGCGCGCACGATCGCCAACGTCACGGCACTTGCCGAGGACTACGACGATCTCGTCTTCGCCTTCTCCCAGGCCCAGCAGTGGGCGTGGGTGAAGAGCACCTCTCCCCTGCTCTGGGAGCGCCTCCAGGCGGCGGTCGCCCGCGACCAGATCGTGGCCGTCGGGGGCATGTGGGTCGAGGCCGACACGAACATCCCCGGTGGCGAGGCGCTGGCCCGTCAGCTCCTCTACGGGCAGCTCTTCTTCCTCGAGCACTGCGGGCGGACCTGCGAGGAGGGTTGGCTCCCGGACTGCTTCGGGTACTCCGCCGCCCTCCCCCAGCTGCTCGCGCTCGCCGGTATGAGCGGCTTCGTCACCCAGAAGCTCTCCTGGAACGACACGAACCGGTTTCCCCACCACACCTTCTCCTGGGAGGGGATCGACGGGACGCGCGTGCTCACCCATTTCCCGCCCGTCGACACCTACAACGCCGAGCTCACCCCGAGCGAGCTCCTCACGGCCGGGCGCAACGTCGCCGAGTCCGGTGCCGCCCGCCACAGCCTGGTCCCCTTCGGCTACGGCGACGGCGGCGGAGGCCCGACCCGAGAGATGCTCGAGCGCGCCCGGCGCCTCTCGGACCTCGAGGGTGCGCCGCGGGTCTCGATCGGCCCGCCCGCGCGTTTTTTCGCTGCGGCGTCGGCCGAGCGCGCGGCGGCCCCGGTGTGGGTCGGCGAGCTGTATCTCGAGCGCCATCGGGGGACCCTCACCTCCCAGGCCGCCCTCAAGGCCCTCAACCGCCGCGTCGAGCTGTTGCTGCGCGAAGCCGAGCTGTGGGCGGCGACCGCCGCGGTGCGCGGCGTCGCCGCCTATCCCCACGACGAGCTGGAGGACGCTTGGAAGCTCCTGCTCGTCCGGCAATTCCACGACATCTTGCCGGGTAGCTCGATCGCGGCGGTGAACGACGAGGCGGCCGTGGCGCTCGGCGCGCTCGCCGCCCGGCTCGAGGGGCGCATCCTCGCCAGCCTCGCCGTGCTCGCCGGGCCGGGCGAACGCGCCCTCGTCGCGAACGCGCGCCCGCAGCCGGCCGGGCCGCTCGCCGCCCTCGGGATCGGCGAGGAACCCGTGACCGACGCGGCCGAGGTGCGGGGCATGGTGCGCGCCGGCGGGGGGTTCTGCCTCGACAACGGCGCGCTCGTGCTCGAATGCGACGAGCGCGGCCTCATCGTGTCCCTCGTCGACCGCCTCTCCGGGCGCGAGCTCGTGCCAGCCGGTGCCGCGTCGGCGCTCCTCGAGCTGCACCCCGACCTCCCCGCCGAGTGGGACGCCTGGGACCTCGAGGCCGCGACGCTGCAGGTGGGTGACGAGATCGTCGCGCTCGAGGAGATGCTGCTCGAGTCTGCGCCCGGCCGCGTCGCGCTGCGCGTGCGGCGGCGCTTCGGCCGTTCGTCGGCGGAGACGGTCTTGTCGCTCGCGGCCGGCGAGCGCCGCGTCGGGGTCGAGGTGGTGGTCGACTGGCACGAGGTCGAGCACCTCCTCACGCTCGCGTTCGCCCTCGACCTGCACACCGCGCACGAGAGCGCCGAGATCCAGTTCGGCCACCTCGACCGCCCGATCCACGAGAACACCTCCTGGGACGTCGCCCGTTTCGAGCGAAGCGCGCACCGCTTTGTCCATCTCGGCGAGGCCGGCTACGGCGTGGCGCTGACCAACACCGCCACCTACGGCCACAGCACGGCGCGCCACGCGCGGCCCGGGGGTGGCACGACGACGACGCTGCGGTGGTCGTTGCTGCGGGGCGCGCGCTTCCCCGATCCCCGCGCCGACGCCGGAACGCACCGCTTCGGCTTCGCGCTCTACCCGGGCGCTGATCTCGCCGCGGCCGTCGCGGCCGGGTATGCAGACAACATCGCCCTGCGCCGGCTTCGGGGCGCTGCGGCGACTGCGCCCGTCGTCTCCTGCGACAACCCCGCGGTGGTCCTCGAGGCTGTCAAGTGTGCCGAGGACCGCTCCGGAGATCTCGTGGTGCGCCTGTACGAGTCCCTCGGCGGACGCGCGCACGCGACCGTGCACAGCGCGCGGGCGCTCGTGGCGGCGTGGCGCACCGACCTGCTCGAGCGCCCGACGAACGCGCTCGCGCTGCGCGCCGACGCGCACGACGTGGCCGTGGAGATGCGCCCCTTCGAGATCACGACGCTGCGCCTGCGCTGCACCTGAGCGCCGACGCAGCGGGGCGCCGCAAGAGACCGGCCCGAAGGCCCCGTCGCGCTTGTCGCCCTCCGCGCCCTGGCAGCGTGCGCACCGAAAGAGGCGGTCGCCCCGGGGATCTCGACCCCCGAGCCTCCCCGAGACCCGACCGGCGCGTTGTTGCCCGCGTCTGGGTGCCGTGGGATCAGCCGCTGCCGGGCGTCTCACCCCTCCCGGGCCGCGTCGCCCCGGTCGGGGCGCGAAAGAGCGCCACCGGTGTCAACGCGCACGCGTGGCGCGCGGGGAGGAGCGCGCGCCAGTAGAGCTGGGGGACCATGCGCTTTGCGAGATGCGCAAGACGCGACGGCGTAAGCAGCGGGAGGCCGATCGGTCCCCGGTAGCGGCCGCCGACGTGTTCGGTCCCGTAGTCGAAGTCGACCACGAGCGCCGTCCGGTCCCCGGTCTCGACCAGGTAGGTGGCGTGGCCGTCGAAGCGGGCCGCAGGTGGCTCCCCGCGCAGGAAGTGCACGACGTTCTCCGCGACGACACCGGCCGCGAAGTGCGCGACCGTGCCCGCTTTCAACGTCGGCAGAGCCGCGGCATCCCCGATCGCGAAGACCGCGGGATCTGCTTGCGACTGGAGCGTGTGGATGTCGACCACGACGAAGCCGCGAGGGTCCGCCAGGCCCTCTGTCCCGGAAACAAAGGCCGCGCCCACCTGGCGCGCCACGACGACCGCGAGGTCGGCGGGCTCGCGCCGGTCGTCGTCGGAGACGAGGAAGCGGCCCTCAGGGTCGATCGCCTGCGTGCGGAACCCGGCCACGACCCCGACGTCGTGCTTCGCCAGCACCTCGGCGAGCGCCGCGCCTGCGAGCGGTCGGTTAAAGGCGCTCCCGAGCGGCGTCACCAGGGTGATCTCCACCGAGGAACGCCGACGGCGGTGGCGGAAGAACCCGTCGGCGAGGATGCAGAACTCGAGGGGGGAGACCGGGCCCTTGATCGGCTCGTCGACGATGTCGACGACGAGGCGACCGGCCTCGAAGCTCTCCAGGGCCGCCGCGAGGCTCTCGGCGCCAGCGGGGTCGTAGAAGGTGTGGACCCATCCGGCCGCGACGCCGGCCGCGAACCCCGCGGTCGTCTCGGGCGCGAGCCGCGCCCCGGTCGCGATGACGAGGGCATCGTACGCGAGCGCGTCCCCGCGCTCGCCGAGGTGCACGAGGCGTGCAGACAGATCGATGGCGCATGCTTCCCCCGTGAGGAAGCGGATCCCAGGTTGGAGCTGGCGCGAGCGCCGGCGTACGAGGGCACCCGGCGCCATCTGGGAGAACGCCACGTACAGCAGGCCCGGTTGGTAGACGTGGACGTCGTCGCGGTCGACCACGACGAGCTCGAGCTCCTCGGGACCGGCCAGGCGCCGCATGCGGTTCGCCACGATGGTTCCGCCGGTGCCGCCGCCGAGCACCACAACCCGCGCCGCGCGCCGACGCGCCGAGCCGGTCACCGGCTCATGCTACGCCCGGCGCACCCGAGAACACGGCGCCGTCACGCCAAAGACACAGAGCCTTTCGCATCCCTCAACCTTGAACGCGCACCGCGTCCCCGACGCGCACGCGCCCGGGGACGACGACGCCCGCGCGCACGCCGAGGGCGCTGGCGCGCGCCCGTGCGAGGTACCCGAGGATCTCGCGCTCGGCGCGCAGTCCATCGGGCTGCGGGCGCGTCGTCATCACACAGCGCGTGCACTCCTTGGTGACGGCGAGCACGGTCTCACCGATCCGCAGACGCCGGCCGACGAGCCGGCCGTCGAGGAACTCCTCGCCGTCGGCCTCGATCAGCACGTTGGGCCGGAAGCGCCGCACCGACCAGTCCCCTGCCGGCTGCGCGCGCGCCGCGGCCCGCAGGCTGGCCGTCGTGAGCAGGTGCAGGGGGCTCGAGTCGACGAAGGAACCCTCGGGGCCCTCCCACTGCTCGAGTGCGGACCCCTCGTCCTCGGGGTCGACCGGGCTCTCGTAGCGGGCGGCGCCGTCTTCCACGGCGGCGACGAGGCGGGCCGGGAAGTCGAGCCAGCTGCTGAGCGCGTCATCAAGTTCGGCACCGGGAGAAAAACGTCCCGCGGGGAGCTCGATGACGAGGGCGCCCTCGGGATCCTGGCGCACCCGGCCCTCGAGGAGGCGGCCGACGCGCTTTGCGCTGAGCACCGTCGCGCGCGCCACATCCAGGACCCCGAAGGCCCGGTCACCGACCACACCGCGTGCAGTGAGCGTGAGCTCGTCCTCGGCGAGGCCCTGGAGGGACTTGACGGGGTAGCGCCACAGCGCCCCCACGCGCCACGTCGCCTCAGCCAACGCCCGTCCCCCACCGTCCCCGCGCCGCCCGACCGGGCACACGGCCCCCGCTGCTGGCCGCGGCGTCACCCGGCGTCCGGCGTGCGTCCCCGCGGGCAGTGGCCCGCGCGCCGCGCCCTCCAGTGCGCATCGGGGCACTCTACCGGCGAGGGCGTGCACCGGGCGGATGCCGGTCGGCTCCCCGGCGCGCGCCCGCGCCGTGTGCTCTGTCAGCATGGAGCGGTGGGCGAGCACGATGGCGACGCACCCCGCGTGCGCGACGCGGCGCGCGTGGTCCTGCTCGACGCGGCCGATCGCGTCCTGCTCCTCGAGGGGCGCGACGTCACCCGCCCCGACGTCGGCACCTGGTGGTTCACCCCCGGCGGCGGCATCGACCCCGGCGAGAGCCCGGACGCCGCGGCCCGGCGGGAGCTGCTCGAGGAGACCGGGATCGCGCTCGTCGAGCTCGGTCCGCTCGTCCACCGCCGGATCACCGAGTTCGTCTTCGAGGGTGAGCTCTACCGCCAACGGGAGGTCTTCTTCCTCGCCCGCCTGCCCGCCTCCCGCCCCCTCGCGCCACGGTTGACCCCGATGGAGCAGCGGTCGATCCTCGGCCAGCGCTGGTGGTCCCTCGACGAGCTCCAGGCCACCGAGACGACCGTCTATCCCGCGGATCTCGCCGCGGTGGTCGCCCGCGTCCTGGCCGGGACGCCGGACGGTACGCGTTGATGCGGCGGAGGCGGGCGTCCGCGGCGCTGCTCGCTGGCGTGGTGGACGTTGCGGCGATCGCCGTCTTCGTCGCGATCGGCCGCTCCGCCCACGGCCACGTCGTCGATCTCGCCGGGATCGCCTCGACGGCCTGGCCGTTTCTTGCGGGCGCCGCGACCGGCTGGCTGGTCGCGCGCGCGTGGCGCCGTCCGACCGCCGCGGCCCCCGCGGTCGTGATCTGGTTCTCCTGTGTCGGCGTCGGGATGGTGCTGCGGGTGGTTGCCGGACAGGGGACCGCTGCGGCGTTCATCGGCGTCGCCGCCGGCTTTCTCGGCCTCGAGCTGTTCGGCTGGCGACTTCTGGGCGCGCTCGCCAGGCGACGGCGCACCAACCCCTAGCGGGGCCGAGCCGAGGGCCCACGCTGCGGGCCGGTAGCATCCCGTCGGTCACCGTGGAGTTCGACGCCGCCGAAGATGCCGCCGACGCGCGGGCCGCGGCGCGCGCGTCGCGCAGCGCTGCGGCGCGGGCCATCCGGCCGCTTTGGAACCAGGTCTACTTCCCCAACCTCCTGCTCTCCTCCGGACAGGGGGCGATGATCCCCGTTCTCGTCTACGCCGCGCGCGACCTCCACGCCTCGACGGCGGCCGCCGGCGCGGTCGTTGCGCTCAACGGGCTCGGGACGATGCTGTTCGACCTGCCCGCGGGACGGGTCGTCAGCCGACTCGGCGAGCAGCGCGCCGCGGCCTTCGCCGCCGCGCTGATGGCCTTCGGTCTTAGCGCGTGCCTGCTCGCCAACTCCGTCGCGCTGCTCGCCTTCGGCGTCTTCGTCCAGGCTGCCGGGGCGGCCGTGTGGATTTTGGTTCGCCTCACCCATCTGAGCCGCGTCGCGCCCGCCATCGCGCGCGGCCGGGCGCTGTCGCTGTTCGGCGGCATCATCCGCGCCGGGAGCGTGATCGGACCCTTCTTGTTCGTGGCGGTCGGCTCGCGCCACGACGTCCGCCCCGCCTTTGCCATCGCGCTCGTCGCCGTCGTCGTCGCCTACGCCTGGCAGCGGGCCACGCTCGGCCAGGGGGACGCCGAGGGCCGGCGCCGCAGCGAGCCGCACTCGTTCCGGCGCCTCGTCCGGACCCATCGCCGCGGTCTGCTGACGGCGGGCGCAGGGGCGCTGGCCGTCAGCCTTCTACGCGGCAGCCGGACCGCCATCGTGCCGCTGTGGGCGACCCACATCGGCCTCAGCTCGTCGGCCGCCGCGGAACTCTACGCGTGGTCGTCGCTCGTTGACCTCGCGCTCTTCTACCCCGCCGGCGCGGCCTCGGACCGCTACGGGCGGCGTGCCGTGGTGCTCCCCTGCATCGTGCTGCTCGCGGCCGGCCACGTCCTCGTCCCCTTCACCCACAGCTTCGACACCCTGTTCCTCGCGTCCTTCGTCCTCGCCGTCGGTAACGGGCTCGGCGCGGGGATCGTGATGACACTCGGCGCGGACCTCGCGCCCGAGGACGGGCGCGCCTCGTTCCTCGCGCTCTGGCGTGCGGTGGCCGACGGCGGCATGACGGCCGGACCCCTCATCGACTCCGGCGTCGTGGCGCTCGCCTCGCTCGCCCTCGCCGGTCCCGTGGTCGCCGGGCTCGGCCTGCTCGGTGCGGTCGTCGTCGCGCTCTTCCTCCGAGAACCCGCCCCCGGCCGCCTGGTCCGGGCGCGAGGGCGCAATCTTGCACTCGAGGAAAATCTGTAAGCTCTGCAGCCAATGTCCACCGGCACGGACACACCTGGACGGCGCGCGCGCAAGAAGCACGCGACCCGTCTCGCCCTCAAGCGCGCCGCGGTCGAGCTGGTGGTCGCGCGCGGCTTCGCCCAGGTGACCGTCGAGGACATCGCGGAGGCGGCTGATGTCTCGGTCCGCACGTTCTTCAACTACTTCCCCTCCAAGGAGGCCGCCGTCGTCGGCGACGACCCCGAGCGCCGTGCAGAGCTGTGCCAGGCCTTGCTCGACCAGCCCCGCCACCTCTCACCGCTCGCCGCGCTCCGATCCGTGCTGCTCGAGCGCCTGGCCGAGCTCGGCGGCGACCCGCTGCTGTCGCCCGAGGAGCCCGGCGTGTGGCTGCAGCGCCTCGCGGCGCTGCACGCGCAGCCCGAGCTGCGCGCCGCATACGCCAAGCACCTGGCACACCTCGAGCGCGCCCTCGCTGACGCGCTCGTCGTGCGCCTCGGCGGGGAATCCGATCGCCTCTACGCCGCGCTCGTGAGCGCCGCCGTGCTCGCCGCCGTCCGGGTCGCGAGCGTGAGCTGGGACGGCACGGGCGGTGCGACGGCCCTGCTCACCCGCGTCGGTGACGCGTTCGACTACCTCGCAGCCGGGCTTTGCCCCAGACCCGCCCACCACGCGCCGGTCCCGCCGGCGAGCGCCCCGTCGGACGAGACGCGTGTGCCCGGGCGCACGCGGCGCCTCTCCCCCCCGAGCGACAAGGAGCCCCGACCGTGATCTCCCTTTTCGACCGCCTCGGCCGCGGAGTCGTCCGCTACCGGTTCCTCGTCGTCCTGGTGTGGGTCGTCCTGGCCGTGGTCACGACCCGGGCGTTCCCGTCGCTCGGCAGCGAGATCAACAACGACAACACCCAGTTCTTGCCGGCCAGCGCGCCGAGCTCGGTCGCCAACACCCTCGCGGCGCCCATCATCGGGAACCCGAACACCTCCAGCCAGATCGTCGTCGTCGCGACGCGCGCCGGCGCGCCGCTCAACCTCACCGACGAGGCCGCGCTCCAGCGCGAGACGGTCGCGCTGCGCGCCGTGCCCCGCGTCGCCTCGGCCCGGGTCGTCGCGCTCTCCCGCGACGGTCAGGCCGCGCAGATCGTCGCGGACGTGCGCGTGCGCGCGTCCGACGTCCAGGCCCAAAAGGGTGTCGTCGATGCCGTTCTCGCCACGTTCACGCACATCGGCGCGCCATCCGGGCTCAGCCTGCACGTCGCCGGCGCCATCGCGACCAACGTCGCCAACCAGCAGAGCTCAGCGCGCACCGGCAGCAAGACCCAGGCATTCTCGTTCCTGTTCATCATCGTGCTGCTTCTGCTGATCTTCCGGTCACTGCTCGCGCCCGTCGTCACCCTGCTCGCGCCGGCGTTCGCGCTCGTCGTGTCGACCCGGATCATCGGCGAGCTGGGCGCCCATGGGCTCAAGATCTCCGAGATCACCGATCTGTTGCTCATCGTGCTTCTGATCGGGGCCGGCACCGACTACGGCCTCTTCCTCGTCTTTCGCGTCCGCGAGGAGATGCGCGCCGGTCGCGAGCCGCACGAGGCCGTTCGCCACGCGCTCGTGCGCGTCGGCGAGTCCATCACCGCTTCGGCGGGCACGGTGATCTTCGCCCTGCTGAGCCTGCTGCTCGCGAGCTTTGGCATCTACCGTGATCTCGGCGTCCCGCTGGCGATCGGCATCGCGGTGATGCTCGTCGCCGGCCTCACGCTGCTGCCGGCGCTGCTCGCGATCTTCGGGAGCGCCCTTTTCTGGCCAAGCCGCCCGCACACGCAGAACGCGGCGCGGACGGGTACCTGGGGTGGCGTCGCGGCGCGTCTCGTGCGGCGCCCGGGCCTCACCCTCGGCGCCGGCGTGGCGGTGTTCGTCGCGCTCGCGGCCGCGAGTCTCGGCTACCACTCCGGTGGCTTCGGCGGGGCGCTGAACGCGCCCGCCGGCACCGACGCCGCCGCGGGCAACGCGCTCGTCGCCGCCCACTTCAAGACCGTCTCGGAGAACCCGGCCAACCTCGTGTTCCGCTTCGCGTCGCCGATCTGGGACCACCCCGACACCATCGCGACCACCGAGGAGGCCCTCAGCTCCTCGGGGGTCTTCAGCCGCCTGTCCGGGCCGCTCACCCCGACGGGCTTCCCGATCTCGCCGGCCCAGTACGCGGCGCTGCACGCCCGCCTCGGGGCGCCGTCGGGTCTGCCGCCGGTCGAAGCCGCTGCGGCGAAGGTGCCCACCGCCGTCTATGAGGCCTACCGCGCGACCGCGGCGTACGTCTCGGCCGACGGCCGCACGATCCAGTTCGAAGCCGCGCTGAAGATCGGCGGTCAGCAAACGACCGCCGCGATGCAGGCGACCCCGGCGGTCCGGGCCGCGGTCGCCGCCGCGGCCGCGCGCGCCGGCGCGACCCAGAGCGGCGTCGCGGGCGAAGCCGCCTCGCTCTATGACGTCTCCAGCACCTCCAACAGCGACCTCGTCCACATCGTCCCGATCGCGATCCTCGCGATCGCGCTCCTGCTCGCGCTCGTCCTGCGCAGCGTCGTCGCGCCCTTGTACCTCATCGTCAGCGTCGCGCTCTCCTACTTCGCCGCGCTCGGCGTCGCGACCATCGCCTTCATCGATCTCGGCGGCCAGAGCGGCCTCACCTTCATCCTCCCCTTCCTCATGTTCATCTTCCTGCTCGCGCTCGGCGAGGACTACAACATCCTGGTCATGACGCGCATCCGCGAGGAGGCACACCGCCTGCCGCTGCGCGCGGCGGTCGTGCGCGCGATCTCGATGTCCGGTTCGACGGTGACCGCGGCGGGGCTCGTGCTGGCAGGCACCTTCGGGGTCCTCGCCATCACCGGTGGCGCCGGCCCGGGGGGCGACCAGATCCGCGCGATCGGCTTCGGGCTCGCGATCGGGGTTCTGATGGACACCTTCCTCGTCCGTACGCTGCTCGTTCCCTCCACGGTCTCGCTACTCGGCCGCTGGAACTGGTGGCCCGGACGCCTAGCCCAGGACGCGCCCGAACCCGCTGAGCCGCCGGCCCTCGCCGAAGCGCGCTGAGGTCGCGCCGGCGCCGTACGCAAGGACGCGAGTGTTTGGTTCCCGCCGGCCTGACCAAAGATCTCCGGGACGCGGCCGAACCGCCGGCGCCGTCGCCCGTGGTGAGCGGGACGCGCGCCGCGCGCGTCGCCGACGGGCGCATGGCGCCGGGGCGCCCGGGCGTGCCCGAGCGTGGGTGTGCCGCGGCCCTTTGGCCGGCGCGCTCAGCCGCGCGCCTCATCGGCGTCAGCCTGCGTGGCGCTACCCCTCAGCACCGCGGCGTCAGCGCGCGTTTGTCGCCCTGTGCCCCTCGGCGCC
>JAKABX010000062.1 GCA_021796545.1 Actinomycetes bacterium
TGCCGACGGCCGGGAGGCGCGCACCCACTACCGGGTGGCCGAGCGCCTCGCCGGGCCGCCGGCGACGACGCTTTGCACCGTGCAGCTCGAGACCGGGCGCACCCACCAGATCCGCGTCCACTTCGCGGCGATCGGCCACCCCGTCGCCGGCGACACCCGCTACGGCGGCGCCCGGCGCTCCCTTCACCTCGGGCGCCCCTTCCTCCATGCGGCGAGCCTCGGCTTCCTCCACCCGGTCACCGGCGCACCCGTCGAGTACGCGGCGCCGCTGCCCGCGGAGCTCGTCGACGCGCTCGCGCGCCTCGGCGGACAACACGGGGGCAACGCGCGCGAGCCCTAACGCGCACCGGCGCCCGCAGAACGCGGGCGCCGGTGACGGGGGGAAACGGGCTCAGGCGGCGGGGTGGAGCGCTCCCACCTCGGGCTGGGCGGCGAGGAAGCGCAGCGCGGCCGCCTCGACACTGCGGACCCGGCGCACCCCGATGCCGAGGGTGCGGGCCGTGGTCTCGAGGGAGGCCGGCGGCTGGCCCGCGAGGCCGAAGCGCAGGCGCACGACCGAGCGCTCGAGCTCGGGCAGTCGCTCGATCGCCTCGCCGAGCTGCTCGAGGGCGACGGTCGTGGTGACCTCGTCGTCGACCGCGTCCTGGTCGTCCGCGATCACGTCGCCGAGGGTCGCGCTCGCCTCGCTGGCGAGCGGCTGGTCGAGGCTCGCAACGACGCGGGGGAGGTGCAGCGCCCCCTCCTCGCCCTCGCGCTCCGCGGCCGCCTCGGCGGCGACGGCATCCTCGGGGAGGCGGATCGCCCGGCCCTTGGACTGCACGGCGCGCTGGAGGGACTGACGGATCCACCAGGTGGCGTACGTCGAGAACTTGAAGCCGCGGCGCCAGTCGAACTTCTCGACCGCCCGCATGAGACCGAAGGCGCCCTCCTGGACCAGGTCGACGAGGTCGATGCCCCGCCCCTGGTAGCGGCGGGCCCAGTGCACGACGAGCCGGAGGTTCGCCGCGATCATCTGGGCGCGCGCCTCTTCGTCGCCCAGCTCGATGCGCTGGGCGAGCGCGACCTGCTGCTCGGCGCTGAGCAGGGGATAGCGCCCCACGTCGTCGAGGTACAGGCGCATGAGGTCAGGGCCTCCGCCGCTACGCTCGATCGTGTCGTCGCTGGTCATCGTGGTGGGGATGGTGATCTCCTCCTCGATCCGCCGGCACGCCCCCGCGCCGGCGGGCTTATCTCTCGCGCCAGGTACAACGCCCGCGCGCTGCCGCGCATTCCGCGCCCGCTGCCGTAGCCGCGCGTCGCGCCGTGGCCTAGGGTCGCCTCCCGCGAGGCGTCGGGAGGAGGCGGTGATGGGCACGGGCGACGACGCGACGGCACGCGCCCCCGCGCGCCTGGTGCTGGTGCGCCACGGGGTGACGACCTGGAGCCGGACGCACCGGCACACCGGACGGACCGACGTCCCCCTCGAGGACGAGGGCCGCCGCCAGGCGGCCGCGCTCGCCGGGCGCCTCTCGGCGGAGCACTTCGCGCTCGTGCTCTCGAGCCCGCTGCGCCGCGCCCGGGAGACCTGCGCCCTCGCCGGATTCGCCGGGCGCGCCGAGCTCGACGACGCGCTGGCGGAGTGGGACTACGGCGACTATGAGGGCCGCACCACCGACGAGATTCGCGCCGAGCGCCCGGGCTGGGAGCTCTTCGCGGACGGCTGTCCGGGAGGCGAGGACGCCGCGGCGGTCGGGGCCCGCGTCGACGGCCTGCTCGCGCGCCTCGCGGCTGACCGGCGTCTCCGGGGAGGCGTGGTCGCCTGCTTCTCCCACGGCCACCTGCTGCGCGTGCTCGCGGCGCGCTGGCTCGGCCTTCCGCCCGAGGACGCGCGCCTGGTGACCTTGGACACCGGGAGCCTGAGCGTGCTCGGCTACGAGCACGACTGGCGCGTCGTCGAGCGCTGGAACACCTGACGCGCCGGGCTGGCCGGGCACCGCGCTCAGGTGAGCGCGGCGACCTCCCCGCGGCCGGTTCGGACGCGCGCGACCATGTCGGCGAGGCTGAAGGAGTCGAGGTGCGCGCGCATGTGGCGCCCGACCTCGGCCCACACCGCGAGCAGGACGCACTGGCCCTCGTGGTCGCACGCCCCGTTCTCGTGGGGCGCCCCGAAGTCCCCGAGGACGATCGGCCCGTCGACGGCCGAGACGATGGCGCCGAGGGTGATCTCCGCGGGCGGCCGGGCGAGCACGTAGCCGCCCCCGACGCCGCGCTTGGAGCGCACGAGGCCCGCGCCCTTCAGCGCGAGGAGGATCTGTTCGAGGTAGGGCTGGGGGAGCCCCGTGCGCTCAGCGAGGTCGCGCACCGAGGTCGGCCCGCCCTCGTCGCCGCGCAGCGCGAGCGAGAGCAGGGCCCGGCTCGCGTAGTCGCCGCGGGTCGATACCCTCACGGGTTCATGCTACGGCCTGGCGCCGCCGCCGAGGTGGGTGGCCGCCTGCGGCTAGGTTGACCCCCATGGCCCAGGTCGGGACCGCCGTGACGCGCCAGGAACCGGCGGGCGCGACGCCGTCGCCGGTTCTGCCCGACTACGGCGGTGCGTGCCTGAGTGAGGTCGTGCCGACCCTGATGGCGCGTGGCGCCCTGCAGGAAGAGGGGACGCTTCCCTCCTGGCTCCCGCCCGAGGTCGCCGGGTGCCGTCAGGTGGTCCTGCTTGTGCTGGATGGTCTCGGTGCCGAGCAGCTCGCAACGCGCCGCGCCACGGCGCCGACGCTGGCCGCCATGGCGGGCGGGGCGATCACCTCGGTCGCGCCCACGACGACCTCGACGGCGCTCACCTCGCTCGTCACGGGCACGCCGCCGGCGCGCCACGGCATCGTCGGCTACCGCTTCGCGACCCGTGCGGGGGTGCTCAACGTGCTGCGCTGGACGGTCGGCGGGCGCGACGCGCGCGGGGCGGTGCCCCCCGAGGAAGTCCGCCGCGTCCCGGCCTTCGGCGGGCGGGCGGTCCCGGTCGTCTCGCGCAGCGAGTTCCAGGGCAGCGGCTTCAGCGAGTCGCACATGCACGGGGCCAAGCTCGTCGGCTGGCGGATGCCCTCCTCGCTGCCCGTCGAGGTGCGCCGCCTGCTCGAGGCGGGGGAGCCCTTCGTCTACGCCTACTACGACGGGGTCGACAAGATCGCCCACGAGACCGGCCTCGGTGAGCACTACGACGCCGAGCTCCAGGCGACCGACCGCCTCGTCGCCGACCTCGCCGGCGTCCTGCCGCCGGGCGCGGCCCTGGTCGTGACGGCCGACCACGGCCAGGTCGAGGTCCGGGGCGACCCGATCGTGCTCGCGCCCGAGATCGCGCACGACGTCGCGCTGCTCTCGGGCGAGGGGCGCTTCCGCTGGCTGCACGCGCGCCCGGGAGCCGACGGGCGCGTGCTCGAGGCGTGTCGGGAGGCCTACAAGGACCGCGCCTGGGTCCGCCACCGCGACGAGCTCGTCGCCGAGGGCTGGTTCGGCGGTCCGCTCGCGCCCGAGGTCGCGGCCCGCCTCGGCGACGTCGCGCTCGTCGCGTTCGCGCCGGTCTGCTTCTACGACCCCTCAGACAGCGGCGAGCTGCGCCTGATCGCCCGTCACGGCTCGCTCACCACGGCCGAGGCGCTCGTGCCCCTGCGCGCGCTGTGGCGGTGAGCGGCACGCCGCCCCGGCGGGGGCCGCGGGTGACGACGCGCACGGGCGACGGCGGGACGACCGGCCTGCTCGGCGGCGCCCGGGTCCGCAAGGACCACCCCGCGATCGCCCTGCTCGGGGCCGTCGACGAGGCACAGGCCTTCCTCGGGCTCGCGCGCGCCGAGTGCCCGGTGGACGACCCGGTGCGCGAGCGGCTCGCCCGGCTCGAGACCGAGCTCTGGGTGCTCATGGCCGAGGTCGCGACGCCCCCCGAGAGCCGCGGGGGGCTGCGTCCGGGCGAGACCGCCGTGACCGCCGAGATGGTCGCCGGCCTCGAGGCGGCGACCGCCGAGGCGATGCAGGGCGTCGAGCTCTCCTCGGCGTTCGCGGTTCCCGGCGACAATCGGCTCTCCGCGGCGCTCGACGTCGCGCGTACCGTGGTGCGCCGCGCCGAGCGCTGCGCCGCCGGGCTCGATCTCGAGGGCTCGGTCGTGCTGGTGTATTTGAACCGGCTGTCGGACCTCTGCTGGGCTCTCGCGCGCCGGACCGAGAAGGAGCATCGCGTGCAGCGGCGCACGCGAGCGAACGGAGGCAGACGATGACGGTGGCGATCCGGGTGGAGCGCGCGCTCCCCGACCAGATCGAGGTGCGTGCGCGCCTCGTCGACGAGACGCTCACCCCCCTCGACGGCGGCACCCTTCACGCCGCGGCGTGCGCGCGCGTCGGTTTTGCGGGCAAGGCCGAGCAGTGCGCGGTCCTCCCCGGCGCCGACGGCGCCCTCGAGGTGCTGGTCGGCGTCGGCGCGGGGGAGCCGGGGGCCGAGACGCTCCGGCGTGCCGGCGCGGCGATCTGCTCGGCGGTTCCCGGCGCGGCCGAGGTCGGCTGCGTGCTGCCCCCCTCGGCCGACGCGTCCGCCGCGCGGGCGCTGGTCGAGGGGGTGCTGCTCGCCGGCTACCGCTACACCCGCTACCACACCCCCGAGGTCGTCCCGGCGCTGTCGTCTCTCGTGCTCGCGGCGACCGACCCCGACGCGGCGCGCGCGGGCGCGGCGGCGGGCGAGGCCGTCGCGGCCGGCGTCGTGCTGGCGCGGGACCTCGTCAACACCCCGGCCGCCGACTGCACCCCGAGCGACGTCGCCGCGCGCGCCCGCGCGCTCGCCGAGGCCGAGGGGCTCGAGTTCAGCGTCTACGACGCCGACGCGGCGCGACGCGAGGGCCTCGGCGGCCTGCTCGGCGTGGCGGCCGGCTCCGCGCAGCCGCCGCTGCTGGTGCGCCTCGCGTACCGCCCGGAGGGCGCGTCCTGCCGCGTGGCGCTGGTCGGCAAGGGGATCACCTTCGACTCGGGCGGGCTCTCGCTCAAGACGGCCCCGAGCATGGAGACGATGAAGACCGACCTCGGCGGCGCGGCCGCCGTGCTCGGGGCGCTCAGCGCCTGCCGGCGCCTCGACATCGCCGTCGAGGTCGTGGGCTTCCTGCCCCTCACCGAGAACATGCCCGGCGGCCGGGCGCTCAAGCCCGGCGACGTCCTGCGGGCGCGCAACGGCAAGACGATCGAGGTCCTCAACACCGACGCCGAGGGCCGGCTCGTACTCGCCGATGCGCTCAGCCTCGCGGCCGAGGAGCGCCCCGACGCGATCGTCGACCTCGCGACGCTGACCGGCTCGTGCGTCGTCGCGCTCGGCCGCGAGATCGCCGGGCTCTTCGCCAACGACGCGCGCCTCGCCGCTCAGGTGCGCGCGGCCGGCGAGCGCGCCGGGGAGCCGAACTGGCCGCTTCCGCTCCCCGCCCGCTACCGCCGGCTGCTCGACTCCGAGATCGCCGACATGCGCAACGTCGGCACCCGCGACGGCGGGGCGCTGCTCGCCGGCCTCGTGCTCCAGGAGTTCGTCGGCGAGGTCCCCTGGGCGCACCTCGACATCGCCGGCCCGGCGCGCGCCGAGCACAGCGCGGGCTATCTGCGCGAGGGTGCAACGGGCTTCGGGGTCCGGACCCTGCTCGAGCTGCTCGCCGGGTACCGCCCTGTCGGCGGGGTCGCCGAGCGGGACCCGCTCGTGCGGGTGGAGCTGCCCTGAGCGGCGCGCCGCGCGGCGCGGGCGAGAGGAGGACGAGGTGAGCGAGAGCGACGACGAGGGCGCGACGCCCGAAGACACCGGATCAGGCGGTACCGGGCCCACCGACACCGGTCCCGCCGACGGGGGCCAGTCCGACCCGGGGCCGGCCGCCCCCGGCGTGACCGCGCCCGAGAACGCCGCGCCGACGAGCCCGGGGAGGGGAGAGCCCGGTCCGGCTCCCGGCGGCTTCCGGCCCGTGGAGGCAACCGCCTGGTCACCCTCTGCCGGGGCCTCCGCGCCGGGCGCGGGCGTCGCCGCTGCGGCCGGGGGGTGGGCACGGGAGCCCGCCGGGCCGCTCACCCTCGCCGTCGACGTCGGGGGCACCGGCATCAAGGCCTCGGTGCTCGACGCATCGGACCGCATGGTCGCCGACCGCGTCCGCGTCGAGACGACCTACCCGCTCAGCCCTGACGCCTTCGTCACACGCGTCGCCGAGCTCGTGCGCCCGCTTCCCGCCTTCGACCGCGTCTCGGTCGGCTTCCCCGGCGTCGTGCGCCGCGGGCGGATCCTCACCGCACCGCACTTCGTCACCGCGCACGGCCCGGGCAGCGAGATCCTGGCGGATCTCGTCGCCGCCTGGGCGGACTTCCCGGCCGCCGACCGGCTCGCGCAGCGCCTCGGCAAGCCCGTGCGCATCGCCAACGACGCCGACCTCCAGGGCCTCGCGGTCGTGAGCGGGCACGGTCTCGAGTTCGTCGTGACCCTCGGCACGGGCGTCGGCACCGCGCTGTTCCTCGACGGCGTCCTCGCGCCCCACCTCGAGCTCGCGCACCACCCCTTCCGAAAGGGCGAGACCTACAACGAGCAGATCGGGGACGCCGCCCTCGCGCGCATCGGGCCGAAGAAGTGGCGCAAGCGCACCCTCGAGGCGCTCGAGAACTTCGCGCGCCTTGTCAACTTCGACCGCTGCTACGTCGGCGGGGGCAACGCCCGCCTCCTGCGGGGCAAGATCGACCCCGCCTACGTCATCGTCGACAACGTGGCCGGCATCCTCGGCGGGATCCGGCTGTGGGAGCGCCACGGGAACCTGTGACGCCCACGCGCGCGGAGAGCCTCAGGCCTCGAGGGCGACGAGCTCGCGCTCGCGGGGGATCTCGGCGCCGCGCAGCGGCTGGATCGTCGCGGCGGCGTCGGCGTCGCGGATCTTGAGCGCGACGAGCGCGGCGCCGAGCGCGACGAGGGCCGCCACGACGAGCGCGGCGTGATAGGAGGCGAGGTTCGCCACGACGTGTCCGCTTACGTGCCGCGTCGCGCCGACGGCGACGATGACGCTCGTGAACGCGGCGACGCCGATCGCCCCGCCGAGCTGGCGCATCGCGTTGAACATCGTCGAGGCGCGCCCGGTCGCCGCCGGCGAGGTCGTGGCGAAGGCCGCCGCCTGCACGGGCACGAAGACCTGGGCGAGGAAGAGCCCCATCATGAACAGCACGAGGCGCGCGACCCAAAGGCTCGTGTGCGCCCCGACGCCCGAGAGCGCCGCGATCGACGCCGCCATGCCGAGCCCGCCGACGAAGGCGTGGCGCCGGGGGCCGACGCGGGGGTAGATGACGCGCGACGCGAGCTGGGCGCCGAGCATCACGCCGAGGGCCTCGGGGAAGGTGCTGAGCCCGGCGCCGAACGCGGAGAGCCCGCGTCCGTCCTGGTAGAAGAGGGTGATGACGTAGAGCATGCCGAGCAGCGCGGCGGTGCTGAGCAGCGTCACGACCGTCCCGGTGCGCAGCAGGCCGTCGCGCAGCAGCGAGAGGTCGACGAGCGGCTCGGCGCTGCGGCGCTCGACGCGGGTGAACGCGACGAGCAAGGCGGCGCCGAGGGCGATCGTGCCGAGGACGCCCCGGGTCGCCCAGCCGGCGATCGGGCCCTCGGAGAAGCCGTACATCACGAGGCCGAGACCGGCCCCACCGAGGACGAAGCCCGGCAGGTCGAAGCGGTGCGCGACGCGCCCGGCATCGGGCGCGAGGAACGCGAGGCCAAAGGCCAGGGCCGCGAGGCCGATGGGCACGTTGACGTAGAAGACCCAGCGCCAGGACAGGTCGGTGACGAGCAGGCCGCCGAGCACCGGGCCGAGCGCCGGTGCGAAGGCGGTCGGGACCGTGAGGACGCTCGCCGCGCGCACGCGCTCCTCGGGCGGGAAGGCACGGTAGAGCATGGCCATGCCGACCGGGGTGAGCATCCCGCCGCCCACGCCCTGCAGGACCCGGTAGACGACGAGCTGGGTCATGTCCTGCGCGATGCCGCAGAGTGCCGACGCGAGGGTGAAGACGACGATCGCGGCGAGCAGCACCCGCTTTCCGCCGAAGCGGTCGCCGAGGAAGCCCGAGGCGGGGATGAAGACCGCCAGGCTCACGAGGAAGAAGATCGAGACGCTGTCGACCGAAGTGGGCGCCGCGTGGAAGTCGCGCCCGATGGTCGGCAGCGCGACGTTGACGATCGTCGCGTCCATGATCGACATGAACATCGCGGCGACGAAGACGACGGCCACGGCGACCTTCTGGCTGGGGCGTGTCAGAAAATGGGCGCGCGCTCTCAAGGGTCCTCCGACCTTTTGGGGTTCGCTTCGGCCAACGCCGTGCGCGCGCCCGCTATTCCCCGCCTCCCGGCGGGCTCAGCGGCCCGCCGTGAGCGCCGCACACTGGGCGGCGAGCGCCGGGGCGACCGCGGACTCCGGCACGCGGTCGGTCTCCTCGAGGGTCGCGGCGAGCGCCTGCCAGGTGCCCCCGGCGCTGCCGATCAGCGCGGCGTAGTGCATCGCGTGGCGCAGCTCGCTCAGCGCGACGGCGCGCTCGCGTGCCGCCGTTGCGGGCGGCGCGTGGAGGGAGTGGTGGTAGAGGGCGAGGGAGGCCTCGACGTGCGCGCACGCGACGCGCCCCGTCGCGCCCGCCCCGCCACCGCAGGCGGCGAGCGTGAGCCCCGCGAGGCCGACGAGGCCCGCGGCGACTCCGCGGGCACGCCGCCGGCGCCAGGCCGGCGGCCGGCTACTCACCGAGCCAACTCGGCGCCGCGTCGAGGAGGAAGCGGCTGACGGCGAGCGCGCGGTCGAAGGTCTCGCAGAGCTGTTCCTCGCCCGAGAGCACCCGGGCGAGGGAGACCTCCTGCTTCGCGACGATCGCGAGCCGTCGGACGGGCGCGTCAGTGACCGAGCCGAAGGAGTCGGTCGCCGAGATCTCGAGCGGCAGGTCGACCCCGCCGACGCCCGCGAGGTCGATCGCGAGCCGCAGCAGGTCGGGCGGGTGGGGCAGAGGCGGGACGCCCCAGGTGAAGTTGAGCGGGAACGACCACTTGTCGGGCGGCTCGACGTCGTCGGGCAGCGCGACGACCGCGTCCTCGAAGTCGAGCAGCACGCGGGGGTCGACCTCGAGGGCGAGGTGGAGGTCGATCGGGCCGCCGCAGCCCTCCTCGGGGTGCAGGTCCACCTCCCAGAACTGGCGCAGCGAGTAGGTCTCGACGAAGTGGCGCTCGTCGTGGACGTGGAACCCGTGCTCGACGGCGTGGTCCTTCAGGTCGGCCACGTAGCCGGCAACGTCGATCACCGCCATGCAGGGCGAGCATAGGCCGGGCCCGCCGGTCTCCGGACGGGTCGCGGCGCGCCGCGGCGGGTAGCGTCGGCGCCCGTGGACCCCGCCGACCTGCTCGCCGTCCTCGACGAGGCCGTCGCAGCTGTCGGCGCCGCGCTCTCCGGGCTCGAGGACTGGGGGCCGGCCGGGACGCGCCCGGGGCAGTACCGCTCGGACCTCGTCGCCGACAGCGCCGCGCTCGCGGTGCTCGAGGGCGCAGGCCTCGGGGTGCTGAGCGAGGAGTCCGGGCTCCACCACGCGGACCGCGCCCTGCTCGCGGTGCTCGACCCGGTCGACGGCTCGACCAACGCGGCGCGGGGTATCCCGTGGTTCGCGACGAGCTGCTGCGTGCTGGACGCCGAGGGGCCGCTCGCCGCCGTCGTGGTCAACCACGCGACCGGGCACCGCTACGACGCCGTGCGTGGTGGCGGGGCCCGCCGCGACGGGCGGCCGGTCCGCCCCTCGCCCGAGCAAGAGCTGCGCCGCGCGGTGATCGGCCTCTCGGGCTACCCCCGCCGCTACTTCGGCTGGCGCCAGTTCCGGGCGCTCGGCGCGGTCGCGCTCGACCTGTGCGCGGTCGCCGACGGGACGCTGGACGGCTACGTCGACTGCGCCGAGGGGGCGCACGGGCCCTGGGACTACCTCGGCGGGTTGCTCGTGCTGCGCGAGGCGGGCGGCGTCGTCGTTGACGCGCACGGGCGCGACCTCGTCGTGCGCCGGCACGGCGAGCGGCGCACGCCCGTCGCGGCGGGCACCCCCGAGCTCGCCCGGAGGCTGCTCCAGGCCCGGCAGTCCGCCATGGGCGGGGACCGGTAGCGTGGCGCGGTGCCCGCCGTCGCCTCCCCGCTCGAGACCCTGCTCGCCCTCCAGGACCAAGACGTGCTCGCCGCCCAGCTCCGGCACCGCCTCGCCCACCTCCCCGAGACGGCCGCGCTCGCCGAGATCGAGGGGCGCATCGCGCGCCTCGACGCCGCGATCGCCGAGACGGCCGCGGCGCGCGAGGAAGCGGCCGGGCGACGCGACGCGCTGGCGGCCGAGGTCGAGGTGATCGGCGGGCGCATCGAGCGCATCGAGCAGCAGGCGCTCTCGGGCGCCGCCTCCTACCGCGACCAGGAGGCGATGGCGGCCGAGGTCGACTCGCTGCGCCGGCGCCGCCGGGAGATCGAGGACGACGAGCTCGAGGCGATGGAGGTGATCGAGCCGCTCGAGGCCGAGCTCGCTCGCCTCGAGAGCGCGCGCCAGGAGGAGACCGCGGCCGCCGCCGCCGCCCGTGCGGCGCTCGACCGGGTCGCGGCCGACGTCCAGGGCGAGCTCGCCGGGGTGCTGGCGGCCCGCGAGCCGATCGCCGCGGCGCTTCCCGACGCGCTGCGCGAGGAGTACGAGCGCCTCGCCGCGCGCCTCGGCGG
>JAKABX010000063.1 GCA_021796545.1 Actinomycetes bacterium
CTGCAGAACGCGCTCAGCAAGCTGCACGTGCGCTAGGCGCACCTCGTCTCCGGCTCCCGCGCCCGGCGCCTTCTGGGGCGCCCCGGGGCGCGCGACCAACACAGGAGCCGCCCGGCCGAGAAAAGGGCGCGTTCCTGGCGCCCTCACCCGTCCCCGCCAGGGCGCGCCGACCCGTCCGTGCGGGTCGGCCGGCGCCCTCAGGTGCGGTCTGCTGCGCGCGACCACCGCGGCGCACGGGGCGCCCGCCCCGGAACCGGGGCGGGACCGCCAGCGACGTGCCTGGCCGCGGGGGCCGGGGAGGAGGGGCTACCTCACGTGGTGCCCCTGGCCCGGGCCATCGGCCGGCTCACCGGCGCCCGAAGGGCGCCCGGACCCGTCCGGCGCCCCGATGGGGGTGTCGCCCTCGCGTGCGAAGGAGCTGACGCACTGGCCCTGGTTGCGGTAGGGGGTGCCCGTGACGGGGTCGGTGATGCCCCGCCAGCCGCCGTCCTTGCACTGGGAGCCGCTGGTGAGCGTCTCGGTCACCGAGACGTTGTCCAGTGCGGGTCCGCACGCGCTCTGATCGTTCGTGTCGGCCGCGAAGGTCAAGGTCGTCGCGGTGCCGCTTGCCACGAAGGTGTAGGTCTCGCCGGTCCAGCCCATGTTCGTGAGGGAGTAGTCCGTGGGCTCGGCGAATCTGTAGGCCCGCGTGGTCCCGCCAGTCGCGCTCACGTCGAGGATCCGGGTGGCCGGGTCGCACTCGAAGTTGCCGGCCAGGTAGAACTGGACGGAGTACGTGCGGCCCTGCACCGTCGAGAAGGTCTGGGCGATAGCCCCCGGGCCGTTCCCGTTCATGTCGAGGCTGTAGCTGCCGTTTTCGGCCGTCCAGTAGCTGCCGACCCAGTCGACCGTGCCCGAGGTGACGCTCCATCCGGTGATCGCCGTCGCGCTCGTCGTATTCGCGTCGAGCGTCATGAAGCCGCTGCCGGCGTCGGTGTAGCTCCCGGTCTCGAAGCTTCCGTTCTGGAAGGCCGTGGTGGCGGCGGAGGCCGGTCCGCCGAGGACGGCCAGGGGCCCGGCGAGAAGCCCGAACGCGGCGACCGGGACCGCCAGCCACGGCGCACCGTGGCGGGCAGAGGGACGCCGACCTGCAAATGCCTTCATGGTCCCACCTTTCGCAGACAATGGCCCAGAGCGACACCAGACATGCGAGAAGTGGCGATCCACGCCGTGACGTGGCACATCGCGGCAATGAGACCCGATCGCCATGTTTTCGACACAGAGGCCTTTCCCTCCCTGTGCTTTGTGGGGCGGGTGTGCAAGAAGTGCGCAGTGGCCGAGCGGGCGCACCCGACTCCGACGCGCGACGCTCCTCGGCGGTCCCCGGCCACCACCGGGCGCGCGCGGACCGCCACCTGAGGCGGTCGACTCAGTCCGGGCCGAGAGCGGACCGGTGGCACGCCGGTGCGCCCGCCTGTCACGGACCGGCGCGTCAGCGCGGCGTCCGGTCGGGGTGGTGCCCCCGCGCTCGGCGCCCGGGGACGGCAATGGCCGGGAGGGCGCCGGCGCCGCCGGGGGCCGCGCCGTGTCCGGGTACTCTGCGGCGGTGGAAGAGCGGACCGTGCTGTTCGACCTGGACGGCACGCTCGTCGATGGCGGCGCCGCGATGCTCGCGTGCCTGGCGGAAGCCTGCCGGGCGGTCGGGGTCGCGGTGCCCCCCGAGGAGAGCCTGCGGCGCTTCATCGGGCCACCGCTCGAGCGGACCTTCGCCGAGCGCTTCGGCCTCGACGAGGCGTCCTGTGCGCGCGCGGTCGCCGCCTACCGCACCGGGTATGTGGCCGGCGGGGCCGTGGATGCCGCTGTGCTCTACCCAGGGATCGCCGACCTGCTCGAGCGCCTCGGGCGCCAAGGGGTGCGCTGTGCCGTCGCGACCTCAAAGCCGACACCCCAGGCCGAGCGGATCCTTGCGAACCTCGGCGTGCGCCGGCACTTCGCGGGCGTCTTCGGCGCGGATCCTGCGGGTCGGCGCGCCGCCAAGGAGGAGGTCGTGGCCGACGCGTGCGTGGCGCTTGGGCTCGATGCGGACCGCGCTGTCATGGTCGGTGACACCGTCTACGACGTCCACGGCGCCGCCGCTCACGGCATCGGCTGCATCGGGGTGCTCTGGGGGTTCGGCACGCGCGACGAGCTCGAACAGGCCGGCGCGCTGGCGGTCGCGTCGCACCCATCGAGGTCGGCGACCTCCTCGGTGCCTGAGGTGCCGGCCGCCCTGGTCGGGCGTCTGGCGGCGGCGGGCTGCGTGGCGGCGGAGGAGGAGGCCGAGGAGCTCACCGCCGCGGCCGGCGGCGACACGGCGCTCCTCGAGCGGCTCGCCACCCGGCGGGTCGCTGGCGAGCCGCTCGCGTGGGTGACGGGCCACTGCCGCTTCCTCGGCGTGGACGTCGTCGTCGACCCCGGCGTCTACGTCCCCCGCCGCCAGAGCGAGCCCCTCGCCCGGCGCGCCGTGGCTCTGCTCCCCGAGCGCGGTCGTGCGGTCGACCTCTGCACCGGCAGCGGCGTGCTCGCGGCCGCGCTCGCGCGCCGGCGCCCCGCTGCGCAGGTGCTCGCGACCGAGATCGACCCGGCCGCCTGCCGCTGCGCCCGGCGAAACGGCGTCGCGGTCTTGGAGGGCGACCTCGACGCGCCGCTGCCGGCCGGGCTGGCCGGGCGCGTCGACGTCGTCGTCGCCGTGGCGCCCTACGTCCCGACCGCCGCGCTCGGGACCCTGCCGCGCGACGCGCGCGACCACGAGCCGCGCCGTGCCCTGGACGGGGGACCCGAGGGCCTCGACGTGGCGGGGCGCGTCGTCGCGGCTGCGGGGCGCCTGTGCCGTCCGGGCGGTCACCTCCTGCTCGAGTGCGGCGGGGACCAGCACGACCGACTCCTCCCGGCGCTGGCCTCGGCCGCCCTCGCGCGCGTCGAGGTGCTCGTCGACGAGGACGGCGACGTGCGCGGCCTCGTCGCACGCCGCAGGCCGCGCTGAGCGCCGGGTCCGCGCCGCGCGAGACGGGTCGCCACGCGCCGGAATGGTCGGGCAACGGGGCTGTCAATTACTCTTGTCCCCGGGCCGCGGGTCGGCGCCCGGCAGGTGGGGGCGGGCTGTGCCGGCGCGTGCGACTACCCTCGCGGCCGTCTGCGCCTGACCGGCGCCCGGGAGACGGAGGATGGCGCATGGCGGACGGCGCCGAGGAGCACACCGCCGCGTTGTGGCGTGCCTACCGGTTGGCGCGTTCTGTCCAGGCTGCGGCGCCCGGCACGAGCGAGGCGCTCGGCGAGGCCGAGGAGACGGCCCGCGCGCGCGGCTGGGCCGACGTCGAGCGCGCGCTGGTGTTCTGCCGCGCCATCGAGCGGTGGTTCCGCGGCGAGGGCGACGTGCTCGCCGCGGTCGAGACCCTCATCGAGCGCAGCCGCGCGGAGGGCGACCACGTGCTGCTCGCGCTCGGGCTCGCGCTGCGCTCCAACCCCGCGTTCTGCGGGAGCGGCCACGCCGGCGTCGTCGGCGAGAACGCCGACCTCGCGCGCGCCGTCGTCCTGCTCGAGCAGCCCGGCGGGCACCTCCTCGGACGCATCGCCGCCCACACGGCCTGCGGGATCGCGTTCGCCACCCGCTGGCTGTTCGAGCTGTGCGACGAGCAGTACGCGGCCGCGCTGGCGCTCGGGGCGGGGGCGCGCGGCGCGCTCGACTTCGCGCTCGCGCCGGTGCTGTTCAATCGCGCCGAGACCCAGGTCTTCTGGGCGAGCCTGCTGCGCCAGCTCGGCGACCACGCCGGCGTCGCAGAGCGCCGGCGCGCCTGGCAGGAGCTTGCGGCCGAGGCGGAGGAGCCCGTTGCAGCCGTCGGACCCTGGGGGCGGGAGCTGCACAGCCTCGGGCTGCTCCTCGCCGCGATCGCCGGCGAGGATGTCGGCGACGACGCGACCGGCGAGCTCGCCGCCCTCGGTGAGGACACCTCGCGCACCGCGCTCGTGCTCGCACTCGCCGAGGCCGTGAGCGACGAGAACGCCGGCCGGAGCGCGGAACAAAGCGTCGGGCGGGCGCGCCGCCTGCTCGGCAAGGCCAGCGACCCTTTCGTGGAGCTTCTCGTCGCCTACCTCGGCGCGCGCGTCGAGGCGCCCGGCGCCGACGGCGCGGGCCTCGCCTACGCGCACCGGGTCCTCGGCCTGCACTGGGAGGCGCGCAGCGCCGCGCTCGAGGCGATGCGGGCGCGCCTTGAGACCGAGCGCCTCGCGACCGAGCGCGAGGAGCTGTCGCGCCACGCGCGCCTCGACGACCTGACCGGGGTGGGCAACCGCCGGGCGCTTGCGCAGTACCTCGAGCAGGTGGGGGCGCGCGGCGTGGCGGCGATCGGGCTCGTGCTGATCGACGTCGACGCCTTCAAGGAGGTCAACGACCGCCACGGGCACCTCGCGGGCGACGCCGTCCTCCAGCGGGTCGCCCAGCTTCTCGAGCGCAGCGTGCGTCCCACCGATCTCGTCGTGCGCCTCGGGGGCGACGAGTTCGCCGTCGTCCTCGCGGACGCGGACGCCCCCGCGGCGCTCGCGTGCGCCGAGCGCGTGCTCGAGCAGCTCGCCGAGGAGCGCTTCGCGGACGTCGCGCCCGGGCTCAGCGTCGCGCTGAGCGTCGGCGCGGCCGCCGGGGCGGCCGGCGACGTCCGGGCGCTGTTCGCGGCCGCGGATGCCGCCCTCTATCGCGCCAAGGCCGGCGGGGGCACCGCCGTCGGCGCCGGCGTGGTCGCCTGCGCCACCGCCTGAGGATCGCGGCGCGAGCCGCGGGGCGGTACGCTACGCCCGGTGTCGAGCGACGCCCACCCTCCGAGTACCGCCCCGGGCCTGACGGGGACGATGCACCTCTCCTGTGTCCTCGGCAGCCCGGTGCTCGCGGCGGAGGGCGAACGCGTCGGCGAGCTCGTCGACGTCATCGCCCACCTGCAGCCCGTCGGCTACCCGCCGGTCTCGGGCGTGATCATCGAGGGTGACGAGGGTGAGCGCTTCTGCCACATCGAGGACGTCGCACGCCTCGACTGCGACGAGGTCCGCCTGCGCGCGGCGCCGCGCCTTGGCCCCTTTGAGCGCCGGCCCGGCGAGGTGCTGCTCTCCCGGGACCTGTCGGCGCGCCACCTGATCCACGTCTCGAGCGGCAAGCTCGTGCGCGCGAACGAGATCGAGCTGGCCAACGTCCGCGGGCGGCTCGAGGTCATCGGGGTCGACCCGACCTCCAAGCCGGTCGTGCGCCGCCTGCTCCCGCGGCGCTGGCGCAACGGCGTGCGTCCGGGGCACGTGCTCGTCGACTGGGCCGACATCCAGCCCTTCGTCGCGCACGTGCCGACCGCGCGCCTGCAGATCCCCTTCCGCAAGCTCGCGCGCCTGCACCCCGCGCAGCTCGCGGACCTCGTCGAGGCGGCGTCGCACGAGGAGGGGGAGGAGATCATCCGCGCGGTCGGCGCGGATCGCGAGCTCGAGGCCGACGTCTTCGAGGAGCTCGAGCCCGAGCGCCAGATCGAGTTCCTCGGCGCGCGCAGCGACGACGAGGCGGCGCGCCTGCTCGGCAAGATGGCCCCCGACGACGCCGTCGACCTGCTCACCGAGCTCGACCAGGAGCGCCGGGTGCCGATCCTGCAGAAGATGCCGCCCGCCGCGCAGCGCAAGATCCGCACCCTTCTGCGCTACCACCCCGAGACCGCGGGCGGCCTGATGAACCCGGACTTCGTCCTCGTCGCCTCGACCGCCTCGGTCGCCGACGCGCTCGCGGCGGTGCGCGCGTCGACCGCGCCGGCCGAGGCGGCGGCCGTCGTCTACGTGAGCGACCACGAGGGTCACCTCGCCGCGGCGGCGCCCGTCGTCGAGCTGCTGCGCGCGAACCCGAACGCGAACGTCGGGACGATCGCCGAGGAGGGCCCGGTCTGGCTCCCGCCCGACGCGGACGTCCACGAGGTCGTGCGCAAGATGACGGACTACAACCTCGCGGTCGCCCCGGTCGTCGACGCCGAGGGGACGATGCTCGGCCAGATCACCGTCGACGACGTGCTCGAGCTCCTCCTCCCCGCGGGTTGGCGGCGCCAGTACGGGATGACGGCACCGGACTGAGACGGGGCGGGGCGCACCTCGGAGGGGTAGACTCTGTGCGCACAGGCAGTCGCACCTCGTTCGGTGAGGCGTCTGTCCGGACACAGGCCGCTGGCCCCACCTGTCGAGAGACACTCCGGGCCAGAACAGTCCTCCCCGGGCTAAGGGGAGAACCGAAGCGGCTGGCCGATTTCGGTCTACGCCGGGCAGTGCCAAAGCTCTGACGAGATGGGGTGCAGTCGGGGCCTCGCCCCGACCGGTCCGGTCGCCCTCCGGACGCGCGCCCCTTGGTGCGGCGGCGTCGTGGGCAGGGAGAAGGAGCAGCACTGAGCGCCGGAAGAGGGACACCTCTGCAACCTGGGGCGCGCGCGCTGAGGACGGGGACCGCCTAGCCGGCCCCGGGGGCGGCGCGGGCGCCGAGACCGCCACGCGTCACCGCCACCGGGAGGAACCGGCATGGCCGAGCAGGCACCTGAGCAGGACCGCGCACACGCGGCGGTCCTTGACGAGGCGCACGTGGGAGACATCCGCGGCGCCTTCGGGACGATCCGCCAACAGGATCTCGGCGCGCGCCGAACCTGGCGCGCCCGCCTGCTCACCCTCGCCGCCATCGTCGGTCCTGGGCTCATCGTCATGGTCGGCGACAACGACGCCGGCGGCGTCGCGACCTACGCGCAGGCGGGCCAGACCTACGGCACGAGCCTGCTGTGGACCCTCGTGCTGCTGGTCCCGGTGCTCGTCGTCAACCAGGAGATGGTCGTCCGCCTCGGCGCGGTGACCGGCGTCGGCCACGCCCGCCTCATCCGCGAGCGCTTCGGCCGCTTCTGGGCCTGGTTCTCAGTCGGCGACCTGTTCGTCCTTGACTTCCTCACCATCGTCACCGAGTTCATCGGTGTCGACCTCGCGCTCTCCTACTTCGGCGTGAGCCGCTACCTCGCGGTGCCGCTCGCGGCCTTGGCGCTGATCGCGATCACGGCGAGCGGGAGCTTCGAGCGCTGGGAGCGCTTCATGCTCGTCTTCGTCGTCGCGAACTTCCTCATCATCCCCCTCGCCGTGATGAGCCACCCGCGCAGCGCCCCGATCCTGCACGGCTTCGTGCCGGGGATCCGCGGGGGGCTCACCTCGACCTCGGTGCTGCTCGTCATCGCGATCGTCGGCACGACGGTCGCGCCCTGGCAGCTGTTCTTCCAGCAGTCGAACATCATCGACAAGCGGATCACGCCGCGCTGGATCAACTACGAGCGCGTCGACACCGTCCTCGGCTCGCTCATCACCGTCGTCGGCGCCGGGGCGATGATCGTCACGACGGCGTTCGCCGTGCCGCGCCGGCACTACGGCGCCTTTGTCAACGCGGGCGTCGTCGCGCACGACATCGGTCAGCACCTCGGATCGGTCGCCGGGGCGCTGTTCGCGGTCGTGCTGCTCAACGCGTCGCTGATCGGCGCGGCCGCCGTCACCCTCGGCACCTCCTATGCCTTCGGCGACATCTTCGGGACGCGCCACTCCCTGCACCGCAAGGCGACCGAGTCCCCGGGCTTCTACGCGATGTTCGCGGGGCTCGTCGCGTTCGCGGCGGGCATCGTCCTCATCCCCCATGCGCCGCTCGGGGTCATCACGACCGCGGTGCAGGCGCTCGCGGGCGTCCTCCTGCCCTCCGCGTCGGTCTTCCTGCTCCTCCTGTGCAACGACCGGGAGGTGCTCGGGCCGTGGGTGAACGCGCTGTGGCTGAACGTCGTCGCCGCGGCGATCGTCGGCGTGCTGATCATCCTCTCGCTCATCCTCGTCGCGACGACGATCTTCCCGACCATCGACGTGCGCGTCCTGCTCGTCGTCCTCTTCGGCGTCCTTGTGGCCGCGCTGTCGGCCGGCGGCGTCGCGCACCTGGCGCGCCGGGTCCCGGCGCGGGCCGCGCCGGCGCCCGACGAGCCCCAGCGCCGCGAGACCTGGCGCATGCCCCCGCTCGCGCTCCTCGGCCGTCCCGCCTGGTCGCGGGGGCGGACCGCCGCGATGTGGGCGCTGCGCGCGTATCTCGTGGTCGCCGTCCTCCTGCTCGTCGTGAAGGCCGTCGAGCTCGCGACGGCCCACCCCGTCGCGCACTAAGGCGCGCTCTCCCCGGCCGCCGCGTCCGAGCGCCTCTTTGCGGCAGGGAACCGGGACGGGCTACGACCTTGGGCCGCAGTGCCGCCGTCGCCGCCTGTGGAGCGACGCGGAGCGGCATCGGGCGATCTCCGCACCGGGGAACGCGGCGTGCCCCGGTGCGCCCGGGAGAGGTCGCCTCCTTGCGCCCTCTCAGTCCCCGTCGGGAACGCGGACCGTGCCGGTGAGGTAGCGGTGGAAGGTCCCGGTGAGCTCGACGCGCTCGCCGGCGACCCGGCAGGTGAGCGTCCCGCCGCGCCGGGAGAGCTGGCGGGCGACGAGGGTCTTCTTGGCGAGGCGCCCGGCCCACAGCGGCGCGAGCTGCGCGTGGGCCGAGCCGGTGACGGGGTCCTCGCCGGCGCCGACCCCCGCGCCGAAAAAGCGAGCGACGTAGTCCGCGCCGGAGGCTTGGCCCGGGGCGGTGACGATCACCCCGCGCACCGGGCATGCGCCGAGGGCGAAGAGGTCCGGCGTGAGGTCGCGCACCGCGGCCTCGTCGGCGAGCACGTAGATCTGGTCGCGCCCGATGAGCGCCTCGAGCACCGCAACGCGCAGCGCCGCGCGCGCGGCCGGATCGACCTCGCCGGTGACCGGGAGCGTCGCGGGGAGGTCGATCGTCACCGCCCCCGGGCCCGCCCGGCGCGCGAGCAGCCAGCCGCTGCGGCTGAAGAACGCGACCGCGCCCGCGTCGGGGTGGACGTCCTCGAGCAGCTGCGCGCCCGCCGCGAGCGTCGCGTGGCCGCAGAGGTCGACCTCCACGCTCGGGGTGAACCAGCGCAGGTGGTAGGCGGGGAGCCCGGGGGGCGCCGGCAGCGCCTCCTCGGGGAGCGCGGGGAGGTAGAAGGCGGTCTCCGGGCAGTTGTTCTCGGCCGCGATCGCCTGAAGGAGCGCCGCGTCGGGCCAGGACGGCACCGGCATCACCGCGGCGGGGTTGCCCGCGAACAGGTTGTCGGCGAACGCGTCGATCTGGTGGATCTGCAGCTCCATGCGGCCATCCTCGCGCGCCGCCCCGCAGCCGGCCGCGTCATGCCGCACCCGTGCGCCAGCGCGACGAGCGGGCGCAGCGGGCCCTGGCGGCGGGGGAGGGGCGAACCCTGGGGGCCTCTGCCGGGCGCGCGGCCCCGGGGCCGCGCGCCCCGGGTCACTTGGTGAAGGTGATCGCCCCCGCCTGGTCGGCCGTCGTGTTGATGACCATCTCGACAAAGGTCCGCCCCGGGGCGAGGTCGACCGGCTTTCCGGCCGCGTCGGTGAAGGTCGTCGGGTCCTGGAGCGCGGCGCGGTGCCAGGTGACGGCGATCACCTTGCCGTCGCGCAGCACCCAGCCCCGGCCACGGCCGACGGTCTGGCTCTCGACGTCGCCGCTGCCGGCGATGCCGGCGGTCTCCTCGTAGGGGCCGATCTTGTAGTCGACGACCTGGACGACGACGTTCTGGGCGGAGACCTGCTTGTTGTCGAGCTGGTCGATGTCGGGTGTCGTGCCGTAGAAGTGGAGGAAGGCGTGCGCGCTCGGGCTCCACTGCCACAGCGCGTCGGTCCCGGCCGAGAAGTTGATCGCCACCGAGGAGACCGTCTTGGCGGAGGAGGGCGGCGCGGCGCTGTAGCGGAAGACCGGCGCCGGGGCGAGGTTATAGGGCGCCGAGTGGAACTGGGACCAGACGGCCTTGGTGCTCGTGTAGGTCGCGTCGGGCGGCACGCGGTTGGGGTCCTGGGTGTAGATCTGGGAGTCGCAGGCCGACTCGGCTGCGCAGTCGCCGTCGAGGTTCTTGATGAAGGCGAAGGTGTTGAGCTCGTTCAGGTTCGGCGCGATCCCGCCGATGTGGAGCAGGAACGAGTGGCGGAACTCCGCCAGGATCCGGGCGTCGACCCAGCGGTAGCTGCGGACCGGGCCGATCTGGCTCGCGTTCTGGCACTGGTAGATCGCGATGTAGCGCATGATCCCGCCCTCGGCGGGCGTGTCGTAGACGATGTCCGCCTCGTTCAGCCCGCTCTGGGGCCGGGCCGCGCCGAGCCCGCCGGCGTCGGGGCCGGGCTCGTTGCCGATCTTCACCGCGATCGGCGCGCGCTGGGGAACGACGCCGCCGGGCGCGGGGGTGTCGGTGAGGGGGCAGAGGTCCTTCGCGAGCGTCGGCTGGGTCGCGGCCGGCGGCAGCGAGGAGGACGTCGCACCGGCCGGCGTGGCGGCCTTGTGCCCGAGGACGAGGGTGAACAGAGCGACGAGGACGATCACGACGCCGACGACGCCCCCGGCGACGAGCTTCTGGTTGCGCGAGAGGCCGGGCGTGGGCGCGCCTCGACGCTTGGCATGGGAAGGCACGACGGCACGCTAGTGGGCGGCGCGCGACGAGTGGTGGCAAGCACGGTCCCCTCGACGCCGACGCGCGCGGGCTCAGCCCCCCATCAGGCGGCCGACCCGCTCGGCCCGGCGCGCTGGTCGACCCGTCCGCTCCTCGGCGCGGTCGGCCGACGCCATGATCCCGAGCGC
>JAKABX010000064.1 GCA_021796545.1 Actinomycetes bacterium
GACAGCCGCTCAGAACCGCCGTGTCCGCCTGATCGTGAACCGGGCCTACGGCTTCCACTCCGCACGGGCCGCCCTCGCTCTCATCATGTTGACGATCGGGCCGATCGAGCACGTCCTGCCGCACGAGCGTGTGCCAGAAGTTGATCCCTGAGGCCACCCATATTCATGCCGGGAGGCCCGAAATTCCGCGATCACCTCGTCCATTACGCACCCTTTCTGCCAATCGGCGGCGAGGCTGGCGGACCTTTTCGCCGAGCGGGGCGCGCGCACCGCTGCCGGCACCAAGCGCCGCGGCGCCGGCGACCGTCCCGGTCCATCGGTGGGGTCCACGGCGCCGACGCCCGGGAAGACGCGGCGGCCGGCAGATCACCGGAACAGTGGGACGGAGTCCCGTGGTGCCGATTTGCGGCGTTCTGCGGTTCGGCTCCGCAACGCCGTGAAGCACCCACGGTCCATGCATCGGCACAGCGGGCTCCGATCTTTACCTCACGTCAGCCTGCGCAAGGCGATGTTGTTGCATTGCGCGCAACAAGCACATACCCGCTGCGCCTCGGCGCGGGCGTCAATGCCGGAGCCTCCGGTGCGCCCCGCCCCACGCATTTCCCGGCGCGCGACACGCTCGCGCTCGGCATCTGGCCGATCCTTGTGACGCGCCCCCTTGAAGGCGAGGTCGGCCGTCTCGGGCGCGTCCGCCGGCTTGCTCGCCGTGCCGGGGTCGCCCACGCCGGCGGGTCGGACCTTGCTTGGGTCGATCCCGTGCGCGGCGGTGCCGAACGCGCTGGACACCGCGTGCACGGCGAGCCCACCGGCCGCGCGCGGCATCGGACGGCGCGGCTTCATGGCGCGCCTCGGGCGCGGCGCAAACAAGCGCGTCGGCACAAGGAGTCCCGAGGTCGGGGTCGCAGGGAGGGTCGCGACCGCGTTCGCCGCAGCGCTTCTGGCGAGCTCCGCCTCACAACAGGCGGTGTCGGCGACCGCTCCTTTCCCCGGGGGTCTGCCCGCGGGGGGATCGTGCCGGCACGATCCACCTCCACCCCGGTGACCGATGACTGCGGGCGCGGGGCCTCAGCTGTCGTCGGCCCAGGTCGGAACGTGCCGCCAGGCCACCGCGAGGTCGCGCCGCAAGGTGCGGGCCTGGGGGACAAGAGTCACGAGCAGCGACCAGAACGCGGGGGAGTGGTTGAGTTCGCGCAGGTGGCAGGCCTCGTGCGCGAGGACGAGGTGGCAGAGGTCGCGCGGCAGGAACAGCAGGCTGCGGTTCAAGCTGACCGTGCCCCGCGCCGAGCAGCTGCCCCAACGGCTCTTCTGGGCGCGAATTGCCACTCGCGCGAGACGGCGCTCGGCCCCGATCTCGGCGGCGAGCGCGCGGACCTCGGGCGCGAGGGTCTGCGCGGCGCGGCGCGCGACCCAGGCCTGCAGGGCGCGATGGGCGTCGCCGGACGGGCCGACGGTTCCCCCGAGGACCCGGAGCCGCTCCGGCGCCACGGCGCGCACCCGCACCGGGCGCGGGGCCGGCTCGTAGTCGACGCTCCACTCCTCGCCGAGCGCGGCGAGTCGGACCCGGCGCGGGAAGGGGCCGTCGACGGCCGGGTCGCTTCGATGCTCGCCGAGGCGCTCACGCGCCCGTTCGATCCAGCCGAGGCTGGCCTCGACGAGCGAAGCGGCCTGCGCAGCGTCGAAGCGCTCGGGGACGACGACCGTGAGGCCGTGGCGCGGGTCATAGGTCAACCGGGCGCGTCGCGCCCGCGCGCTGCGACGCACGGCGTAAGGCGGGAGGCCTCGGGGAGGGTCCCGGCGGAGCGGGGAGTCGTTCACCGCGTCCTTCGTAGCAGCCGCGCGTGACAGCCCCGGCGGCGCCGTTCGGCGCGTCGGGCACCCCGCGAGGTGATCGGGCGCACGCTCGACCGGCGCGACGGGGACGGAGCGATGTCTGCTGGCCCGCCCGTCGCCGGCCCACCGATCCTGCCCGCGCTCAGGCAAGTGCACAAGCTTCGGGTCCACTTCCTCGACAAACGCTGATTGTCGGCGCGACGGCGCGCTGCTACAACCGACGGGACGGCGCGCAGAACGCCGCCTGCAGTGTCCGATGAGAAGGGGGGAAGGTCGTGACCATTGCTTTGTCCGCGCGCCGCGGCGGGATCGCGGCGCTGGTGGCGGCGGCCACTTGGGGGTTGGCGAGCGCGCCTGCGCACGCGGCGAGCCCACGGGCGCAGGCCTCGGGGACCTACCTGGTCGGTGTCTCCGAGCCGATGACCGGCGCGGAGGCTCAGGCCGGAACCGAGATCTACGACGGCGAGCTGCTCGCCGCCCAGCGCATCAACGCGACCGGCGGTGTCCTCGGGCACAAGATCGTGCTCAAGGAGGAGGACGACGCCTGCGACCCGCAGACCTCGGTCAACGCCGCGAACAAGCTCGTGTCGCTCGGGGTGAAGGCCATGGTGGGCGGCTACTGCTCGAGCGCCGCGCAGCCCGCCGAGCCGATCTACGCGCGCGCCGGTATCCCCAACATCCAGGCGGCGGCGAACTCGACCACCCTGACCCAAGGCGGCTACCACAACGTCTTCCTCATCGACCCGGGCGGAAACCTGCAGGCCAAGGAGGCCGGGAGCTTCTTCACGAAGGTGCTGAAGACCAAGCGCCTCGTCATCGCGGACGACCAGTCGACCTATGCGGTCAACGTGGCCCAGCTGACGGCTGCCGCGCTGAAGCACACGTCGGTCAACGTCCTGCCGATCCAGGCGGTGCCCGACACGACCCAGGACTTCACCGCCGTGATCAACACGGTGCGCAGCGACAACGCCGGGGCGGTCTACTGGACCGGGTACTTCGCCCAGGCGGCCGAGTTCGTGCGCCAGCTGCGCGCGGCCGGCCTGCACATCCCCTTCGTCACCGCCGACGGCTCCGTCGACCCCACCTTCATCAAGGACGCCGGAGCCGCCGCGCAGGGCACCTACGCGACGATCTCGGTGCTGTCGGCCTTCCTCACCGGGCCGGCCGCCCGCTCCTTTGACGCCGGCTACCTGAAGGAATTCCACTCCGCGCCGGGGCCCTACTCCGCCTACGGCTACGACGGGGTCTTCGCTCTCGCCAACGCGGCGAAGAAGGCGCATAGCCTCGTGCCGGCGCGGGTCATCGCCGCGCTGCACCACCTCAAGTTCCAGGGGCTGACCGGTGCGGTGTCCTTCGCGCCGAATGGCGCGCGCGTCGGGGCGCACTTCGTCGTGCTGCAGGTCCACAACGGCACCTACCGGCTGGCGCCGCTGCAGCCCTGAGAGACCGGGAGCCGGTCCTGACCACGAGGGTGTGAGGTGTCCTGGAACACCGTTGGTCCCGACGTCGTCGCGGGGTTGTTCCTCGGGGCGTTCTTCGCCCTGATCGCCGTCGGCTACTCGATGGTCTACGGGATCCTGCGGCTCATCAACTTCGCCCACGGCGACTTCTACATGGCCGCGGCGTTCGTGAGCTACAGCATCCTCGGGGCCGTCACCCTCGGAACGAGGATCAACTGGGGCAACGTCGTGTGGGTGGGAATCGTGACCATGGCCGCGGGCGGGGTGCTCGCGGTCGCGGTCGAGCGCCTCGTCTACCGACCGATGCGGAGGGCGGCGGTCCTCTCTTTGATGATCGCCGCCCTCGGCGTCTCCCAGATCCTGGAGAACGGGGTCCTCAACATCCCGGCCTGGGGCTCGAACTACCTGCCCTTCCCCGTCACCCCACCGACCACCGGCTTTGACCTGGCGGGCGTGCACTACACCTGGACCCAGCTCGGGATCGTGGTGATCGCCCTCGTCCTCATCGTGGTGACCTACTTCGTCGTCAACCACACGATGCTCGGCACCGCGATGCGCGCCGTCGCCCAGGACCGCGCTGCGGCGACGCTGATGGGCATCAACACCGACCGCATCATCTCGCTGGTGTTCTTCATCGGCGGCGCCCTCGCCGGTGCCGCCGCGGTCATGGCCAGCCTCTACTACGGCCAGATCAACTACCTGATGGGCTTCTCGATCGGCCTGCAGGCCTTCACCGCGGCCGTGCTCGGCGGGATCGGCAACGTCGCCGGCGCGGCCGTGGGCGGACTGCTCCTCGGCATCCTCGAGTCGGTCGGGACCGGACTGTTCGGTCCGCAGTGGGCGCTGCTCTTCGCGTTCGGCGCTCTCGTCCTCACGCTGTGGCTGCGTCCCTCGGGGCTCCTCGGCGAACGGATCGGACAGCGTGTCTAGCCTGGCCGAGGGCGGAAGCGGCGAAGAGGACCTCGTCTTCCCCGTCGCCGCCGACGCCCCGAGGGCGTCGCGGGTGGGTTTCGGCCCGCTTCGCCTGTCGCAGCTCGCGCGCGCCTCGGGCCTCGTGGGGCTCGTCGTGCTCGCCGGGTTCGTGCCGAGCCTCGCACAGAGCAACTACCTCACGAGCATCGCGCTCCAGATCGAGATCTTGATGTGCCTCGCGCTCGGGCTGAACTTCGTCGTCGGCTACGCGGGCATGCTCGACCTCGGCTTCGCCGCGTTCTTCGCGATCGGCGCCTACACGACCGGGATGCTCGCGGTGCACGCCCACTGGCCGATCCTCGCCACGCTTCCACCGGCTGTGGTGATCGCGCTCATCGGGGCGGTCTTCGTCGGGGTCCCGACCCTCCGGCTGCGCAGCGACTACCTCGCCGTCGTGACCCTCGGCTTCGGCGAGATCATCCAGACGGTCGTCAACAACTTGAACCAGACCGGGGGCCCCGAGGGCATCTACGGCATCCCGCCGCTCAGCCTCGGGGGCTGGACCCTCACCACGACGTCGAGCTACTACGAGATCTTCCTGTTCCTCGTCGTGGTCTTCGTGGCCGTGAGCGCCCGGATCCGCCACTCCCGCCTCGGCCGGGCCTGGCTTGCGATCCGCGAGGACGAGGACACCGCCCAGGCGATGGGCATCAAGGTGCGCCGTTACAAGCTCTATGCGTACATGGCCGGCAGCGTCTTCGGCTCCCTCACGGGGTCGTTGTACGCGCCGGCCTTCATCGCCATCGCACCGCCGAGCTTCGGCTTCACCGAGTCCCTGCTCGTCGTGATGGCGGTGTCGATCGGCGGGATCGGGAGCATCTGGGGCGCGCTGCTCGGCGCCGGAGTGGTGATCGCGTTCCCCGAGGTCTTCCGTCAGTTCGCCCAGGCCCGCCTGCTCGTGTTCGGGATCGCGCTCGTGCTCGTCATGGTGCTGCGTCCCCAGGGCGTCTGGCCGGAGAACGGGATCGGGTGGCGGCGCCTTGCGGCACGCTGGTTGAACCGGGACGCGCAGAGCGCGCCGCGCTGATGGCCTGTCTCAGCGTCCGCGGGCTGTCGTTGAGCTTCGGCGGCGTCGACGCCCTCGCGGGTGTGAGCATCGAGATCCCCGATCGCTCGCTGTTCGCGGTGATCGGCCCGAACGGCGCGGGGAAGACCTCCTTTTTCAACTGCCTCACCGGCTACTACCGGCCGAGCGCGGGATCGGTCGCCCTCGACGGGCGGGACATCACCCGGCTCGGTGCGGCGGAGGTCGCCGCGCTCGGCATCCGACGGACCTTCCAGAACGTGCGGGTCTTCCCGAAATTGAGCGCGCGGGAGAACGTGCTCGCCGGCGCCCACCTGCGGGCGAGCGCGAGCGTTCTCGGGACGCTGCTCGGCACGCCGCGGCACCGCCGTGGCGAGCGCGTGCTCGCCGAGGAGGCGGAGCGCTGGCTCGACTTCGTCGGGCTCGCGGACAAGGCCGCGGTGCTTGCCGGCGACCTCCCCTACGGCATGCGCAAGCGCCTCGAGGTGGCGCGCGCCCTCATCGCGCACCCGGAGATCCTGCTCCTCGACGAACCGGCCGCAGGCGTGAGCTCGGTCGAGCGCGAGGAGCTCGCGTCGGTCATCCGCCGCACCGCCGCCGACGGGGTGACGGTCGTCATGATCGAGCACGACGTCGAGCTCGTCATGCAGCTCGCGGCCGGGGTCGCGGTCCTTGACCGCGGTCGTCTCCTCGTCCAGGGCACCCCCGAGGCGGTGCGGGCCGATCCCCGTGTCGTCGAGGCGTATCTCGGCAGGCGTCAGCGATGACGGTGCTCTCGCTCGCGAACGTCGCGGTCTACTACGGCCCGGTCCGCGGCGTCGTCGACGTCGACCTCTGCGTCGACGAGCACGAGATCGTGGCGCTGCTCGGCGCGAACGGCGCGGGCAAGTCCACGGTGCTGAAGGCGGTCTCCGGCCTGGTGCGCCCCCGCGCGGGCACCATCTCTTTCCGCGGCGAGGACCTAAAGCGCGTGCCGGCCGCGACCCGCGTGCGCCGGGGACTCGTCCAGGTCCCCGAGGGCCGGCGCATCTTTCCCGCGCTCACCGTGCGGGAGAACCTCGAGCTCGCCGCGTTCGGCTTCGGGATCGCGCGCGCTGCCCGCCGGGCGCGCCTCGAGTCCGTGGTCGAGCGCTTCCCGCTCATCCGCGCCCATCTCCAAAAGCTCGCCGGGATGCTCTCGGGCGGCGAACAGCAGGTGCTCGCGATCGCGCGGGGCATGATGGCCGAGCCGAAGCTGCTCATGGTGGACGAGCCCTCCCTCGGCCTCGCGCCCCAGATGGTCGAGTCCGTCTACGACCTGCTCGTCCAGATCGCGGCGGAGGGGACCCCGGTGCTCCTCGTGGAGCAGAACGTGACGCTCGCCTTCGAGATCACCTCCCGCGCGTACGTGCTCCAGCAGGGGCGCGTGGTCCTCGCCGGCCACAGCGCGGCGCTCGCCGACGACCCCCGGGTGGTCGCCGCCTATCTCGGCGCCGGCGGCGCGGCGGCGCGGTGAGCGCGGCGTCCCCGGATCCCGTCGGGACCGCGGCGGCCCTGCGCCAGCGCGTCGAGGCCGCGATCGGCCGGCGCGGCGTCCTCGCGGTCGACCTGCACGCCGCAGGCGAGCACGGGCGCGTGCTCCTGAGCGGGGTCGCCGACGTGCCGCCGCTGCCGATGCTCGACGCGATGCGCTACCTCGCGCGCGACCGCGACGACCTGCGGCTCCGCATGCTGCGCGAGCCGCGGGGCTATCCGGCCGCCAACTGCAACCTCGTGCTGCCGGCAAGCGCGCCCGAGGCGGTCGCCGGCTTCGTCATCATGGAGCAGGTCGAGTACCCGCTCATGTCGGGGAGCAACACGATCTGCGTCGCGACCGCGCTGATCGAGACCGGCCTCGTCCCCGCCGAAGAGCCCACGACCCGCTTCGTGCTCGAGACGCCGGCGGGGCTCGTCGCAATCACCGCCACGGTGTCCGGGGGCAAGGTGCGCACGGTGACCTTCGAGAACGCGCCGAGCTTCGTGTTCGACCTCGACGTCCCGATCGAGGTGCCCGGCATCGGGCGCGTGACCGTCGACCTCGCCTACGGCGGGATGATCTACGTCCTCGCCGAGGCCGCGGCGCTCGGTGTCGAGCTCTCGGCGCACAACGCGCGCACGCTCGTGCGCGTCGGCGAGGCGCTGAAGGCCGCGACCCGCGCCCAGGCGCCCCGGGTGCACCCCGAGCGCCCCGACGTCGTTGGACCGACGATCGTCTGTCTCACCGGGCCACCGAGCGGGTCCCACGCCGACCAGCAGAACGCCGTCGTGGTCTCCACCGGAGCGCTCGAGTGGGACCGCCCCGACACCTTCACCGGCGCGCTCGACCGGTCGCCGTGCGGGACGGCGACCTGTGCCCGCATGGCGGTCCTGCACGCGCGCGGCCAGCTCGGCCTCGGCGAGGACTTCCGTAACGAAGGCCTGCTCGGCACCGTCTTCACCGGTCGCCTCGTGGCCGAGGCCGCCGTCGCCGGACGGTCGGGCGTCGTCCCGACGATCACGGGATCGGCCTGGATCACCGGCTACCACCTCGACGTCTTGGAGGAGACGGACCCCTTCCCCACCGGGTACACCCTCGGGGACCTCTGGGGAGCGAACACGCTCGCGCGTTCGCTCAACGCCCCGGGCGAGCGCGAAGACCCCGGGCGCGTCCGCCCGTGAGCGGCAAGGGGGGGCCGCCCCTCTGGCTCGACCGCGCAACGATCGAGTCGCTGGTCTCGCCACGTGCCGCGCGCGCGGCGATCGCGCAGCTGGCAGCCGACGGCGCGCTCGAGGCCCCCGCACGCTGGTCGGTCGCCTTTGGAACCGGTGAGCTGCTGCTCATGCCTGCGAGCGGCCAGCGCTTCGGCGGCGTCAAGGTCGTCGCCCTCGGAGACCCCGCCGGTGCCCCAGCGCGCCGTCTCCCAGGCGTGCAGGGGGTCTACGTCCTGTTCGACCAGGAGACCCTGGCGCCAGCCGCGCTGTTCGACGCGGCCGCGCTCACCGAACTGCGCACGGCCGCCGTCTCGGCCTTCGTCGCGGACCAGCTGCTGCCACCCGGCGACGTCGTCGCGATGATCTTCGGTGCCGGCGCCCAGGCGCGCGCGCACCTGCTCGCCCTCGCGGCGACGCGCCCCCTCGCCGAGGTCCTCATCGTCGGCCGGCGCGAGGAGGCGGTCGCCGCGCTCGTCGCCTTCGCCGCGGCGCACGGCATCGTCGCGCGTCCCGCGGGTGCCGAGGAGGTGGACCGGGCCGGGGTCGTCTGCTGCTGCACGACGAGCGCTGAGCCGCTCTTCGACGGCGCGCGCCCGGTCCCCGGCACCCATGTCATCGCCGTCGGCTCGCACCGGCCGACGCGCCGGGAGGTCGACACCACCACCGTCCGGCGCAGCTTCGTCGTCGTCGAGTCCCGTCAGGCGGCGGCCGCCGAGGCGGGCGACCTCCTGATCCCCCTCGCGGAGGGGGCCTTCGACACCCTGCCCGTCGACGCCGACCTCAAGGAACTCGCCGCGGGGGCGGCCCGCGCCGGAGCGGCAGACCTCACGCTGTTCAAGTCGGTCGGCGTGGCCTCCGAGGACCTCGCGATCGCCGAGGCCGTGCTCGGCGCGCGCGGAGACTGACGCGGCCTCAGCGGCGCTCGGGAACCCCGCTCCAGCGGCTGGTGAGGCGCGCGAGCTTGAGGCCGAGGTGGACCGTCAGACGGTCGTAGCCGTTGGAGAAGTCCACGCCCACGAGGCGCTCGGCCTTGGCGAGGCGGTAGTAGAGGGTGCCACGGTGCAGGTGGAGCGCCTCGGATGCGGCCTTCACGTCGCCGGCGCGGTCGAGAAAGGTCTCGACGGTGTCGACGAGGGCCGCGTCCCCGACCTCGAGCAGCGCGCGGACCCGGGGGTCGAGGGCCGCCTCCTGGGCCTCGCGCGTCGGCAGCTGCGCGAGCGCCCGGAACACCCCGAGCTCGGACCAGCGCACGAGATCGCCGGTCGAGGGGATCGCCGCGGCGACCTTGGCGGCGAGCCGGGCCTGGCGGTAGGAGCCGACGACGTGCTGGAGCTCGGGGAAGGGGTCGCCGATCGCCGCGACCACCCTGACCCCTTCGCCCTGCACCGCCTGGAGGCGGCGCTCGCAGGCCGAGCGGGCGGCTGCGGCGAGCTCGCGCGCGGCCTCGTCGGCCGGCGCGCGGACGCGGACGACGAGCACGGCGTGGTCGCTCAGTGCGAGGCGGAGCAACGAGCCGGTCGGCGCCTCCCACCCGACGTCGGTGAGGCCCTGCGCGAGTGCAGATCCGGCGTCGGCGTTGTCGGGGGTCGACACCAGCGGCTGGATCACCACCGCCGCGACGCTCTGGCCGCCGATCAAGAGCGCCTGGTCGGCAATCTGCTGGGCCGCCGCGCTGCGCAGCTCCTCCGACGGCGAGAGCAGGTGCGAGAGCACCTGGCCCATGAGACGCTGCGCGAGCTGCTCCTCGTAGAGCAGCAGCGCCGCGTGCTCGGCCGTCTTGGTGATCGTGCCCAGGTGCGACGCCGCGACCGAGCCGTCGGCGTCGATCACCCACACGAAGCCGAGCAGGCGCTCCCGGTAGCGCGCCGGGACACAGACGCGGGGCAGGATCGGCAGGCGGTCGTGCGCGGGAATGAGGAGCGGTCCCGTCGCGTGCGCGATGCCGAAGCTGCGCAGCCACGTGATGATCTCCGGGGGTGTCGCGCGATGCAGGATCGAGTCGCGCCGCAGCTCGTCGATCGCGCCGACCTGCGAGGAGTGCGCAAGGCTGCGCTGGTCGTGATCCTCGAGCACGACCGAGGCCCCGACCTCCTCGGCGAGATGGTCGATCAACAGCTGCAGGTCTGACGCCACGGCTTCCCCCCGAGGCCCAGAAATTTAGACGATTGTCAAGACCCCGTGGGTGTCGCGCCCGCTGGCCCGACCCCGCCGTCGGCCACCGCCCGCAGGGCGACGGGTGAGGCGACCGGGCGGAGGTGCAGGTCACCGACCTCGTCGGTCCGCCGCCCGGTCAGCGCCGCGAGCGCGAGCTGCAGTGCGGGGCCGCAGGTGCGGCCCTGGCAGTAGCCCATCCCGCAGCGCGTCATGCCGCGCACCTCGCGCACACGCGCGGCCCCCTCGGCGACGGCCCGGTACAGCTCGGCGAGCGGGACGTCCTCGCAGCGGCAGAGCACGGTCCCGTCGTCGGACCAGGAGAGCCACCCGTCCCCGATCGGGTAGAGGCTCTCGAGGCGGCGCGCCGCGGCCAGCGCGCGCGCGAG
>JAKABX010000065.1 GCA_021796545.1 Actinomycetes bacterium
ACGTCGTCGGCAAGGCGCCCCACTATCGGGAGGTGTTCGTCGACGAGGGCGACGTGGACAGGCACCGGGCGATCGCGCACTACCTCGGCGGCGGCGACGACGGTGTGGTCATCCCCGACCACACCCCGCAGCTCAGCTGTGCCGCGTCCTGGCACGCCGGGATGGCCGACGCGCTCGGTTACATGCGCGCGGCCATCGACGCGGCGGTACGCGTGGCACCGGCGCGCTGAGCGCGCGGGACACGGACCCAAGCACACGGCGGGCCGGCAAGGGCCAAGGCGCGTCCCGCCCGACCTCCTCGAGGTGGCTGACGGTGCCGCCGGTGGCACAGGTGACTGCGCTCGCCGTCAGTCCGGCTCCTCTCCGCTTCCAAGCGCCGCGCGCACGCCGGGGTGGACCAAGCGGTCCCCGACGAGGAGGCGCCAGGTGGACTCCGCGGGGACCTCGCCCGGCTCGCCCCTCAGCACCTTGAGGAAGCTCGCGCACCCCGGTGCGTCCGTTGCCAGGAGAGGCGGCGCCCCGCCTGAGAGACGACACGGCGCGGGATCTCCTCGGACAGGAGCGGTCATGGGGGTCACCCCGAGCCAGCCGCCGAAGGAGCGGGCGGGGGCGGGCAGGGCGGGGACGAGGGCGTTGGCGATGTCCTCCGCGCCCGGCTGACACCGCAACCGACGCTCGGCACCCCCGCGGCGACAATGGCGCGCCGCGCGCCCCCACCGGACCCGCGGGCACGTCTGAGACCACCCAACGCGCTGGGCGCGCTACTCTCCGTACTCGCACGCGTCACGTCACAGGAACCGAGCCCTGTGGGGGAGCGATGGCCGACGAGAGGCGAAGCGCGGTCGGTGCGGCCGGGGACGGGCCGTCCGGGCGGTCCGATGCCATGTCGGACGCGTTCCACCAGCTGCTGGCCGCGAGCCCGCTGCCGATGTGGGTCTACGACCTGGAGACACTCCGCTTCCTCGAGGTCAACGACGCCGCGGTCACCCACTACGGCTACCGCCGCGCCGACTTCCTCGCCATGTCGATCACCGAGATCCGGCCCGAGGAGGACCTCGACCGCCTCCACGCGGCGGTCGCCGGCCACTGGGAGGCCACCCAGTACTCCGGCGCCTGGCGCCACCGGCGCTCTGACGGGACGATTCTCGAGGTGGAGGTGGTCTCGCACCGCCTGGAGTGGGAGGGACGCCCCGCGGTGCTCGTCGTCGCGCGCGACCTGACCGACACCCGGCGCCTCGAGGCCGAGCTGAAGCACCGAACCCACTACGACGCGCCGACCGGTCTCGCCAACGCGACCCTCTTCGCCGACAAGGTGGCGGCCGCGCTCGCGCGCCCGGCGCCCGACGGCGCCGCGCTCGGGGTGGTGCTCGTCGGGCTGTGCGCGCTCGACGCGGTCGTCTCGACGGCCGGCGACCCGGCCGCCCACGCGATGGTGAGCGCGACGGGTGAGCGCCTCGCGGCGTGCTGCGAGGGCCGGGCACTCCCCGCCCACCTCGGCGGCGGCCGCTTCGCCGTGCTGGTGGAGGCGCCCGAGCCCGAGATCATGGGACTGGCCGGCTCGGTGGTGGCCGCGCTCTCCCCGCCGGTCGCCGTGACGGGCTGGGGGGAGCTGAAGTGCGTCCCCGCCGTCGGCATCGCCCTCGCGCCGGCGTCGGCGCGCGACGCCGCCGACCTCATCCGCGACGCGACCTCGGCCATGCACCACGCCGCCCAACGCGGCGGCGGCCACTTCGTCGTGTTCAACGCGGAGCTGCGCGCCGCCGCGGTCGAGGCCTTCGAGACCGAGCGGGCGCTCGAGGCCGCGATCGGCCTCGGCGAGCTCCGCCTGGACTACCAGCCGATCGTGGACCTCCAAAGCGGCGAGACGATCGGGTGCGAGTCGCTCGTGCGCTGGGAGCGCCCCGCCGTCGGGCTCGTCGGCCCGGACCGATTCGTCCCCCTCGCCGAGCGCAGCGACCTCATCGTGCGCCTCGGCGCCTGGGTGATCGAGCACGCGCTGGCCGAGGCCTCCACCTGGCCGGCGCGCGTCGGCGCCCGGCCGCGGGTGTCGGTGAACCTCTCCGCCCGCCAGCTCGGCGACTCCCGTCTGGTCGCGCGCGTCGCCGAGGCGTGCGCGGCCTTCGGGCTCCCGCCGAGCGCGGTCTGTGCCGAGCTCACCGAGTCCGCTTTCGTCGCGACCGACGACTACGCCGCCTACCGCACCCTCGCCGGCCTGCGCGAGCTCGGGGTCGAGGTCGCGATCGACGACTTCGGCACCGGCTACTCCTCCCTCGCCTATGTGAAGCACCTCCCCGTCGACGTCGTCAAGATCGACCGCGGCTTCGTCGCCGGCCTCGGGACGATCGCGGCCGACACCCTGCTCGTCGACGCGGTCGTGCGCGTCGCGCACGGTCTCGACATGCGCGTCGTCGCCGAGGGCGTCGAGACCGAGGTCCAGCTCGACGTGCTGCGCGGCCTCGGCTGCGACGCGGCCCAGGGCTACCTCCTCGCCCCGCCCGCGCCCCCCGAGCGCCTCGGGGAGATGATCGACAACGCTCGGCGCGTCGTCGCGGGCGCTCGCCGGGACTCCTGAGCGCCGCGCGCCGGCCCCCCCGCACCCGGGGCCGTCGCCGGGCGCGACCTGTCCGGGCGCCCTCGCCCTGGTCGTGGCCGGCCGGGGCGGGCAGGCAGGACCACGGCAGACCCCTGGCTGTCGCCACAGCCGGTGGCGCGCACGACGCCTGGTGACCCTGGCGCGCTCGCGCCGCGCCGGCCTCGTCTGTCCCGAAGCCGGCACGCCTCCGACGCCCGGATCCCCCTGCCGACGACGTCCCCGGGGTTCGAAGGCTCGTCCGGCGCCTCGGCCGGCGCGGCGCCAAGACCCCGGGGAGCGCCGCGGTCGGCGTCCACGGCCGCTGCCAGCGCCACGGGCGCGATCACCGGGCGCGTCGCGAGCGCCAGGGCAACGGCAGAAAGAGATGCCAGATCGCGGTCCCCACCACGCGCCAGCGGGCCCCACCTCGTGCTCGTCGGCCCCGCCAACATGGCGTTCCCGCGTTCGAGGGACACGACAGCCAAAAAGCGGGACGTGCGCCCAAACGAGCTCGACGACGCGGCGGGGAGCGCGCACCTCTGCGGCCCGGATCTCCGGGGTCCCCCGTCTTCCCCGAGGAGCGGCGGGGGCGGCCGGCCGGTCCCAGAACACGCAGAAGTCCCCACGCGCCGGGTCCCGACGGCACGTCCCGGGGCGCACATCCCGGGGGCGGCGAGATCTGGGTCAGCCGACGCTAAAGGCCACGATGAGCGCGATCGCGACGAGCCCGAGCACCGCCAGCACGAAGGGCCACCACGCCCGCTTGCGCACGACGGGCGCCGGCGGGGGCGAGGGCGGCGCCACGACCTCGGTGACCGGCGCGGGGTGCAGGTCCGCCCCGCAGCGGATGCAGAGCGCCGCGGTGATCTCGTTCGGCTCGGTGCACACCGGGCAGGGGAACGTCGCGAGCGCGACGCGCCCGGCCGTTCCCGGAAGGCGCCGCAGACCGACGTCGCCGCCGTCGCCGTTCGCGGCGGTGCTGCGACCCGTGCGCAGCCAGAACAGCGGGTAGTCACAGACCCGGCAGAACGCCGTCGCGTCCCGCCCGACCTCCTCGAAGTGGCTGACGGTGCCGCAGGTGGGACAGGTGACCTCGCTCGCCATCAGTCCGGCTCCTCTCCGCTTCCAAGCACCGCGGGCACGACGGGGTGGATCTGGCGGTCCCCGACGAGGAGGCGCCAGGTGACGTTCGCGGGGATCTCGTCGGCGACGAGGGCGGCGAAGTCCGCCTCGGAGAGCCAGCCGCTCGACGCGACGCGGATCGTGAGCACGCGGGGGTAGCCCGTCGGCGCTGCGCCGGCGGGCTCGGGGATCACCCCGCCCGAGTCGGTGATCTCGGCGGGCGCGCCCGTCAGCACCGCGAGGAGGCCCGCGAGCCCCCGGTGCGTCCCGCGCCAGGAGAGGCTGCGGCCCGCCTGGCGGACGACACGGCGCTGGATCTCCTCGGACAGGCTCGGGTCGATGGCGGTCACCCCGAGCCAGCTGCCGAGATAGCGGACGAGGGCGGGAGGGGCGACGGTGACGTCGACGGTGTTGGCGATGTTGTCCGCGTCCTCGAGCAGGCTCGTCGCGACCTGCTGGAAGATCGAGACGAAGCGGACGAAGAAGTCGTCGTCGAGCATCCCCATCGGGAGCTGGCCGACGAGCCAGTCCTCCCGGCGCGTCACCGCACGACCACCTGGTGGGCCGCGGAGAGGAAGAGCGAGCGGCGGTCGAGGTGGACGAGCTCGCGCCCTTGGCCGTGGCGGCGCCCGGTGCGCAGGTCGTACTCGAACAACAGCACCTCCTCGACGCGCTCCACGCCCTCGATCGCCTCGAGCATCTCGGCGATCGGCGCCGCGTTGAGGTCGACGTCAAAGGGCCACCCCTCGCCGGCCGCGCCCCCCGTGAGGGGGTTGATGTAGCGGAACAGGACGTCGAGGGCCCGCTGACGCACGATCGTCGCCGGGCGGCCGGGCAGCGCCTGGACGAGCGCGGCGACGCTCACCCCCTGGTAGTAGGGGGTGCCGACGGTGACCGTCGTGCCGAGGAGGCGGCGGGGCTCGAGATGGGCGGCGATCTGGCGGACCAGGGTCTCGTCGAGCGCGAAGTCGTCCAGGTGGTGCAGTTCGGGCGCCGAGCGCAGGCGCGGCACAACGAGCAGGCGGACCGGCTCGGCCGGCTGCTCGGGCGCGAGGCAGCGCACGCGGGCGACCTCGGAGGAGGCTTCGAGGGTGAGGCGCTCGAAGTCCCCCGCGGTGACCGCACGCTGGCCGGTGCGCAGGCTGAGCGGTCCGCGGATCTTCGCGTTGGCCGGGCTCTCGCCGTCCACCCCGCCCGTCGCCGGCGCGAGGTTGGTCACCCGGTCGACGTACGCGAGGCTCGTGCGCAGGACGCTGAGCGTCCCGGACCCGACGTTGCCGGCCGCGCCGCCGCCGTGGCGGTAGCGGGTCATGACGATCTCGGCGCCGTCGGGGGGGATCGCGCCGTGCTGGCGGACCGACCCGTCCGCGTAGCGCACCGCGGGACCGAACCTGAGCTGGCCCGTCGCGGAGTCGAGCACGTAGTGGCGGTCCGCCGGACCCGACGCCGTGAAGTCCGCCACCTCCTCCCACGCCTCGGGTCCGCTGGCGCGCAGCACCTGGACGTGCTCGCCGCCGCGGCGCGCGAGCACCGGGGAGCGCGCGAGGCGGAACTCCTGGCCCGGCCGGCCGCTCGAGCGCCCGAGGCTCTCCTGGCCGACGACGGCCGCGTGCTCGGCGGCGACGGTGCCGCCCAGGCTCTCGGCGCGCGCGGCCGACAGGCGCGGGGAGGACTGGTAGGTCGGCTGGCCCGCCCGCGCGGCGACGAGGCGCGCGCGGATCCAGTGCGCGCGCGTCCCCCCGAGGCTGAGGGGCGCCATCGCGGCGGGCACGCGCAGGACGATCTGACCGTCGCGGTTCAGCCCGCCCGTCGTGTCCGTGTGCACCGGGGTCGGCAGCCACGCCTCGCCCGACCAGGTCTCCCAGGCGATCGGCGGGTCCCGGGGGTCGACGCCGATCCCCTCGATCGAGGCGCTGATCGAGAGCCGCAGCAGGCAGCCGGCGAGGCTGTTGGCGAAGCCGAGGTAGACGGCGTCGCCCGCGGCGATCGGGCTCGAGGTGAAGCAGGTCACCGCCGCGCCCTCGAAGCGCAGGTCGTCCCACGCGTCGGTGAACAGCTGGTCGTCCCCCGCCCGCCCGGTCTTGGCCGCGACGAGCTCGGGCGGGGCGATGACGAGGTCCGCCGTGGTCGCAAAGAGCACCTCGTCCGCGCCCCCCGGCGTGCCGATCGTCGCGACGGGGGTGCCCTCGGGGATGCCCACCGCGTGGTCGAGGGCCGTCGAGAGGAAGAAGGTGAGCTCGGTGCGCGCGACCGACGGGGGGAAGGGCTCGATCCCCACCAGGTCGAGGAACTTGGTGTAGAGGCGGTCGGGGACCTGGTTCAGGCGGAACAGGATCATCTCGCTCATCCACGCGAACAGCTCGATGAGCGCGACCCCGGGGTCGGAGAGGTTGTGGTTGGTCCACTCGGGGCAGTAGCGGGGGATGAGGCGCTTGGCCTCGTCCACGATGTCCTGGAACCCCCGGTCGTCGAGGTTCGGTGCCGGCAGCGGCATCAGGCCTCCTCTCGGGGGATCACGTAGAAGGGGTAGACGAGGTTGCGACGGTCGTTCGTCGCGCGCACGCGGTAGGTGACGACGATGCGCACGAGCGCGCTGTCCTCGGCGTCGGGGGCGCAGTCGACCTCGTCGACCTCGACGCGCGGCTCCCACTGCGCGACCGCCTCGCGGACGGCCTGGGCCATGAGACCGAGGGTGTTGGCGTTGACGGGCTCGAAGAGCAGGTCCCAGATCTTGCAGCCGAAGGCCGGGCGCATGACCCGCTCGCCCGGCGCGGTCGCGAGCACGACCCGCAGCGAGCAGTCGAGGTCCTCGGCCCCGTCGGTGAGCGCGATCCCGCCCCGGTGGTCGACGCCCATCGGGAAGCGCAGGCCGCGGCCGATGAAGCCGGGGTCGAAGACCGCGCCGTCGCCGCGGCGCGCCGGCCAGCTCGGATCGCTCACCTCAGGTCCCCCGTCTCATCGTCACCGGCCTGTCGTCTTGTCGCGTCGTCAGTTGATCATGACGGGCTGGCCGCTCGCCGAGAGCGGCCCCTCGGCGCTCACCGAGACGTCCGCGCCCTGCAGGCTCACCGTCCCCTCACTCTGGAGGGAGAGCTGCGCGTCGGCCGCAAGGGAGATCTTCGGGGCGCTGACCGAGAACTTCTCCTCGGCGGTGATGGAGACCTGCGGGGCGCTGATCGTGACCGCCCCGTCGTTGCCGATCTTGATCGAGGTCCCCCCGGCGCTCACCTCGACGGGGTAGCCGCCCGGGACGCTGACCGCGAGCTTGTCCTTGCCGAGGTGCACCTTGTGCTCCCCGCCGCCGAGGCGCAGCTCGATGGCCTGCTTGTCCGGCGCGTCGCCGTCGAGGACCTCGAGGGCGTTGTCGAGGCGGGAGTACAGCCCGCGGCGCACGAGCGTCCCGGTCCCCTCGTCGACGAGGGTCGCGTCGGCATTGGGCAGCGCCGAGCGCCGGCCGTAGAGGCCGCCGACGACGACGGGCTGGCGGAAGTCGCCGCCCTCGAAGGCGACGAGCACCTCGTCGTTCACCTCGGGGAGGAAGAGCACGCCGCGCTTGTCCCCGCCGCCGGGCGCCGCGACGCGGGCCCACCCCGACTCCTGCTCGGCGGAGAGCCCCGGGTACTGCAGCCGGATCCGCCCGAGGTGGTCGGGGTCCTTCAGGCTGGTCACCTTGCCGACGACGAGGCCGACGTGCCCGGTCGCCGGGCCGTTGAGGGAGGGACCGAGCCGGAGCGTGTCGGCGAGCGTGGCGGGGCGGCGGTCGCCGGCCGAGAAGCGGGTGACGAAGCCGCTCGCGGGGCGGAAGACGTGCTCGACCCGGGTGAGGGGGTAGGTGCCCGACAGCGGGCCGGCGTTCTTCACCTCGGCGCTCGCGCCGAGCCGCAGCCTGCCGTCGCCGAGCGCGACGCCCTCCGCGTGGACCGACGCCGCGGCCGCGGTGTCGTAGAGGGCCTGGGCGAGCTGGGTCGCCTCGGCGTTGGAGTGGGCGCCGAGCGCGCCGGTCGTGAGCTTGGCCTCGCCGAAGGCCGCGGGCGCCCGCTCGCGCAGCGCCGCGAACGACGAAGTGGCAACGACCCCGTCGCTCGCGCCCGTCGCCGTCGCCGTGACGCTCTGCTGCTCGGTGCGGTCCCAGCCGCCGACGGTGACCGCACTTGGGAAGTGGCCGCTCGCGCGGGCGGAGAAGGACAACAGGTCCGTCCCGAGGCCGAGGGAGACCGAGCGGCCCGCCGCGGGCTTCTTGAAGTTCAGCTCCTGGCCCTCGACCCACCAGTCGTAGCCGGCGCGGCGGGCACACTCGCTGAGCAGGCCGAGCGCGCTGTCGACCTGGAGCAGGTCGCTCACGACGAGGGTCGTCGCGTCGGTGCGGGGGACGAGGCCCGCCCGCCCCGCGAGCTCGCTCACGACGTCGGTGAAGGTCATCTCGCGGTAGCTCTTCACGTCGGTCGCCCGGCCGAGGCGGTGGCTCTTGTCGTACGCGGTGACGACGAGCTCGGGGTGGTCCCCGACGCGCTGCTCGAGCGCGATGTCGGTGACCTCCGCGTCGATGAGCGCGTTCTCGCCGTCGGGCGGCGCGCCAACGTGGACGAGCACGCCAAGCTGCACGCGCGACGCGGCGGCGAGCGCGTAGCCCGGGTCGCTGAAGCGCAGCGTGCAGCGCGACGGGACCTGGTAGCGGTGCTCGACGCGCAGCTCGACGAGCGCGGCGCGCCACGTCGCCGCCAGGGGCACCCCGTCGAAGGAGACGAGGGGCGCGAGCGCGATCTGCGGGCTCACGGTGAGACGCCCGGGATCGCGAGCAGCGCGCCCGGGCGCAGGTCGAGCGGGTCCTCGATGCCGTTCGCGTCCGCGATCGCCCGCCACTTGGTCGGGTCGCCGAGGTGCATCGCCGCGATCCGGTCCAGCGTCTCGCCCGGTTGGACGCGGTGGACCCGGTGCGGGCGCGGCGTGCCCGAGGTCGGGTTCTGCGGCCCGAAGGCCATGTCCTCCTGGTACTGCGTGAGGGTCACCGCGGCGCGGGCCCGAAGCGGCGTGCCGGCGCTCGAGAAGTACTCGAAGGTGAGATCGAGCGCGGAGAGCACCGCCTTGAAGGAGTGAAAGTCGCCCCAGTGGAACTCGACCCAGGGGGGGCGGATGTTGTTCGTCTCGGCGCTCGCTCCCGGCAGCTGCGGGTCGGGCTCCATGAGCTTGACCAGCTGGGCGGTGTAGCTCGTCACGGCCCGGCCGGTGTCGGTCGTGTCGAAGAACAGCGTGAGTCGCAGCTGACCCGAGGCCGTTCCGGTGTAGCGCAGCGTCGGCACGCCGCGGCCCGGCATCACGTCGGCGGCCCACCCCGTCGCCTGGTGGAGGGTGAGCTCGCTCGGGTTGAACAGACACGGGATGCGCGTGCCGGTCTCGGTGAGGAGGAAGGCCTTGTCCTGGGTCGACGGCGCCATGCTCAGAACACCCCCGGGTTGAAGCGCAGACCGCGGCGCGTGAGCTCCTCGACGACCCGCTGCTCGATCCGGTCGATGATCCACTCGAGGGTCTCGGGCGGCAGCGGGTCCCCCGGCGACTGCAGGTGCGCGGGGTCGGGGACCGGGTGCACCGCGTCGGGGTCAAAGCGCGCCCCGGACGCGGGCTGGAGGGGCCCGGGGCGCGGGGAGAGCTCCGGCGAAGCCACGGAGGGCACAAGCCCTCGTTCCCCCTCGCGGTCGCGGACCGCCTCAGCGGAAAGCTGGGCGTCGTCCCCTGGCGCGCGCCGGCCGTCGAGGAGCGCACGCCGCAGCGGCGCGGCGGCCCCTCCCCGACCCCGCGCCGACGCGCCGGCGGGCGCGAGGCCGCTGCGCCCGGCGTCGAAGCGCCGTTGCAGCTCGGAAAGGACCGCCCCGGAGGCCACGGGATCCCCGGACCGGCGCACCGGCGCCGGCGCGCCGGCCGCCGCACCGAAGGGTCCCGCGACGGGCAGGCCCGCCGCGCCCGCGGCGATCCCGCCGCGCCCGGCAGCGGACCGGGGCGCGTCCCGGGTGACGAGGAGCCGCGCGAGCGTGCCGACACGGCGTGCGAGGTGCTCCTCGGGCGAGGGGTGGTCACCGAAGAAGGCCGGGACCCTCGGGCGGCGCGCGACGTGGACGAGCTCGTGCGCGATCACCTCGGTGCTGGCGGGCGAGCTCTCCGGCGCCGCGGCGAGGTGGATTGTCCGGCCGATCGTCGCCGCGGGCCGCCCCACGGCCGCCAGCGCCGCGCGCGTCGCCGGCCCGGTCCGCAGCTCCACGGGCGCCGGACCGGCGATGACCCGGGCCAGCGCGCCGAGGCGTGCGGGAAGCGGCTCGGCGCGCTCTGCCCCCCGCGTCCTCAGCGCGTCGAGGAAGCGGCGCGCCACCCGTCCCGTCGCTCCCGGGACGGGACGGGCCCCGGCGCCCTGGGCCACAGGGCGTCTTGGGGCACGCGCCGGCGCGGACGCGAGAGCAGCGGGCGTGCGGCGTCGGGGGGTTCGTGGGTCCAGGGTGTCGAGGGCCGGACCGGAGAACGTCCTCGGGAGGGCGGGCGCGCCCGGCGGTGGGCGGAGGAGCGACGGGGACGCCGGCGCGGCGGCGGTCGGTGCCGACAGCCCGAGCGCGCGTGCGAGCGGGGCCGGGCGGCCGACGGGAGCGGTGAGAACGCGGGACACGCCGTCAACCTCGACCAGGGCGCGTCCGGGGGCCATGGCCACGCGCTGCTGCGGAGCGCGCTCGTGCGGCGCGAACGCGCGCTCT
>JAKABX010000066.1 GCA_021796545.1 Actinomycetes bacterium
GGAGGCGCGCGGTGGCGGAGGTGGCGGCGAGCCGGCCTGTAAGCGGGATTCTGTCCCCGGTCGCCCGGGGGGTGGCCATCCCTCTGTGCGGCCTACCTGGGGACATCGGACGGGCCGCCCGTCCCCTGTTCGGCCTTGCTCCAGGTGGGGCTTGCCGAGCCGGCCGGGTCGCCCCGGCCGCTGGTGCGCTCTTACCGCACCGTTTCACCCTTGCCTGATCCCGGTCACCCGGGCCATCGGCGGTCTGCTCTCTGTTGCGCTTTCCTGCGGGTCACCCCGACTGGCCGTGAGCCAGCACCCTGCCCTGTGGAGTCCCGACTTTCCTCAGCCGCGCCGGTCGCCCGGCGCGACCGCGGCCACCCGGCCGACTCGTCGCCGGCTTCATTGTCCCACGTCCGGGTCTCCTCGGTTTCGTCCGCATCCGCACGTGACTCGGGACGGGCACACCGCCCCGGTAGCCTGCGGACGATGGCACGCCGCGTCGCGCCCGAGGAACCGAGCCTGTTCGATCTCGCGGAGATCGCGCCGGAGGGCGCCGAGGCGTCCCCGGCCCGCCCGCCACGATCGTCGCGAGGCGGTGCGGGTGCCCGCGCGCTCCAGCGTCGGGTGGAGCAGGTGAGCACGCGGGCTCGGGCCGCGCAGGTCCCATCGGACAGCGACGAGCACCCCGAGGGCGGAAACGAGCCCCTCGGCGAGGAGCCCGACGAGGACGCGGCGGCCGACGAGACGCTCACCATCGCGGCGCTCTATGCGCGTCTGCGTCGGGCACTGTCGACTGAATTCCCCGACGAGGTCTGGGTGAGCGGCGAGATCCGCTCCCTCCGTGAGTCGCGTGGTCACCGCTTCCTCGAGCTCGCGGACGCGGGGGCCGAGACCGCGAGCCGCGCAGCCCAGCTCGAGGTCGTCTGCTGGGCGAGCGAGTGGTTCCGCGTCGCGGCGGCGCTCAACAGTGCGGGCGTCGCGCTCGAGGCGGGTCGGGTCGTCCGGGTCCGCGGCAGGGTGAGCGTCTGGGAGGGCGCGAGCCGGTTGCGTCTCGTGCTCAGCGCGATCGATGTTGAGGCGCTGCTCGGAGGCATCGCGGCGGCTCGCCAGCGCTTGCTCCGCCAGCTCGCAGCCGAGGGGCTGCTCGAGGCGAACCGGGCGCTCCCGCTCGCGCTCGTGCCCTTGCGGATCGGCCTCGTGACGAGCCCCGGCAGCGAGGCGCATCGCGACTTCGTCGGGGAGCTCACGCGTAGCGGCTTCGCGTTCGACCTCCACGTCGAGCAGAGCCTCGTCCAGGGCCAAGAGGCGCCGCGCCAGATCGCAGATGCGCTCGGACGCCTCGCAAGGGTTGCGCCTGACCTCGCGGTCGTCATCCGCGGCGGCGGTGCGCGCGGCGACCTTGCGGCGTTCGACAGCGAGGAGGTCGCGCGCGCGATCGCGACGGCGGCATTCCCGGTCTGGACCGGGATCGGCCACACGGGCGACCGCTCGGTCGCCGACGAGGTTGCGCACCGCTCGTTCATCACCCCGACGGCGTGCGGCCAGGCCGTCGTCGGGGTCGTGGGCGCGTACGCGCAGCACGTCGCGGACCAGGTCGCCGAGCTCGGGCGCCTCGCACGAGCGCGCCTCGACGGTGCCGCGCATCTCGTCGAGGTGCGTCGCCAAGCGGTCGGGCGCGGCGCGCGCAATCAGCTTGAGCGCCGCGCCGACGCGCTGGTAAGCGTGCGCCGCAACCTAGCGCGTGGCGCGACGGCCTCGCTTGCGCGCGGGAGCGAACACCTCGCCGGCCAGAGGGCGGGTCTCGGCGATGGCGTGCGCCGCCTGTTGGAGCGCACCGCAAGCGACCAGGCCCATGCCCGGCAGGTCCTTGCCGCCTACGACCCGCGCCGCCAGCTGGCGCGGGGCTGGACGCTCACCTACGACGCCGCGGGCCGCATCGTCCGCACGGTCGCCGCGCTCGCCGTCGGCGACGTTGTGACGACGCGCTTCTCCGACGGCGAGGCCGGCGCGCGCGTCGAGAAGATCCGCCCGGACGCCACGGCACAACGAGGAGAGGGGCAATGACACAGCACCAGGAGGTGCCGGCGGCACCGGTGGCCGACCTCAGCTACGCCGAGGCGTCCGCGGAGCTCGACCAGATCGTGCGCGAGCTCGACCAGGGGCTGGTCGATGTCGACCTCCTCGAGGTCCGCTTCCGCCGGGCGCTCGACATCGTCGAGGAGCTCGACCGGCGCATCCGCGGCGCGCGCGAGCGCGTCGATGCGCTGATGCCGCGCCTCGACGCGCTGCGCGAGGAGGCGCCCCCAGAGGCCGCGGACTGAGCGCCGCGCGCCGGCGGGCGGAGGGGGCGGCGAGTCGAACTACCGTGTCGGCGTGGCCCGCTTCTCCCTCCAGGCCGTCGGGCGCGACCGGCCGGGCATCGTCGCCGCTCTCGCCGGCGCCCTCGCGCGGCTCGGCTGCAACCTCGAGGACTCGCGCATGACCATCCTCGCCGGCGACTTCTCGGTCATGCTCGTGCTCGCCGCGCCCGAGGGCCTGGACGCGGCTGCGATCGAGGCCGCCGTCGTCGCGCAGGCCGGCGCGGGCGACCTCCTCGTGACGGTGCGCCCGAGCGCGCCCGCCGCCGAGGCGGCGGCCGAGGGCGAGGTGCTGGCCGTCTCGGTCCACGGCGCGGACCACCCCGGCATCGTCGCCCGGATCGCCGAAGAGATCGCGGCCGTCGCCGGCAACATCGTCGACCTCGAGACCCGGGTCGTCCCCTCACCGGGCGGGGACAGCTACGTGATGGTGCTGACGGTCGTGCTGCCGCCAGCCGTCGCCGCCGACGTCCTCGAGCGTCGCCTGGCGGACGCGTCGGCCGAGGCCGCCGTGCGCTGCGTCGTCTCGCCGGCGGACGCCGAGCTGCTGTAGCGGGGTCGGGCAGGCGGTGGCGGTCCGGCGCGTCCTCGGCCTCGGCGAGCTCGATCGCGGACGGCCCGCCGCGCCGCTCGAGCGCATCGACGACGCCGCCCGCGCGCTCGCCGAGGACCTCATCGACACCATGCGCGCGGCGCCGGCATGCGTCGGGCTCGCGGCGCCCCAGATCGGCGTCGCGCTGCGCGCCTTCGCGCTCGACGTCTCGGGCCACAAGAAGGCGGTGACGGTGCACGGCGAGCTCGTCGTGTTCAACCCCGTCCTCGTCGCGGCCCACGACGTCGTCGTCGCGCGCGAGGGCTGCATGAGCGTCCCCGACCTCACCGGGGACGTCGCACGCGCGACCCGCCTCGTGATGCGCGGCGTCGGCGTCAACGGGGAGGCCATCGAGCTGCGAACGGATGCTTTCGAGGCACGCGCCGTGCAGCACGAGATCGACCACCTCGACGGTCTGGTCTTCCTCGACCGCCTCGCCGGGCCGGGCGCGTTGCACGCCCGCCGCGTCTACCGCTGAGAGTCTCGGCTCAGAACGCGAGCGCCGAGAGGAAGGGGATCGTCTTCTCGGCGCGCCCGCGCGCCTCGAGCCAGCGCCCCCGGTCGCTGCGGCGCCGCGGTGCGATCGGGTCGCCCGGGGCCTGGGTCGCGGTGGCCTCCCCGAGGTCGGCGAAGGTGCCGACGGCGACGCCGGCGAGGAAAGCCGCGCCGAGGACGGTCGCCTCGCGGGCGGGGAAGGGGACGACGACGCGGCCCGTCGCGTCGGCGAGCAGCTGGAGGAAGGTGGCGTTCGCGCTCATGCCGCCGTCGACTCGCAGCTGCTCGACCTTCACCCCCGCGTCCAGTTCGACGGCCTCGAGGAGGTCCGCGCCGCGCTGGGCGACGCCGTCGAGGACCGCGCGCACGAGCTGCGCGCGCCCCGTGGAGCCGTCCAGGCCGAGGAAGGCGCCCCGGGCGCCGAAGTCCCATCTCGGGGTGCCGAGACCCTCGAGGGCGGGGACGAAGACCACGCTGCCCGCGTCGCGCACCGAGGAGGCCAGCGCGTCGGAGTCGGCGGGGGTCGCGATCAGGCCGAGGCGGCAGCACCACTCGATGCAGCTGCCCGCGGAGAGCATGATCGCCTCGACACCCCAGTGCCGGCCTGCGCCGTCGTGCCAGGCGACGATCGGGAAGGTGCCCGCCGCCCCCCGGGTCGCAAAGGCCGGGCGGGTCTCGCCGACCGTGCAGTCGAGCATCCCGCCCGTGCCGAAGGTCGCCTTCGCGTCCCCCGGCTTCAGGCAGCCCTGACCGACGAGGGAGGCCTGCTGGTCGCCGACGAGCGCCGCGATCGGCGGCGCGCCGGCGAGCGCGCTCGCCTCGCCGACGACGCCGGTGCTCGGGACCAGCCGGGGCAACAGGCGCTCGGGGATGTGCAGCCGCTCGAGAACGGCGGTGTCCCAACCGGTCGCGTCGAGGTCGACGAGGCCGGTGACCGCGGCGTTCGTGAGGTCGGTGACGTGCAGGCGCCCGCCGGAGAGCACCCAGGTCGCATAAGTGTCGACGGTCCCAAAGCACAGGTCGCGCCCACGTTCGCGGTCGAAGCGGTCGAGCAGGTAGGCGAGCTTGGTCGCGGACTGGCTCGGCAGGAGCGCGAGACCCTCTCGGCGCAGCGCGAGGCACTGGCCGACGGTGCGCAGGTCCTGCCAGCTGATCGCCGGCGCGACCGGTTCGCCGGTCCGGCGGTCCCAGACGACGGTGGTCGCACGCTGGGTGGCGATGCCCACGGCGGCGACCGGCTCGCTCGCCACAGCCGCCCGTGCGACTTCCAAGATCGCCGCGCCGAGCGCGACCGCGTCGTGCTCGACGACGCCGGCGGAGGGGCGCTGGAGGGGGACGGGGGCGGCGACGGCGGCCTCGACAGAGCCGTCGACGCCGACGCGCACCGCGCGCACATTCGTCGTCCCGATGTCGAGGACAAGCAGGCTCACGGCGCTGACCAGGGGCGGGGCACGCCACAGCCTGCCACAGGCGCCGGCGGGCGCGAGAAAGCGCTCAGGGGCGCGGGCGCGCAGCGACGCCGCAGGCCTTTACAACTTCGTTCCAAGACGACACAATAGATGGTCCCGCCACGCCTTCGCGCCGTTCGTGGAACGAGCGGCCGGGGTGGGAGGGGCCCTCCCCGTCCCGCGAATCGCCCAGGGCGACGCGCGGCAGGAAGAGACGTTAGCGCCCGAGAGAGAGTGACGATGAAAGGCACCTGGCGACAGCGAGCGGCATGTCGGGGAATCGACCCGGACGTGTTCTACCCCGCCCCCGACGAGGAGGGCGAGGAGGCCAAGGCGGTCTGCGACGTGTGTCCGGTCCGCCAGCTCTGTCTCGAGCACGCGCTCGCCCACCGCGAGCGCGAGGGCGTCTGGGGCGGGCTGAACGAGCGCGAGCGTCGCCGCCTGGTGCGCCAGCGTCGCAAGACTGCCTGAGGCCCGCACCCTCGTGCCGGCCGAGGACGTCGCGCCTGTGGGCGACCCCGGCGGGGTGCCCGAGCGCTTCGCGTCCCTCGGCGGATGGCCGGGCCTGTTCGCCCGGCTCTTCGCCCGCGAGGACCTCGCCGGGGAGGACGCGGCGGCGGCCTTCGACGAGGTGCTCCTCGGGCGCGCCGACCCCGCGCAGCTGGCCGCGCTCCTCGCGGCGCTGCGGACCAAGGGCGAGACCGCCGAGGAGATCGCCGGGTTCGTCCGGGCGATGCGCCGACGCGGCGCGACCATCGAGCTGCCCGCCGGCGCCGAGGACGCCATCGACACCTGCGGCACCGGAGGGGACCGCTCGGGGACCATCAACGTCTCGACCCTCGCGGCGTTGATCGTCGCGGGCGCCGGGGGTGCGGTCTGCAAGCACGGCAACCGGGCGGCCTCCTCGCGCGCGGGGTCGGCCGACCTCCTCGAGGCGCTCGGCGTCACCCTCGAGCTCGGCCCCGAGGGCGTCGCCCGCTGCGTCGCGGAGGCCGGTTTCGGCTTCTGCTTCGCGCCGCGCTTCCACCCCGCGATGCGCCACGCGTCGCCTGTGGGCAAGGCGCTCGGCATCGCGACCGCCTTCAACGTGCTCGGACCGCTCGCGAATCCGGCGCGCGTCCGGCGCCAGGTCGTCGGGGTCGCGGACGCGACGCTCGCGCCGACGGTCCTCGAGGCTCTCGAGCGCGGCGGCGCGGTCCACTGTCTCGTCGTCTACGGCCGCGACGGCCTCGACGAGCTCTCCACCGTCGTCCCTTCGGAGGTCTTCGAGAGCCGCGTCGAGCCGAACGGGACGCGCCTCAGGCGGCAGTATGCGGTGGACGCGCGGGGTCTCGGCCTCGGGCCCGCCCGCCCGGAGGACCTCGTCGGCGGCGATGTCGCGCACAACGCGGCCCGTGCGCTCGCGATCCTCGACGGCGAGCGCGGGCCCCAGCGCGACGTTGTGCTGCTGAACGCGGCCGCGGGCCTCCTGGTCGCGGGGCGCGCCGAGGACTTCCCCGGCGGGCTCGCGCTCGCCGAGCAGACCCTCGACAGCGGGGCGCCCCGCGAGGTGCTCGCGCGCCTCGTCGAGAGCTCCGCAGCGGCCGCGAGGGAGGGCCTTCTCTAGACGCGCGGCACGGCGCGCCGTGCTCCCTTACAGTTCGCTCACAGAGCCAGCGACCTTCGCCAACACCACCTCGCGATGATGTGGGCCAGGCGGTCGTCGCCGGCCGGCGGCGGGCCGGACCCCGGTCCGGCGACGGCCGGCCTCAGGGTCGGGCAACACCTGGCGGTGTGAGGGAGAGGGACGTCGTGAGCTGGGGATGGTGCGCTCGGGGGCGTGCCGGAGGCATGGTCGCGGCTGCGCTGCTGACCGGATGCCTCGTTGCTGGCGCGTCCGCGCCCGCGGTCGCCGCCGCCCCGGGCCACTCGCACCAGGTCACCGCCCTGGACGCGCCCGCGAACTGGCCGCCGGACCCCACCCAGGACGTCACGCCCCCGCTCATCCCCCCGAGCGTCTCGGTCACGAGCGCGGCGAGCTGGATCGAGGGCGCGCTGACCGCGCGCTCGACCGCGCTCGGCGACCTGCAGGACCAGGTCGACGGCAGCAAGTTCTTCTCGAGCGCCCTCCAGACGACGCTCGACAGCCTCCTCCAGGCCGACCAGACCGGGATCGGCCAGCTCGCGACGGCGGTCGCCGACGCGGGCGACCTGCCGACGCTGCAGAGCGCGATCGACACCATGGTCGTCGACTACCGCGTCTTCGCACTCGTCCAGCCCGAGGTCACCGACCTCGTCCAGGCCGAGGCGCAGCTCGCGGTGGCGCACCGCCTCGAGGGTCTCGAGACCTCGCTCGAGGCGGCGATCGCGGCCGAGCGTTCGACGAAGGCCGCGTCCCAGCTCAACACCTTGAAGACGAGCTACGCGCGCCTGCTCACCAAGGTCGACAGCGAGGACGGCGCCATCGTCTCCAACCTCGTCGCGATCAGTCCGGACGCGTTCGCGTCGAGCCTCGATGCGCTCTCGGCGGTCAAGGTCGGGCTCGCGAACGCCCAGGCCGCGCTGCAGGGCGCGCGCAGCGCACTGCGCGACATCCTCATCGCGCTGGCCAACCCGAACGCCGTGAACGGCAAGATGCGTCTCTCGATCCTCAAGCTGAGGAGGCAGGCGGGCGCCGCCTGAAGCCCGACCGGTCCGCCGCCGCACGCACCCCGGCGGCGAGCCGGCGAAGCGGCCCGCCGGGCGCACCCGGGTGCTCGTGGGCGAGAACCCTGCGCAGGCGGATGATCCCGAGGGCGGACTCGGCGGTCCGCGTGAGCACGGAGCTGCGCGGGGGACGGCGCTCGGCGACGGCAGCGGGGACCTCCACGGCGCGCAGGCCCGCGCGCGCTGCCCGGACGACGAGCTCGACGTCGAAAAGGCTGCCGCGCAACCGGCACTGGGAGACGAGCGGTGCGCACGTTGCGCGGCGCAGCACCTTCATCCCGTGCGCGTCGCTCACCGGGAGGTCGACCGCGGCGTGCAGCAGGGTCGCGAAGCCCGCGGTGAGCACGCGTCGGCCGAGCGGGCGACGGTCGGACGCGCCCGGCGCGCGCTTGGAGGCGATCACGAGGTCACCGGCGCCCTCGGCGATCAGGGCGCGCGCGGCGTCGAGGAAGGACAGGTCGTAGTAGTCGACGTCGAAGCTCACGACGAGCGCGCCGCGCGCGGCGCGAAACCCGGCGGCGAGCGCCGCGCCGTAGTCGCCGCGGGGGAGCGAGAGGACGCTGAGGGTTGGCAGCTGGGCGGCGAGAACGCGCGCGAGCTGGAGCGTCCCGTCGTTCGAGCCGTTCTCCACGACGAGGATCTCGTAGCGGAGGTTTCGCTCCTCGAGGCCGGTGAGCAGGTTCGTCACCGTCGAACCGAGCAGGGCGAGCTCGTTGTGCGCGGGGAGCACGACCGACACCTCGAGGTCGTCGGCCCGAGCCGTGTCGGTCACGGCATCCCTCCGGGACCCCCGTCGGGGACGTCCTCCTCGGCGGGGGATGCGGACCCGGCTGCGGGCGCTCCGGGGTCGGCGGCGACAGCGCCGTGCTCGGGGTCCTCGCGTTCCGACAGGGGCGCGGGGGAGTCGTCGCCGGCGGCCATCGGCCCCCCGTCGTCGGCCTCCCCGGCGCCGGACGCGTCCCCGCTTGCGTCCGCGGTGTCCTCCGTCGTGTCTGCGGGCGCCTCGGGCGGTGCCGGGCGAACGGGCGGGGGGACGCGCCCGCGCACCGCGACCAGGCCGGCCACCCCGAGCAGCGACGCCGCCCGTCCCGCCCAGTCGACCGCCGTGGGGCCGTAGGTGAGGACGACGTCGTGCGCAGTCGGGACCACGACCATCAAGTCTGGCGTGGCTTCGTAGGGCCCGAGGGCGCCGCGCGCGTGCCACGCGGGAAAGTAGGGGACCTTCACGAGCACGGGCACCCCGGTGCGCGAGACCCGGAATGAGACCCGCTGATCGCCCATCGCGACCTCGCTCACCCTCGTCGGCTCGAGCGCGGCGGTCGCCGAGGCGGGCAGGAGCGTGCCGGGCGCCTCGACCGGCCAGCTCTGCGGCCCCGAGGCCGCGATCTCGACCGGCCAGTCCTGCTCCTGCTGGTACCAGGCGATCGAGGTCGAGCGCCAGCCCAGCTGGGAGAGGTGCTCGATCACGGGCTGGCGGTGCAGGGGCACGACGAGCGGCGAGTTGCGGATCTCGTAGAGGACGTAGGAGAAGGTCGCGCTCGACGGCGGCTGCGGCGCGCCGGGGAGCCGGTCGACGACCGACGCGCTCTCCGGGCTCGAGCCGATCGCCACGAGCTGCGGGTCGGCGGCAGCCTGCTGCTCGACGGTCGGCGAGCTCGCGAGGAAGTACTTCACGCCGGTGAGCTGGAGGTGGCGGATCCCGTCCGCGACGTCGAGGGGTCCGTAGGGGAGGTTGGCGACCGGGTTCGAGGCGTTGAGGGAGAGCTCGGCCTGGTCGAGGAAGTGGTAGTAGATCGCGGTCGAGGACTCGTAGTAGACGCCCTCTTCGACCTGGATGCACCCGTTGGTCCACATCGGGAAGGACATCGGTACGAGCGTCGAGCCGTAGGCGTCGGTCGTGTTTGGCGAGTACTCGTAGTCCAGGCGCCCGCAGCCGTGGATGCGCGCCGCGCTCTGCAGCATCGCGACGAGCTGGGAGAACTCGTGCCAGCCCGGCTTTCCCTGGTAGCCGGTGTAGTTGAAGCTCGCCCACCCCGGGGCCTCGTCGAGCGCGCCCGCCGGCGTCGTGTAGCCCGGCAGCGAGCCGCAGTAGGCGGCGGTGGCCACGAGCCCGGCGATCGACAGCGCCACGGGTGCTCCGACCGCGGCCCAGCGCCCCCGTCTCGGCGCGGAGGCGACGTGGCGGGCCGAGAGCGCGAGCGCCCACGCGACCACGAGCGCGCCGGCCGCATAGGAGAAGAGCACCACCCGCACGTTGCTGGGCGATCCACGGGGCGTGACGACGGCGACGAGACCGAGGAAGGCCGCGCTCGCGACCAGCGCGCCGACCCAGCCGGTCCGGGCGAGGAGGCGAGCGCCCTCGCCGAGCAGGTACGCCGCGAGCAGACAGACCGTGAGGAACCAGAACGGCAGCCAGCGCGCGTTGTAGACGAGGCCGTCGGGCAGGTAGAAGAACGCGAGCAGCTCGAGACCGGCGAGGACGCCGAGAACGATGACCTCCCGGTTGCGCCGGACGAGGCCGAGCACGACGCCCGCCGCCGCCAGCGCCACGATCGCGTTGTCGGTGGTGCCGGGCAGGAAGTTGACGGTGAACCCGCTCACCCGGGTGTAGCCCATCGACGCGGACCACCGGAGGTAGGCGCCGAAGGGGACGAGCCAGAAGGCCGCGAGCAGGCCTCCGACGACCCCGGTCGTCGCGAGGACGAGGAAGGGCTGGGGGAGCGCCGCGACGACGCGGGCCGGGAGGCTCCGCCTCCGCGTCCCGAGGCCGGCGCGCCGCGCGGCGCGTGCGGCACGCTCCGCGGAGCGGTCGAGGTGCGCGAGCGCGAACCCGGCCGCGGCTCCCGCAGCAAAGAGCGCGG
>JAKABX010000067.1 GCA_021796545.1 Actinomycetes bacterium
ATAGATGCTCTTGGGCAGCTGGAAGCCGGCCATTGGGTTATGCATGACCTTCCCCGTCCGGCGCGCCCATTTGAATGCTCCAGAAAGAAGAGCCTTGGCTTGGTTCATGGAGCTTGCACTCTGGCCGGCCCTGCGCATCCGAGCGAAGCAGCTGTCAACATCGTCGGCCATTACCCTGCGGGCTTGCAGGCGCCCGATGGTCGGGGAGATCCACACCCTCGCCACCCCCGCATAGCGCGTGCGGGTGCGCAGCTCTCTGCCCTGGTCCTCGAGATAGATCAGGTACGCGTCGAGGAGATCGTCAAGGCTCCAACGCGTGGCGTCTGCATCTCGAGGCGCCGCCTGTCGCAGCTGCTCGCGCAGCATCGCCCGGATCGACTCCACCTCCCCGCGGTCGCCCTTGACCCGGCGGTGGACGCGCACACCGTTGACCTGCACCTGCACCCGGCGGCTCGTCGTCGCTTGCTTGCGAAGGGATAGCTCCGCGCCACCAGCGCGTCCGGCGGAGAGGCGGAGGTGGTCGACGCGTACGCAGAGCGGCTCGTCGGGGCACGGCAGCACTGAGGCACCCGCTGGCGGAGCGCCGCGGGCCAGCTCCCAGGCTCTCCGGTGCGCCGTCACTTGCCGACCGTCGACCTTCAGCTTGCCGGTGCCCCGCTGAGGATTTCGGCTGCCGAGCCAGAGGTGATGCGGACCCCTGCGATCCACGTGGCGCTCGAAGCGTGCTGCCTCGTCCAGCCGATCCACGATGGCGAGTGTATCCACCAGGTGTATCGCGCCGATCCCAGAGGGTGCGGCGCCCCGATACACCGGACTCCGACGCATTTTGCGTTTCAACCAGGAACTTCTGTGGTGCGCCCCCTGGGACTTGAACCCAGAACCTGCGGATTAAGAGTCCGTTGCTCTGCCAAATTGAGCTAGAGGCGCATGGCTCCGCGAGCCTACCCCACTGTCGGACGACCGGGGGCGCCCGTCACGTCGGGATGACTGCACATCGGGGTGACCGAGGGGACTTGAACCCCCGACCTCCAGGGCCACAACCTGGCGCTCTAACCAACTGAGCTACGGCCACCGCGCACCGGGCCGCATCGACCCGGGGGCGTCAAGCATCGCACATCCGCGGGTGGACGACGTCCGCTCGGGCGCGCAGCTGTCGAGGGGCGCGCCGCGCCTCGGCGCCGTCGAGGCTTCGCGCCGGCGAGCGTCCTGCCCGCCGCGTCCGCGCCGCCCGAGACGGCGCAGCCGGTGCACCCGCTACGGGCTGTCACCGGCCACCGTCGCTCCCCCACTGGGACGCGCGGCGCCCGTGACGACGGCGCCGGGTCGGCGGCCGCGCCCCGGCGCCACGCAACAGAGAAGGACCCGCCCGGAGCGCTGCGCCGGAACCCGAACGCCCCCGACGACCACGGGCGCGCTGCGCCGCCGAGCGCGCTACGCCCCGAGGGACGCCTCGTCGTCGTCCGCGAACCGGGCCGCGGACGCGACCTCGAGGGTGTGGCGCAGCGTCTCGTCATAGCGGACGAGACGTGCGCGATACCGCTCCGTGCTGTTGCGCTCGTAGGCCATCGCGCGCCCCAGCGCATCGGCCAGCTCGCTCTCGTCGCGCAGCACGCGCACGCACGAACGGGGCTGCGGCGGCACCGCCTGCGCCCGCCGGCGGTGCCAGAACGCGTTCGGTCTCGGTCCTTGGTCCATCGCGTCACCACCTTCTCGCGCGACCGTCCCGGACCGGCCCGACCGGTCAGACCGGTCCGTCGCGAGCATAGGGGCCGACCCGGCCGCCGCGGGCACCGGGCACGTCGGCGCGGCGCAGACACGGCGATGATGGTGTCACCGGCCAAACGCCCGAGGACGACGAGAGGACGCATGCTCCATGACCACGACGACTCCGCCAGCCGACGTGCCGGTCCGCATCGCGCTCGTCGCCCACGACCACAAGAAGCAGGACCTGCTCGAGTGGTGTCGCGCTCAGCGCGAGACACTGGCGCGCTGCCAGCTCGTCGCAACCGGAACCACCGGGCATCTGCTCGCGGGCGAGCTCGACCTCGAGATCGAGCGGGTCCGAAGCGGCCCGCTCGGCGGCGATCTCCAGATCGGCGCGCGCATCGCCGAGGGCAGCATCGACCTGCTGCTGTTCTTCTGGGACCCCCTCGAGCCCCAGCCCCACGACCCCGACGTGAAGGCGCTGCTGCGCGTCGCCGTCGTCTGGAACGTCCCGGTCGCCTGCGACCTCGCGACCGCCGACCTCGTGATCACCTCGCCGCTGTTCGGCTCGCGGCACCGGCGCGTCCCCGACGAGGCCGCCGCGCGCCGCAACGCGCCGCCGCGCACCGGGGTCAGCTGAGCCGGCCCGCGCGGCGCTCCTCGAGCTCCCCGGTCGCCAGGCGTCCCGCAGCGGCGAGCGCGCGGACCTGAGCGACATCCGCGCGCATCTGGACCACCAGCGCGTCGCTCGAGGCGAACGCCTGCTGGCCGCGCACCCGCTCCCCCACCTCGATCCGCACTCGCTCGCCGTAGAGGTTGTCGTCGAAGTCCAACAGGTGTGCCTCGACCAGGCGCACACCGGCGGCGTAGTAGGTCGGTCGGCACCCGATGGAGACGGCGGCGGCGTGAACCGTCCCGTCCGCGCGCTCGACACGCCCGGCATAGACACCGTCCCCGGGCAGCGGCGCGTCGAGCGGGCCCTCGACGTTGGCCGTCGGGAACCCGAGCGTGCGCCCGCGCCCGTCCCCGACGACGACGATCCCCTCGACGACGCTCACCCGATGGACCCTACCAACGCCGTCCGCCCCGCCGCCCCGCTCACCGGTCGGGCGGACCCGGGCCGCGGGCCGGGGCGTCCGGCGCACCGCTGCCGCGTTCGGCCGCGAGCAGTTCGGCCGCGACCGGGCTCAGCGCGAGCGGTGGCGGCAGGCTGTGCCACAGAAGCACCACCGCGAGTGCCCCGGCGAGGCCGACCGCCGAGGCGACGGCGAAGGGGACGAGCGGGGCGACGCCGAACAGCGCCCCGGCGACGGCCGCCGACGCGGCGGTCGTCGCGGTGCGCGCCGTCTCCACCGCGCCCTGGGCCGCGCCCTGGTATCCGGGGGGTGTGTGCTCGGTGAGCACGAGCAGCGCGGGGGCCGTGCCGACGACCGAGCCGACCGCCTCGAGGCAGCCGAGGGCGACGAGCAGCCAGCCGCCGGGGAGAAGCGGGTAGGAGAGGCAGAAGCCCGCGGTCCACACGATCGCCCCGACCGCGAGCAGGCGGCGGTCCGCCCGCGTCGCGAGCCGGCCCGCCGGCACCGACAACAGCGCGTAGGGCAGCGCGAACAGGGTCCAGGACAACCCGATCTGGTAGTCCGCGGCGTGGCGCAGGCGCAGCAGGAGCGTCCAGCACGTCTCGTACATGCCGGCGAACGCTCCGCTCACAGCGAACGCGACGAGCACGCCGAGCGCGGGACGGCTGCGCAGGACGCGGTGGCGCCGCGGGGAGCGACGGCGGTCGCCGGCCAGCGTCTCCTGCCCGCGCGGCAGCACCGCGAGCACCGGCGCGCCGGCGGCGAGCGCGGCCGCGGCGGCGGCGAGGAAAAGGATCCGCATGGAGGTGCCGCCGACGATGCTGCCGACGAGGGGCCCGAGGGCGAGCGCGAGCATCTGGCTGCCGTAGAGGGCTCCAAAAGCGGCACCCCGCTCCCCGGCGGGGACGAGCGTGCCGATCGCGGCCGCGGCCGCGACGGTCACCGCGCCCGCGCCGACACCCTGGAGCGAGCGGAAGGCGATCGCCGGACCCGGGCTCGAGAAGAGCGCGAAGCCGACGCTGCCGAGAGCGAAGACGGCGAGCCCCCCGACCACGACCGGACGCCGCCCGACGCGGTCAGAAAGGCGCCCCACCGGATACTGGGTGAGCACGCTCGCGGCGAAGTAGGACGCCATGACGATCCCGACGAGCGCGGTGCTGGAGCCCTCGCGGCGCAGGTAGACGGGCAGCAAAGGGAGGATCGCGCTGGCGCCGAGCCAGAGCAGGATCGTCGTGCCGGCGAGCGCGCCGACCAGGCGGCGCTCGGGTGCGCCCGCGGGGAACCCGAGAAGCGCGCGTGACGACACGACGGGCGAGGGTAGCCGGCCACCACGACGACCCCCGCCGGGTCAGGGCGCGGGCGTCGTGAGCTGGATCGGCAGGTCCAAGGCGTCGGGACCGAGGCCGACGCGGTAGGTGCCCGGGAGGACCCGGAGCCGACCGCCGAGATCGGCGAGGAAGGCCGCCGCCGGGAGGCGGAGCTCCACCTGCGCCGAGCGGTGCGGGGCGAGCGCGACCCTCTCGAAGCCGCGGAGCTGCTCGGGCGGCTCTCCCGCCGCAACGGGGTAGGCGAGATAGGCCTGCACGACGTCGGCGCCCCTGCGCCGCCCCGTGTTCGTCACGCGCACCCGCACCAGGACCGCGCCCCCCCGCCGGCGCGCCGACGCGTCGGAGAGGCGGAAGCTGGTGTAGGACAGGCCGAAACCGAAGGGGAACAGCGGCCGGACCCGGTGTGCGAGGTACCACCGGTATCCGATGTCGAGCCCCTCGCGGTAGTGGACGACCCCGTCGACACCGGGATAGGCGGCCGGCGACGCGAGCGGCGCCGGTGCGGCGCTGGCCGGGAAGCTGAGCGGGAGGCGGCCGGCGGGGTCGACCCTCCCCGACAGGACCGCCGCGGTCGCCGCCCCCCCCTCGACCCCCGGATACCACGCCTCCACCACCGCGGCGACCCGTCTGAGCCACGGCATGAGGACGGCGCCGCCGGTGTTGAGCACGACGACCGTGCGCGGGTTGGCCCGCGCGACCGCGGCGATGAGCGCGTTCGCGTCGCCCGGCAGGCTGAGCGAAGGCCGGTCGACACCCTCGCTCGTCCAGTCGCTGGCGAAGACGACCGCCACCCGGGCGCGGCGGGCCGCACGCACCGCCGCGGCGATCGCCGGGGAGACGTCGGCCAGGCCGATGCGCGGCGCGTGCTGGCCGGCGACGGCGAACCACTGCAGCGCCAGCGCGTAGCGCCTTCCTGCGACCAGGGGCACGGTCGTGGACCAGAACGCGTGCCCGTGCAACCCGGGCATCGACAGGAGCGGCCGGCCTCCGAGACGCAGCCACGTGTCGCCGGTCTCGGTGAGCGACAGCTCATAGAGCCCGCTGCGCCGGACGCGCAGCACGGCGGACCACCGCGACCATCCCGGCCCCTCGCGTGGCGCCGTTGCCGTCAGCACCTGACGCGTCACGTTGTGCGCGGAGACGACGTCGATGTCCTGCTTGCCGGGCTCACGCGTGCGGGACGGCCTGCGCAGCGGCGAGGCGGGAAGCGGCGCGCCCGACGCGAGATCTCGACCGGTGAGCGGCGCCAGAACCCCGAGGCGCGGGCCACCGGGCTGGTAGCTGACGACTCGCCGACCGGCGAGCGCGCGCAGCGCGGTCAGCGGCGAGCCCAACGTGGCGGAGAGGACGTGCGCGGACCCGAACCCCGCGCTCATCGGGTCCGCCGCGTCGGTGCCGATCACTGCGATCGTCTCCCGCCGGGCGAGGGGGAGCACGCCGCCGCGGTCTTTGAGGAGCACCATCGAGCGCTCGGCCACAAGGCGCGCGGTTGCAAGGTGGCCCGGCGTGACCGCAGGCGTGTCGATCGCGAGGGCGCGGGGGTGCGCGATGAGCCCGTAGGCGAACATCTCGGTGAGCACGCGCGCAACGGCGCGGTCGAGCACGACCCGAGACAGCCCGTGGCGGGCGACGAGCCGCAGGATTCCCTGCGGGCTCCCCGGCTTGATGAGCGAGAGGCCCGCGGCGAATGCGGCTGCGGGCCTGGCCACCGAGCGCAGATCCGAACGCACGAACCCCCCGAAGCGCCACGAGGCGAGCGTGTCGTAGACAAGGGGGCTCGCGCAGTCGTTCACCCCGTTCAACACGCCGTACGCGCACATAAGCGAGGCGACGTGTGCCTTCTCGACGACCGCGGCGAACGGTGCGTCGTACAGCTCGACGAGCGCGCGGCGCGAGACGACCTCGGCGAGGCGCAGGCGGGCGGTCTCCTCGTTGTACGCGGTGAAGTGCTTGGCGTCCGCCATGACACCGGTCGACTGGATGCCGTCGACGTCCTGGACACCCATCACCGCGGCGAGCACGGGATCTTCCCCGTAGGCCTCGAAGATCCGGCCCGAAACCGGGACGCGTGCGAGGTTCAGCTCGGGTCCCTGGACGACGTCGATCCCCTTGCGCCGTGCCTCCTCGCCCTCGACGACGCCGTAGGCGAAGGCGAGGCGGGGTGTGAAGGTCGCCGCGAGACCGATCGACGCCGGGAGCTGGGTCGCGCCGGGGGTCCTGTTCGCGACGCCGTTCGGGCCGTCGGACAAGGTGAGCGGTGGGATGCACAGCTGGGGCACTCCGGTGTTGATGTTCTCGTAGCCGTCACCCGCCCGAAGAACGACGAAAGCCGCCTCCTGCGCGAGCGTCATGCGCGAGACGACCTCGGCGGCGAGGGCGGCGGGCGGGACCCGGTGCTGCCTCGACGCCGCGACCCACGGGCACGGCCCTGGCGCGGCGTGCCGGGCACGCGGGAACGGCCGGGGGGCAGCCCCCGACGCGCCCACGGGAAGCAAGGCGACGCTTGCGAGCACGCCAAGGGCGACCATCGCGCAACGGCGCGCGCTCATCGGACTCGGGCGGCGTTCCACCGCCGGGCGGCGACCATCGAGCCGGGGGGTCCTTTCCGCTCCGGTCCCCCGAGGCGTTCGAGGGCCGCGGGGCACACTACCGAGGCGCTCCGGCGCGAGGCGCGCGCCATCCACCGGCATGCGACAGCCTCTCGCTAGGGTGGCGGCAGGCGGAGAGGGGATTGTCGTGACCGACGGCTGGCACACCGGCGAGCTCATCGGGCTCGACTTCGAGACGACGGGCATCGACCGTGCACACGACGTCCCCGTCTCCTACGCACTGGTACGGGCGCGCGCCACCGCTGTGGTCGGACGCGAGCACGCGCTCGTCGACCCGGGCCGCCCGATCCCGCCGGCGGCGACGGCGATCCACAAGATCACGACCGAGCAGGCACGCGCCGAGGGCGTCCCGCTGGCGGCCGCGATCGGCCACGTCGCCGGCGCGGTCCTCGACGCCGGGCGCCGGGGGGTTCCCGTCGTCGGCATGAACCTCGCGTTTGATCTGTCGATCCTCGACGTCCAGCTGCGCCGGCTCGAGGGGGAAGGCCTCGTCGAGCGCGGATGGAGCGGCCCGGTTCTCGACGTTCTCGTTCTCGACCGCCACTTCGACCGCTTCCGGTCCGGAAAGCGCCGGCTCGAGAACCTCTGCGCGCACTACGGCGTGGCCGTGGACTCGAGCCACGACGCCAGCGACGACGCCGCGTCCGCCCTCGGCGTGCTCTTCGCACTCTGCGCCCGCTACCCCGAGCTCGCCGCCGCTGATCTCGACACCCTCACGACCGCGCAGGCGACCTGGCACCGGGAGTGGGCGACGGGCTACAGCCGCTGGCGCACCGAAAGGGGACTCCCGGCGCTCACGCCTGACGAGCACTCCTGGCCGCTCGGGTCGGCGGCCACGGGCGGGCAGGACAGCCCGAACGACGCGCTGATCACGGGCGCCGCTCGCTGAGCTTGCGCCGTCCGGTCAGGCGACGGTGATCGTCGGATCGAGGTAGACGTCCTGGATGGCGTTGAGCAGCGCCACGCCCTCGTCGAAGGGCCGCTGGAACGCCTTGCGGCCCACGATCAGGCCCATGCCACCTGCTCGCTTGTTGATGACCGCCGTGCGCACCGCGTCGGCAAGGTCGCCGGCGCCCTTGGACTCGCCGCCGGAGTTGATGAGGCCGATGCGCCCCGCGTAGCAGTTGACGACCTGCCAGCGACACAGGTCGATGGGATGGCCACCGGCCGTGTAACGCTCGTAGACGAGCGGGTCGGTGCGGCCGAACTTGAGCGCCGTGTAACCGCCGTTGTTCTCGGGAAGCTTCTGCTTGATGATGTCTGCCTCGATGGTCACCCCAAGGTGGTTGCCCTGGCCGGTGAGATCGGCCGCGACCTCGTAGTTGCCCTCGGGCGTCGAGAACCCCGGGTTGCGCAGGTAGCACCAAAGAACGGTGAACAGCCCGAGGCGGTGCGCCTCCGCGAACGCGGCCGAGACCTCCTGGATCTGGCGGGTCGCGTTCTCTGAACCGAAGTAGACCGTCGCGCCGACCCCCGCCGCGCCGAGGTCGACCGCTTGGCGCACCTGGGCAAAGAAGATCTGGTCGTGCTTGGCCGGGTAGCTGAGAAGCTCGTTGTGGTTGAGCTTGACGATGAAGGGGATCTTGTGCGCGAAGCGGCGCGCGACGATGCCGAGACCCCCGAGCGTGGAGGCCACGGCGTTGCACCCGGCGGCGAGCGCCAGCTCGACGACGCTGACGGGGTCGAAGAACTGGGGGTTCTTCGAGAAGCTCGCCGCGGCGGAGTGCTCGACGCCCTGGTCGACGGGGAAGATGGACAGGTACCCGGTCCCGCCGAGACGCCCGTGACCGAACAGCTGCTCGAGCGCGCGCAGCACCTGGTTCGACCGGTCGCTGCCGACGAGGATCCGGTCGACGAAGTCCGGGCCGGGCAGATGCAGCTGCGACGCCGGAAAGCCGGTCGACTGGTGCTTCAGCAGCGCGTCCGCCTCGTCTCCGAGCAGCTCGTGCACGTCGACAGCCACGGCAGCCTCCTCTTCTCGGCCCGCACCAGCGGCACGGGCAACTCGCTGCGAGACTACCGGGCTCCACCGGGCCCGGGGAAACCGCCCGGTCGCCTCAGCGCAGCGCGGCGAGGCGCTCGGGAGCGTCGGCGGTCTCGGGGTCCGCGGCGACGACCCGGCGGAACCACTCGCGGGCTTCGGGGATCTCTCCGCTGCGCTCGTAGAGGTCCGCCAGCGCATACCACTGCCGCACGTGGCGCTCCAGTGGCCGGCGCACCTCCCGACCGGCGACGGCGCGCGCCAAGAGCGCGATCGCCTCGGGGACGCGCCCCTGATCGGCGAGCGACCCGGCCATCACCAAACGACCCTCCGCAAGGACATCGCTGCCGGCGCCCGCCTGGCGCAGCTCGGTCCAGGCCGCCTCCACCTCGCCGTGGTGCCCGAGCGCCCGCGCACAGTCCGCGATCACCGGGTGCTGGTCCACCGACCCCGACAGCTCGGCGAACGCCCTCAGCTCGCGTACGGCATCGCGCCAGCGGCCGAGGCGGTACAGCGTCAGCCCGTGGAGCTCGCGGATCGCGCCGACCCCCGGAACGCGACGCGCGAGCTCACGCAGGATCGGCAGCGCCTCGCCGTAACGGTCGTGCTCATAGGCACGCGTCGCCTCCTGGAGACGGCGCTCGAGGCGAGCCACCTCGCTTGGACCGCCGACCGCGGCGAGCTCCGTGGCGACCGGCGGCGGGAGCGGCCGACGTCGGCGCTTGGGTGTCTCCTGCTCCTGCACACGGCCCGTCGCGACGACGCGCAGACGCGCCGGGACCCGACGCGCTGGGGAAGCGAGGTCGCGCGCTTCCCCACGTCCGCCGATCCCAGGCGTCAGCGGGACACCCGCGCCGCCCGACACGCCGGGCGGTCTCGCCCGGGTCGGGGGCGGCGCGCCCATTCCGGCCGCTCCACGCCGCGCGACGCCGCCCCATCCCCTCTCCGACGCGCGCCGGAAGTTGCTGGCCGCCGGGCTTTCGCGCTCCTCGCCGCGGGGTCCCGGCGCCCGGCGCGCACCGGTCGACCCGGTCGGCCGCCCGCGCGGCGGTGCCTCCCGCCACGCGCCCGGTCGGCGCTCCGTGCTGGCGGGACGGCGCGGCGCCTCCTCGCCGCGCTCGGCGCGGGGCGCGCCGCCGGCGCGGCCCTCGCGCTCCTCGCCGCGGGGTCCCGGCGCCCGGCGCGCACCGGTCGACCC
>JAKABX010000068.1 GCA_021796545.1 Actinomycetes bacterium
CGGGGCGCGCGCGCCGGGCCGAGGTGCGCCTCGCCGGCGGGCGCAGCGGCGCGCCGGGCGCGGGCGGGGAGTGCGGCGGTCTCCCCGCAGGCCTGCGCGGCGTAGCCGCCGAGCGAGCGCCGGAGGCGTTCCAGCGCCGCTTCGGCCTGAGCGAGGGGCGCCTCGACCTCGACGCGGTCCTCGACGACGACGGCGACGGGATGTGCGCGGTGCGCGTCGCCGGGGATCTTGTAGGTTCCCGCCTCAATCGCCGCGTCGCGGGCGGCGAGCTCGGCGAGGCTCGTCGCCGAGAGCAGCTGGCGCACCTGCGCCGTCGCGCCGAGCCAGGTCTCGTGCAGCGGGCAGACCGCCTCCCAGCGGCACGGGCCCTCGCCGAGCGCGCAGCGCTCGGCGTGCAACGACCCCTCGGCCGCCTCGACCACCTCGAGGACCGTGATGCCGTCGGGCGCGCGCGCCAGTCGGTATCCGCCGTCGCGTCCGGCCCGGGAGACTGCGAGCCCGGCCCGCACGAGATCGGCGAGGATCTGCGAGGCGAAGGTCGCGGGAATCTCGGTGTCGGCGACGACCTCGCGGATCTTGCGGACGCCACCGCCGTCGAACGCGCGGGCAAGCGCGATGGCCGAGCGCATCACGTAGTCGCCCCGCCTCGACAATGTCATGTCCATCGCTGCACGTCCCAGTCCTCGGTGACCGAACACTACCGGCGGATCGCCCACCCGAATCGCCTCACCCCCGGCCCCACGACGAGGGGCTGCACACAACGTCGCCTCGTCGCGTCCAGGTGGAGCCGCGAGATGACCATTGCCCGCGAACGCGGCGGGCGGCGCCCCCCGAGGCAGAGCGCGCCGCGACGCAGCCCTCGCAAGCCCCCGACGCGCGCGACGAGGGGCCCCCCGCCCCGGGCGCGCGGCGCCGCCGAACTCTCTGCGGGGCGCGAGCGGCATAGCCTTCGCCCGTGGACTCTCCCGAACTGCTCTTGCCCGACGGCGCGCGCCGCGCGTCGAGCCCCCGGACGGTCCCGGCAACCGCCGGCCGGGTGCTGCTCGACGCCGCCGTGCCCACCGACAGCGTCGGCCGCCGAACCGGCGCGCGCGCCGGGGCTCCCGGTTCCCTCCGGGCCCCGAGGACGCGGAGGCGCGCCTGATGGCGCCCGAGCGGCCCGGGCAGCGCCCGACGCGCGCGGATCGGCCGACGCGAAAGGAGCGGTCGGGGGCGGCGACTCCGGGAGCCCGGGCGCGACCGGGGGCACGCGCCGCCCAGCGCCGCCGGGCACGGCGCCGGGGCCGCATCCGTCTCGTGATGCTGCTCGCCGTGATTGGCATCGTCATCGGTCTCAGCGTCTCGCGGGGCTCCTCGGCCCCGCCACGGGCGGCGGCGGTCGCACACCACCACCGCCGTGTCGCCCACGTGACGGCCGCGACGGCGTCGCTGCCGTTCCCCTCACCGAGCGGCGCCCACCTGAAGGCGGGCCCGAACCTCGCGCCCGGCTCGAACCCCGCGGCGCTGCCCGGCGACGTCCTCATCGCGGACGAGGGCAACGACCGGCTCCTCGTCGTCAACCCGGCCGGCGACATCGTCTGGCAGTTCCCGCGCCCGGGCAACCTCGCGCCGGGCCAGAGCTTCCTCGAGCCCGACGACGCGTTCTTCACCCCCAACGGACGCAAGATCATCGCCACCGAGGAGAACGACCAGGTCGTCTCGTTGATCGGGCTGAAGCCCGCGAAGATCCTCTGGCGCTACGGCACGCCGGGCCAGCCGGGCGCGACGGCCAACCACCTCGACAACCCCGATGACGCGATGGTCCTGCCCGACGGGAACGTCGTCGTCGCCGACATCAAGAACTGCAGCATCCTGCTCCTCCACCCGCCGAGCCACACCCCCGTGCTGCGCATCGGGGAGAACACCACGGCCTGCTACCACCAGCCGCCGCTGCGCTTCGGCAGCCCGAACGGGGTCTTCCCCCTCACCGACGGGAACTTCCTCGTCAGCGAGATCAACGGCGACTGGGCGTCGGAGATGACGCCGACGGGGCGCATCTTGTGGTCGACGCACCCGCCGGGCGTGGCCTATCCGAGCGACACCAACGAGGTCTCCCCCGGGGTCTTCCTCACCGTCGACTACTCGACGCCCGGCCAGATCGTCGAGTTCAACAGCGCCGGGAAGCTGCTGTGGCGCTACGGTCCCCCGAGCGGCCCGGGCTCGCTCAGCCACCCCTCGCTCTGCGAGCCGGTCCCACACCGCCACGAGGTGATCTGCAACGACGACGCCGACGACCGCGTGATCGTCGTCGACACCTCCACGAACAAGATCGTCTGGCAGTACGGCCACAAAGGCGTCGCAGGACGCGCGCCGGGATACCTCTCGGGCCCAGACGGTGTCGACCTCGCGCCGCCCGAGTCACTTCTGGTCCGCCACGCCAAGACGATGGGCGCACTGGCCACCACGTGCGCGCCCTCCCTGCCGGCGGGCGCCTGCACGATCGGGGGCTGACAACAATCTCAAGTTCTTGACTTGACGATGAGCGCTGTGATCGACGAAACTCACTTGTCGCCGCGCCGGCCGCGGCGGAAGGGACGGGCGTGACGGCGGCGGTTCCGGGGTGGACGCATGACGCAGACGAAGAGACGGGCGGCGCCCCCCGCTCGTCCCGGCTGCGGACACTCCACTTCGACGTCGCCGCACGCCCGTTCCTCGTTCTCTTCGAGCTGACCCGGGCCTGCGCACTGGCGTGCGCACACTGCCGTGCCGAGGCGGGCGGAGACGGCGACCCCGACGAGCTGTCGACCGCCGAGGCGGTCGCCGTCCTCGAGGACCTCGCGTCGCTCGGGGCGCCGCGGCCCCACATCGTCTTCAGCGGCGGCGACCCGCTGCGCCGGCGCGACCTCGACCACCTCGTCGCGACCGCGGCGGCGGCCGGGCTCGCGGTCGGTGTCTCCCCGGCGGGGACCCCGCTTGCGACCGCGCCCCGCCTCGCGGCGCTGCGGCACGCCGGAGCCCGGACGGTCTCGTTCTCCCTCGACGGGGGCGACGCGCCCTCCCACGACGGCTTCCGGCGCGTCGCGGGCTCCTTTGCCTGGACCCTCGCGGGCTGCCGGGCCGCCCAAGACGCCGGGCTCCGCCTCCAGGTCAATACGACCGTGTCGGCGGAGACCGTCGACGAACTGCCCGCGGTCCTGCGCCTCGTCCACGAGATGGGCGCGAACCTCTGGAGCGTCTTCTTCCTCGTCCCGACCGGGCGCGGGCGTGCCCTCGCCGGGCTCGACGCCGCGGAGACCGAGGACGTCTTGTTCTTCCTCGACGACGTCGCGGAGATCCAACCGCTCAAGACGACCGAAGCGCCCGCGTACCGCCGCGTCGTCCGCGCCGGGCGCAGCGCCCGGGCGGTGCCCGGCGCGCTCTACCACCACCTGCACGGTCGTCTCGGCGAGGTCTGGCCCGAGGGGGCGTGGCTCGCCGGCACGGCGCGGCGCGGCTCCCACGTCCCGGACCCCAGGCGCCGGCGCGCCCCACTCGCGGTCGGCGACGCGCGCGGCGTCGTCTTCGTCTCCCACACCGGCGACGTGCAGCCGAGCGGCTTCCTGCCCCTCGTCGTGGGCAACGTGCGCACGACGCCGCTCACCCGCCTGTACCGCGAGGCTCCGCTGCTGCGCGCGCTGCGCGACGCGGCGCGCCTTGGTGGGCGCTGCGGGCGCTGCGCGCACCGGGAGACCTGCGGAGGCTCACGGGCCCAGGCGTTCGCGCGCGGCGGCAACCCGCTCGGCGAGGACCCGACCTGCCCCTACGACCCCCCGGCCGCCGAGGTGGTCTCGGCCGCCACCTCCTGAGCACGATGGCGCGCACCGCCGCCGACCCGACGCTCGCGCCTCCAGTGCCCGGTGGATCGCCCGCGCCACCGGCCGGGCGCGCGCTGCGCGTCCTCGCGTTCAGCGTGCTCGTGCTCACCGGCGCGCTCGTGCTGCTCGGCAGCACCGTCCGCGTCACCGAGTCGGGGATGGGCTGTTCGAGCTGGCCGCTGTGCAACGGGGCGGTCGGCCCGATCGACCACTTCCACCCCCTGCTCGAGCAGTCGCACCGCTACCTCGCCGCCGCCGTCACGATCGGGATCGTCGCCCTCGCCCTCGGCGCCCGCCGGGTCGCGAACCGGGCGCTGCGGCGCTGGTCGGTGGCCGCTGTCGGGATCGTGGCCGTCCAGGTCGTGCTCGGCGCGGTGACCGTCCTCGCGCACAACGCCCCGGCGACCGTCGCAGCCCACGTCGTCGTCGGCCTCCTGCTGCTCGCGACCGTCAGCCTCCTCGCCGCGGCGAGCACCGGGGTGCTTCCCGACCGGCCGCGCCCGCGCGGCGCGCTGGCGTGGGGCGCGCTCGGGGCCGCGCTCATCCTGCTCGTGTCCGGCTCCCTCGTCGTCGACGGCGGCGCGGCCGCGGCGTGCCCGAGCTGGCCGTGGTGCTCGGCGCATCCGGGCGTCGCGACGCACCTCGTCGTCATCCAGCTCGTGCACCGCTCGATCGCGGGTGCGACCGTCGTCCTCGTCGGCCTCGCCGCCTGGCGGCGGCGGCGGGCGACGCCCGCTCGCTTCATCCCGCCCACCCTCATCGGCCTTCTCGCCGCGCAGGTCGCGGCGGGGGCCCTGGATGCTCTCGCCAAGGCCCCGGACGCGCTCCAGGACGTTCACATCGGCCTTGCCGGGGCAATCTGGGCGCTCGTGGTCGTGCTCGTCGTGGGCGGGGTCCCCGAGCTGCGACCGCGCACCTGAGCGCCGGCACCCCGCCGCCTCGGGCGGTGCCGAAGGGCGGCGCGGCGCTCCCGACGACGGACCGCGCCCGCCTCAGCGCGTGCAGCTCGTCCTCGACGGGCGGGACCACCGTCCCACCGGCGACGAGGTCGCCGCGGCCTTCGACGGAGAGCCGGCCCGGGGCGTCTTGCGACAGGCCTCCCATCGCCGCCACCGTCGTCGGTGGCGGTCCTGGAGTCCGGGCTCGAGGAGCTTCGCCGCCGTCGAGGTCCCCGGGAGGGGCGAGGCGCGCCTCAGGCGCGCTTGAGGGGCGTGAGGGCGAGGAGGAAGCGCTTGGTCCCCTGGCGGGGGAAGGCGATCTCGGCCTCGGCGTGCTCGGCCTCGCCGCTCACCGCGACGACGCGGCCCTCGCCCCAGCGCGCGTGCACGACGGCGTCCCCGGACCTGAGCCCGAGCTGCTCGGCCCCGGTCGAGGCGACCGGGCGCGTGACCGCCCGCCCGGCCCCGAGCGCAGTGCCGACGCTCTCGCGCAGGGGAGCCCGATTGCCCCAGGCCGCGTCGCGCAGGTTGAGGGCGGGCGCGAGGGGTGACGCGACGTCCTCGACCAGCTCGTCGGGGATCTCGCGCAGGAAGCGGCTCGGCAGGCTGTCGCGCGTCGCGCCGAAGAGCGTGCGGACGTAGGTGTGGGTGAGGTAGAGGCGCTCGCGCGCCCGGGTGATGCCGACGTAGCAGAGGCGGCGCTCCTCCTCGAGGTCGTCGGGGTCCTCGAGCGCGCGGTCGTGGGGGAAGACACCCTCCTCCATCCCGGTGAGGAAGACGACGGCGAACTCGAGGCCCTTGGCCGCGTGCAGCGTCATCAGTGCGACCCGGCCGTCGCCCGTCTCGAGGTCGTCGGTCGCGGCGACGAGCGCGGTCGTCTCGAGGAAACCGGGGACGTCGGCGAAGGCACCGGCGACGCTCTCGAGCTCCTCGAGGTTCTCGATCCGGCCCTCGGCCTCGATCGCGGCGGCTGCGCCACCTGCCGCCTCGGCGTGCAGAGCGGCGAGGTAGCCGCTGCGCCCCAGCGCCTCGGCGAGCACCTCCGCCGGCGGGCGCGTCGCGAGGGCGACGAGCTCGCCGAGCAGGGCGCGGAAGTGGGCGATGCCCGTGAGGGCCTTGCCCGTCACGCCCGCCTCACCCGCGCGCCGCAGCGCCTCGGCGAAGCTGACGTGCTCTCGGTGCGCGAAGTCCGCGACGCGCTGCACGCTCGTCGCGCCGATCCCACGACGCGGGACGTTGAGAACCCGGCGCAGGCAGACCTCGTCGTCGGGGTTCTCGACCAGGCGCAGGTACGCGAGCGCGTCGCGCACCTCGCGGCGGTCGTAGAAGCGGGTGCCGCCGATGACCCGGTAGGCGAGCCCCCGCTCACCGAAGGCCTCCTCGAGGGCGCGGCTCTGTGCGTTGGTGCGGTAGAAGACGGCGACGTCGTCGAGGCGCACCCCGCGCTCGCGCCGGAGGGTCGCGATCTCGTGCGCGACGTAGGTCGCCTCCGCGCGCTCGTCCCCGAGGCGCACGCGGCGCACCTTCTCCCCGCGCCCGAGCGCGCTCCACAGGGCCTTGTCCTGGCGCAGCAGGTTGTTGCCGATGACGGCGTTCGCCGCGTCGAGGATCGTCTGGGTCGAGCGGTAGTTCTGGTCGAGGACGATCGTCTTGGCATCGGGGAAGGAGCGCTCGAAGTCGAGGAGGTTGCGGATCTCGGCGCCGCGGAAGCGGTAGATGCTCTGGTCGGAGTCCCCGACGACGCAGACCTCGCGGTGTCGTGCGCCGATGAGCGAGACGATCTCGTTCTGGGCGCGGTTGGTGTCCTGGTACTCGTCGACGAGCACGTGCGCGAAGCGCTCCTGGTACGCGGCGCGCACCTCGGCGTCGCGGCGCAGCAGCGCGACCGTCGCCGACAACAGGTCGTCGAAGTCGAGCGCGTTGGCCGCCTTGAGGCGCGCCTCGTACTCCCCGTAGCACTCGGCGATGCGCCGCTCGTAGAGCGTGTAGGCCCGCTCGGCGTAGGCCGCGGCATCGAGCAGCTCGGACTTGGCCTGGCTGATCGCGGCGAGCACGGCGCGGGGCGCAAAGCGCTTCGCGTCGACGCCGAGGTCCGCGACGACGTGCTCGACGAGGCGCCGGCTGTCGCCCTCGTCGTAGATCGTGAAGCCCGGCCGGTACCCCGCCGCCTCGGCGTTGCGCCGGAGGATGCGCACGCACGCGGCGTGGAAGGTCGAGATCCACATCGCCTCGGCGACCGGGCCGACGAGCTCGGCGACACGCCGGCGCATCTCGTCGGCCGCCTTGTTCGTGAAGGTGATCGCGAGGACCGCAAAGGGCGAGGTGCCCGTCGCGAGCAGATGCGCGATGCGCCTTGTGAGCACCCGGGTCTTGCCCGAGCCGGCGCCGGCGACGACGACGAGGGGCGAGCCGCGGTGCAGCACCGCCGCGGCCTGGCTCGGGTTCAGGTCCGCGACGAGCGCGTCGGTGTCGGCGTCGTGGCTGCGACCCGCGTCGGTGTCGGTGTCGAAGAGCGCGTCGAGGTCGCCGAAGCCGCCGTCGCGTCCGAAAAGGCCGCTCACTCCCACTCGATCGTGCCGGGGGGCTTGGAGGTGACGTCGTACGCGACGCGGTTCACCCCGGGCACCTCGTTGATGATCCGCTGCGCGATGCGCTCGAGCAGCTCGTGGGGCAGGCGCGCCCAGTCCGCGGTCATGGCGTCCTCGCTCGTCACCGCGCGCACGACGATCGGATGGGCGTAGGTCCGCTCGTCTCCCATGACTCCGACGCTGCGGACGCCGAGCAGGACCGCGAAGCACTGCCACAGCGTCGGTTGGAGCCCGGCGCGCCGGACCTCCTCGAGCACGATCGCGTCTGCCGCGCGCACCGTTGCGACGCGCTCCTCGGTCACCTCGCCGACGATGCGCACCGCGAGACCCGGGCCGGGGAAGGGCTGGCGCCAGACGATCTCCTCGGGAAGGCCGAGCTCCTCGCCGATCGCGCGCACCTCGTCCTTGAACAGCAGGCGCAACGGCTCGACGAGCTCGAGCTCCATCTCCTCGGGCAGGCCCCCGACGTTGTGGTGCGTCTTGATCGTCGCGGCGTGGCCCGTTCCCGACTCGATCACGTCGGGATACAGCGTCCCCTGCGCGAGGAACGCGACGTCGCGCGTCGCGCTCGCGACCTCCTCGAAGAGCCGGACGAACAGCTCCCCGATGACCTTGCGCTTGGCCTCGGGGTCGGCCACCCCCGACAGCGCCGCGAAGAAGCGTGCCGCGGCGTCGACGTGCACGAGATCGAGGCCGAACTGGCGGCGGAAGGTCTGCTCGACCTGGGCACCCTCCCCCGCGCGCATGAGCCCGGTGTCGACAAAGACACAGGTGAGCTGGTCGCCGACCGCCTTGTGCACGAGCGCGGCCGTGACCGCCGAGTCGACGCCGCCCGACAGCGCGCAGATGACCCGCTTGCCGCCGACCACCCGGCGCACCTCCTCGACGGCGGACTCGATCACCGAGGCGTGCGTCCAGGTCGGCCGGCACCCGCACGCGTCGAGCAGGAACGCCCGCAGCAGCTCGGCGCCGCGCTCGGTGTGGGCGACCTCGGGGTGGAACTGGACGCCGTAGCGCTGGCGCCGGTCGTCCTCGAAGGCGGCGACCGCGACGTCGGCGGTCGACGCGGTGACCGTCGCGCCGGCCGGCGGGGCGACGATCGAGTCGCCGTGGCTCATCCACACGTCGGAGGTCTCGGGCCACTCGGGGAAAAGGCGCGCCGGCACCCCGACGCTGCGCACGAGGCGCGTCCGGCCGTACTCACCGCCGCCGGTCGCCGCGACCGAACCGCCGAGCTGCTGGGCGAGCAGCTGCGCGCCGTAACAGATGCCGAGGACCGGGATGCCGAGGTCGTAGATCGCCGTATCGAGGCTCGGCGCGCCCTCGGCGTAGACCGAGCGCGGCCCGCCCGAGAGGATGATCCCCTTCGGCCGCAGGGCGGCGATCTCGGCCGCGTGGACGCTGTGGGGGACGATCACCGAGTAGACGTGCGCCTCGCGCACGCGGCGCGCGATCAGCTGCGCATACTGCGCCCCGAAGTCGACGACGACGACGGTGTCGAAGCGCGCGGGGTCGGGACTGCCGTGCACGGCGCCATCAGCCACCGCTCGAGGCTACCAGCGGCCCCCGGCGCGACCGGCGGCCCCGGCGCGACCGCACGAGCGCGACGCCGCCCGCGCCGAGAAGCGCCGCGAGCGCGACGAGCGCGGCCGCGATGCCGGCGCTGAGGCGCGCGGGCCAGTAGGTGAGCGTGATCGCGGAGACGTGCGCCGGGACCGCGACGCGCAGCTGGCCGCCGACGTCGCGCAGCGCGAGGGACCGCCCGCCCGCCCGCGCGCGCCAGCCGGGCAGCGCCGTCACGTGCGCGACGAGGGCGCCGCCGGCCGGTGCCCGCACCTTGACGACGTAGGTGCGGTCTCCGACGCGTCGGGACGAAGAGACCGAGTCGGGCCCGGCGGCAAAGGAGAAGCGCGCCGCGCCCGGAACCCGCCACAGCGTCATCGCCGCGGCGGCCTCGCCGTTGCTGGCGGGGATGGTCGCGACCTTCACCATACCCGTCGGCGCCACGCCGTGGGGGCCCTCGAGGACGAAGGCCGCGCCGTAGGCCGCGGCGAGCGCGGCGGTGTCGACGTTGGGGACGAAGACGTTGAGGTTCCCGCCGAGACCCTGGCCGGCGTCCGCGACCGGCCAGGACGCGAAGACCGCCCGGGGGATCGTCGGGTCGTGCACCGCGAGCTCGGCGAGGTGGTAGCCGATGTTGGTCTCGGGGTAGATGCCGACCCCCTCCCACCGGCGCACGCCGCACGCGGGCAACTTGGCCGGCGGGGCGCAGGAGACGTTGCCGGCGTCGAGGGCGAGCAGCGAGGAGCCGACCCTGGCGCGCAGCATCGTCAGCGACGCGGTCTGCGGGAAGCTCGCGGGCGCGAAGGAGTTGAGCCCGACGCTCGCGAACACAAGGGCTGCGCCCTGCGCTCCGGCGAGCGCGCCCACCGTGAGGCGCGCCCGGGTCCCGCGGCGTGCCGCGGCGTGCCGGGCGTGCCGCGCGCGCCGGTGCCGTCGGCC
>JAKABX010000069.1 GCA_021796545.1 Actinomycetes bacterium
GCACGCAGTGCGTCGAGCAACTCGATGACGGCCGGGTCCGCTGGAAGCGCGCCCGCCGAACCCACAGAATCCACGGTGCGACTCACAACAACGATCTTGCCCGCCGGTTTCGACGGTGCCTCCGCGGCGGGATTGCAGTCGCGTGAAGATATGTTCCTGCATTCGTGTGGGACGATCGACCATGGCGTCCGCACCGCGGTGCCGGCGCGGCGGTCCACCCATTGCGCACGGGCGGGGGTGCCCGCGTGCTCAGCGGGCGGGCGGGCGCTCGCCGAGGTCGAGGCTGGTGGAGTTGATGCACCACCGGGCGCCGGTCGGACCGGGCCCGTCGTCGAAGACGTGGCCGAGATGGCCGCCGCAGCGACGGCACGTCACCTCGGTGCGGACCATCCCGTGGCTGGTGTCCTCGTGCAGCTCGACGCTCTCGGCGACGAGCGGCTCGGAGAAGCTCGGCCACCCCGAGCCGGAGTCGAACTGGACCGTGGAGTCGAACAGCTCCGCCCCACAGGCCGCGCAGCGGTAGATGCCGTCGGGACCGGGGTGGGTGAAGACTCCGGCGAAGGGCGGATCGGTCCCCTTCTCCCGGAGCACGTGGTACTGCTCGGGCGACAGGCGCGCGCGCCACTGCACGTCGCTCAGCTCGACGCGCTCCTCACCCGCCTCGCTCAGGTTGTTCTCGCTCTCGGCCACGGCGCCGAGGATAGCGACGCGACGGCGTCACACGAGCGGCCAGGGGTAGCAGCGCTCGTCGGGGTCCGGGTGGGGGAAGACGGGCCGCTCGAGCAGGCGCCGCGCCCGGGCGACGAGCGCGCGCCGCTCGCGGGGGGCAAGAAGCGCCGCGAGCTCCCCGGGCAGGCCGGCCGCCAGGGATGCGCAGGCGGCAAGGGCCGCGTCGGGCAGCGGCTCGCCCGCGAAGTCCCAGCAGACGGTCCTCAGCTTGTCCTCGGCGTGGAAGCACAGTCCGTGGTCGATCCCCCAGATCCGCCCGGCGCCGTCCACGAGCACGTGCCCGCCCTTGCGGTCGGCGTTGTTCGCGAGCAGGTCGAACGCGCACAGCCGCCTGAGCGCCTCGTCGTGGTGGCCCCCGTCACGCAAGCTGAAGTAGTGCTCGGAGAAGTCGGCCTCGATGAAGCGTTGGAACGAGCCCTCGCCAAAGGGCCCGGCGCGGGCCACGGTCTCGGGCACGGCCACAAGCTCCGTCGCCGCGGCGAGGAGCGACGCCGCGACCTCGCGGCGGAACAGGCCGGCCGGGAAGTCCCACAGGCGGCGCTCGCCGGCCGCGGGCTTGTAGACCGCAGGCGCCCGCAGAGCGCCCGCGTGGAGCGTGACGAGGAAGGTCGCGTTCGAGCTCCACGGCATCCGGCCCTCGATCTCCACCTCGCCGGTGGCGAGGAGGAGGTGCCACTCGTCCCCGCTCAGGTGAGGGGCGGGTGGTGGCCGTTCGTCCTCGGGCACGCGTGCCCCCTCGGGTCGAGCGGGAACCCGCACAGCGGGCAGGGCGGACGGCCGGCCTCGACGAGGCGGGTCCCCACGATCGCGAGGGCGGCGGCCTGCTCGCGCGTGAGCGCCAGCCGCACCTCGTCACCCTCCTCGTCCTCGCCGACGAGCTCACCGACGAGCAGGACGACGCGGTCCGCGGCGACGTCGTAGGCGACCGCCAGCGTGCCGACGACAAAGAGGGGGTCGGCGAAGGGCTCGAGCGCGAGGGTGTCGTCCGGCGGCAGCTCACCGGGCCGCGCGAGGTCCTGGAGCATCTGACCGAGCGAGTCGGCGAGCACCTTCACCTGCTGCTTTTCGATCTTCAAGGTGACGAGCAGGTCCGACTCGCGCGCCTGGAGGTAGAAGGCGCGCTGGCCGACCTCACCGACCGTCCCCACGGTGACGACCTCGGGCGCGGACAGCTCGTAGGAGTCGCTCATCTCTGCCCTCCGGCGCCCTCGTTGCGGCCCGCCTCTGTCGTCGGCGACCGGGGGACGAGCGCCGAGAGGTCGCCGGTCACGCCCGCCGCGAGCACGGTCGGCCGGTCGGGCGCGTAGGCGACGACGCTCACCGAGCAGGGCGCGACGGCGATCCGCTGGACGAGGTCGAGCGGCTGGCCGAGCGCGTCGCCGAGCGCGACCTTGATCGGGTCGGCGTGGCTCACCGCCACGACGACTGCGCCCGGGTGGCGCGCCACGAGCCGCTCCACGGCGCCAGCGATGCGCGCCCGCATTTCGGCGAAGGATTCGCCGCCGGGGAAGCGGAAACCGCTCGGGTAGTGCTGGACCGCCGCCCACTCGGGAAGCTTCTGGAGCTCGGCGAGCGGTCGCCCGGTCCACTCGCCGAAGTCGCACTCGAGAAGACCGCGCTCGGCGACCGGCCGCAGGCCGAGGTGCCGACCGATCGCAGCGGCGGTTTCGCGGGTGCGCTCGAGCGGCGAGGTGTACAAGGCGACGGCACCGAGGCCCGCGAGCCGCGCGCCCGCGGCGCCCGCCTCGGCGAGTCCCGCCTGCGCGAGGTGCAGGCCCCGCGCGCGGCCGGGGAGAACCTTGCCCGTCGTCGGTGTCGTTCCGTGGCGGACGAAGCAGATGACCGTCGCCGGGCGCGTCGCAACGCGGTGTCGGGGCACGGGCCAACCGTAGCCTGGAGCACGTGGGCGCCTCCCGGAGCGGCGCAGACGGGCTGGACGTGCTCGCCGCCGAGGTGCGGGGGTGCGCGGCGTGCGCGCGCCTCGTCTCCTGGCGGCAGGCGGTCGCCCTCCCCGGCGCACGCGGGCGGCGGCCCGGACCCTACGCCGCGAGCGGCATCCCCGGCTTCGGCGACCCGTCGGCACGTCTCGTCGTTGTCGGCCTCGCCCCCGCCGCGCACGGGGGGAACCGGACCGGGCGGATGTTCACCGGCGACCGCTCCGGCGACTTCCTCGTCGCGGCGCTCAACCGGGCGGGCTTCGCAAACGGCCCCACCAGCGTCTCCGCCGACGACGGCCTCGTCCTTCGGCGCTGCTGGCTCACCGCGGCCGTGCGCTGCGCGCCGCCGCAGAACCGCCCCCTACCCGCGGAGCGCGACGCGTGCGCGCCCTTTCTCGCGCGCGAGCTCACGCTGCTCACCGAGGCGCGGGTGCTGCTCGCCCTCGGCGCCTACGCGTTCGACGCGCTCGGGCGGATCGGCGCGCTCGGCGCCGCCGAGAGCGCGGGCGGGCGGGCGCGCTTCGCGCACGGTCTCGAGCTCGCGCTCGGCCCCGCGCGCGCCGGTGGTCCAGCCCGCACGCTGCTCTGCTCCTACCACCCGAGCCAGCGCAACGTCTTCACGGGCCGGCTGACCGCCGCGATGTTCGACGCGGTGCTGGCGCGTGCCGCGGTCCTTTGTGGCTGAGAGGGTACCGGCCGGTTAGGGGGATGGGACGCCGTGCACCGCGAGACGGCGCGGTGCGGGGTCGGCCGACTCCGGCCAGCGGCGCCGGCTCACCCGCGACAGACGACCGAGCAGCGCGAGAGCGCCGGGGTCCTCTTCGATCGAGCGGGTCTCGACCACACCGGCCGTGCGCATCCCCGCGAGCAGGTCTCGGCCGCGCGCCGTGCGGACGATGGTGAGCGTCCAGTCCGCGAACGCGCCGATGCCGCCCGTCGAGACGTCCGCGTGCTCGGCCGCGAAGTCCGGGCAGGCGAGGCAACCCGGGCGCGTCCAGGCGTGCGCCTCCTTCAGGGGAACCTCGTGATAGCCGCCGTCGCGGGTCCAGATCTGGAGGACGCCTTTGATGTTGATCTTGGTGATGTCCTCGCCCGCGATCGCGTAGCGGTCGGCGAGCAGCTCGGGGAAGAGGGGGTCGTCGAAGGTCTTCGAGCACAGCAGCCCGATCGTGAGCGCGAAGCGGCGCGCGACCTTGCCGGCCTTGCGCGCCGCCATGACGGCCGGGACGGAGGCCTGGCAGCTCATGCCGACAAGGGCGAGGCGCTCGGCGCCGTCCTCGATCGCCTCGGCGTACGCGAGGGTGTTGGCCGAGTACGTGTAGCGGGAGCCCGCGGTCTTGAGCACGTCCTCACGGTTGCGCGCGACGGCCGGCTCGGCCTTCCACGCCGGGCCGTCCGCCGGCGTGCGCGAGACGAGTGCGGCGTCGATGACGTCGTTCTCGAGCGCGTAGACGAGCATCGCCGAGACGAGGCCCCCGTCCTGGCCGGCTGCGTGCAGCGACGGGTCGGTGGCGCGGGCGAGCAGGACCTCCTCGGCGACGCCGAAGTCCTCACCCTCCGCGCGGGCGCGGCCGAAGAGGAAGGTGTCGATCTCGCTCTCCCAGGACCGAAAGCGCGGACACGCGCGCGTGCACAGGGTGCAGCCGCGCTGGCCGTGGGTGCAGTCCGTTGGCCCGCCCTCCTCGGCGACGTGGAAGGGGCGATAGACGCCGGATGTCGCGTCGTAGCCGAGCACGTCGTAGGGACACGCCACGACGCAGCCGGCGCAGCCCGTGCACAACCCGCTCGTCACGACCTCGCTGAACAGCTCGCGCCACTGGGGCTTCTCAGGGGGCACCGGACCTAGCCTCCGATCGCCTCGAGGACCCGGGACGCATGCCCCGCGGCGCGCACGTTGTACCACGCCCGCTCGATGCGGGCGTCGGGGCCGATGACGAAGGTCGACCGGATGACGCCGACGCTCGTGCGCCCGTAGCGGGTCTTCTCGCCCCAGGCGCCGTAGGCGGCCATCGCCTCGTGGTCGGGATCCGAGAGCAGCCGGACGCGCAGCCCGTGGCGCTCCCGGAAGCGGCGGTGCGACGCGGCGTCGTCGGGCGAAACGCCGATCACCGTGACACCGAGCTTGTCGAAGGCGTCGGCGAAGCCGGTGAACTGGGTCGCCTCGATCGTGCAACCCGGGGTGTCGTCGCGGGGGTAGAAGTACAGGACGAAGCGGCGGCCGGCGAGGTCCCCGAGGGTGACGGTCGTGCCGTCCTGGTCGGTGAGGCGGAACGGCGGGGCGGGATCCCCGCCCGTGAGCTGTGCCATCTGGCGGCTCCTCTCCCCGGTACGGCCCCCTGCGGCCCGCACGTACCCAGGCTAATCCCCCGCTTGTGCGCGCCCTGGGCGCCGCGACGCGAGGAGCGCCGCCAGAAGATGGCACAATGGAGGGAGAGCACCTGATGAGCGCAGATCCAACCACGCCGTTGACCACGACGTTCGCCGACCTCGGCGTCGACGTCCGTCTCGCCGACGAGCTCCAGAAAGCGGCGATCGCCCGCCCCTTCCCGATCCAGGCGCTCACCGTCGCCGACGCCCTGGCCGGCCACGACGTCTGCGGCAAGGCAAAGACCGGGTCCGGCAAGACCCTCGCCTTCGGGCTACCCGCGCTGATGCGCACGCCGAGCTCTGAGCCCAAACACCCCGGCGCCCTCGTCCTCGTGCCGACCCGAGAGCTCGCGCTCCAGGTCACCGAGGTCCTTGAGCCGCTCGGACGCGCCGTCGGGCGCCGGGTCGCCGCCGTCTACGGCGGCGCGGACCTCGAGCAGCAGACCAAGGCCTTCGCCCACGGCATCGACCTCGTCGTCGCGACGCCCGGACGGCTCATCGACCTCGTCGACCGAAAGGCGGTCTCGCTCACGGCGGTCCACCTCCTCGTGCTGGACGAGGCCGACCGGATGGCCGACATGGGCTTCATGCCCCAGGTCGACTGGTTGCTGCGCCACATGCCGGCCGAGCGCCAGACGCTGCTGTTCTCCGCGACGCTCGATTCGGCGATCGACCAGCTCGTCCGGCGCCACCTGCGCTCGCCGGTCTTCCACGAGGTCGCCTCGGACCAACCGACCGTCGAGCAGATGCAGCACGTCTTCTTGAAGGTCCACCAGCTCGACAAGGCCCGCGTCGTCGCTGCGATCATCAGGGGCGCCGACAAGGCGCTCGTCTTCGTGCGGACCAAGCGCGGGGTCGACCGGCTCGTGAAGGAGCTGCGCGAGCTCGGGGTGCGCGCCGCGGCGATCCACGGCGACCTCCGCCAGGGCATGCGGGAGCGGGCGCTCGGCCAGTTCGCTGCGGGCAAGCTCACCGCCCTCGTCGCGACCGACGTCGCAGCCCGCGGCCTCGACATCGAGGGCGTGGACGTCGTCGTCCACTACGACCCTCCCGAGGACCACAAGGCCTACCTGCACCGCTCGGGGCGCACCGCCCGTGCCGGCGAGGCCGGCGTCGTCGTGACGCTCGTGCTGTGGAACGAGGAGCTCGAGATCGAGCGCCTCCAGCGCCGCGTCGGCCTGCGCCTTCCGATCGTCGAGGTCTTCTCGAACGACCCCCGTCTTGCGGACCTTCCCGCCTGGACGGCCGGGACGGCGGGCGGCGCTGACGCCTCGGCGCCGTGAGCGCGCCCCTGGCGCTTCGCCAGTGGCGCGCCGGGGTCGACTTCGCACGTGCAGAACAAGGTGCCGCGGAGATGGCGAACTACGCGTACGCCCTCTGCGACGAGGCGACGCGCGCCTGCCTGCTCGTCGATCCCGCATGGCACCCGCTCGAGCTCGTCGCGTTGCTCGAGGACGGGCAGTGGCGGGTCGAGGGCTGCGTGCTGACCCACTTCCACGCGGACCACGCCGGTGGACGGCTCTTCGGCACCCTGGCCGTCGCGGGCGTCGCCGAGCTCCTCGCCGAGCGCGACCTCCCGATCCACGCGCAAGCCGACGAGATCGCCTGGCTCTGCAACGGGACCGGACTCGAGCCGGGCGCGTTCGTCGCGCACCGCCCGGGGGACGTGCTGGCGTGCGGTGCCGGCGAGGTGGTGCTCGTCCACACGCCGGGCCACACACCCGGCAGCCAGTGTCTGTTTTCGGGCGACAACCTGCTCACCGGCGACACGCTCTTCCTCGACGGCTGCGGGCGTAGCGACCTGCCCGGTGGCGACCCGCACGCGCTCCACGACAGCCTGACCCGCCGCCTGAGAGGGATCCCCGGCGCCACGCGGGTGTATGTCGGCCACGCCTACGCACGCGACCGGTTCGCGACGATGGACGAGCTGCGCGCGCGCAATGCCGTGCTCGCCCCCCTCACCGAGCAGGAGTGGCTCGCCCGCTTCGCCTGAGCGCCCTAGCGCCCCATCCGCTCGAGCGCACCGGTCAGCACCCCGACCCCCTCCTCGAGGAGCGCGTCATCGATCGCCAGCGGCGGCAGGAGGCGGATGACGTTGCCGAAGGTCCCGCAGGTGAGCACGACGACTCCTTCGGTCAGGCACGCCCGCGCGACCGACTGCGCGAGCCCGGCGTCCGGTTCGGTCGTGCCGGGGTGGACGAGCTCGAGCGCGAGCATCGCGCCCCGCCCGCGCACGTCACCGATCGCCGGCACGGCCTTTGCCGCCGCGAGCAGCTCGGGCAACACGAGCTGCTCGATGTGACGGGCGCGCGCGGCGTACTCGCCGGCGCGCATCGTCTCGATCGCGGCGAGGGCTGCCGCACACGCGACGGGGTTGCCGCCGTAGGTGCCCCCGAGCCCGCCCACGTGGACCGCGTCCATGATCTCCGCACGGCCGGTCACCCCCGCGAGCGGCAGCCCGGCCGCGACGCCCTTGGCGGTCACCACGACGTCGGGCACGACGTCCTCGTGCTCGCACGCGAACCAGTTCCCCGTCCGACAAAAGCCCGTCTGAATCTCGTCCGCGACGAACAGCGCGCCGTTCTGGCGGCACCAGTCGGCGAGCGCGGGGAGGAACCCGGGTGCGGGGACGATGAAGCCCCCCTCCCCCTGGATCGGCTCGACCACGACCGCAGCGACGGCGCCCGCGCCGACCTGGGTCTCGATGCGCTCGATGGCACGCGCCGCCGCCTCGGTGCCTGAGAGGCCACCGTCGCGCAGGGGGTAGGAGGTCGGGACGCGGTAGACCTCGGGCGCGAAGGGACCGAAGCCGTTCTTGTAGGGGTGGTGCTTGGCGGTCATCGCCATGGTCAGGTTCGTGCGGCCGTGGTAGGCGTGCTCGAGGACGACGACCGCCTGGCGGCCGGTCGCCTTGCGGGCGATCTTCACGGCGTTCTCCACCGCCTCCGCGCCCGAGTTCAGGAGAATCGAGCGCTTGGCGTGCTCGCCGGGCGTGAGCGCCGCGAGCTGCTCGCAGACCGCGACGTAACCCTCGTAGGGGGTCACCATGAAACAGGTGTGGGTGAAGCGCCCCGCCTGCGCGGCGACGGCCGCGGTCACCGCGGGGAGCGCGTGGCCGACGCCGGTCACCGCGATGCCCGAGCCCAGGTCGATCAGCTGGTTGCCGTCCGCGTCCACCAGCACCGCACCACTCGCCCGCTCGACGTAGATCGGCGACGAGCTCCCCACCCCCGCAGCGACGGCGGCCGCGCGCCGCTCCTGGAGCGCCCGGGAGCGCGGACCGGGGACCTCGGTCACCAGGCGCCGCTGCTGTGCGACGGCCTGCTCGGCGGTGCTCACCACGAACTGCGACGACTCCACGACTTCCTCCAACTCTCGGCGCGCACGCCCCGGCGACTGTGCCCGCGGCGGTGTTCCATCGTCCCTCGGGGGACCGGCAGGCGCCAGACCCGGCAGCCCGGCGCCACGCGAAACGGTGGTGAGATGGTGGCATGCCCGGGGTCGCCGACGCCGCTGCGCGCCGGGCGCACGTCCGCTGGCGCGACCGAATCCAGCCCGCGTTCGGGGTCGCGTTCGGCTCCTTTGTCGTCATCGGCGTGACCGATGCCGTGCTCGGGGTCGCGTGGCCGGCGATCCGCCGGAGCCTCGGCCTCCCGATCGGTGACCTCGGCCTGATCCAGGTCGCGGGCACGCTGGGCTTCCTCGTCTCGAGCGCGCTCTCCGGGCGCGTCAGCGCGTGGCGCGGACGCGCGAGGGCGATGGCCGCCGCGGGAACGCTCGGCGCCGGTGCGCTCGTCGCCTTCGCGGGGGCACCCCGGATCGCCGTCCTGCTCGCCGCCGCCCTCGTGATCGGGACCGCGGGTGGCCAGATCGAGCCCGGGATGCAGACTCACGTCGCGCTGCATGCACGGGACAGGGCGATGAACTTCCTGCACGGCTGCTACGGCATCGGCGCGACGGTCGGCCCGATCCTGGTCAGCTCGCTTCTCCTGCTGCACGCCAGCTGGCGCCTCGCCTACCTCGCCCTCGCCGGTGCGGAAGCCGTCGTCGTCGTCGGGGTCCTTCGGCGTCGGCGCGTCTTCGAAGCCGAAACGCCGGTGGCCGCGCTCGACGTGCACCCGCACCGGAGCCCGCAGGCAACCACCGACGCGGGGCTGGCACGGCCCGTCCTTCTGACCTCGCTGGCGCTCTTTTTCGTCTACGTCGGCGTCGAAGTCGGCACCGGGCAGTGGGCCTTCACCGTGCTCACGAGCGCGCGGCACCTCGGGGCGGGGACGGCTGGGGCCCTCGTCTCGGGGTACTGGGCCGCGCTGACCGGCGTGCGCTTCCTCGCCGCCGCGCTCGGCCACCGCGTCGATCCCGAGGTCGTCTTGAGCGTGAGCGCCGGGGCGGCGCTCGTCGGCGAGTGCCTCATGTGGTGGAACCCGCTGCCCGCGATCGGCGACGTCGGGCTGCTTCTCACCGGGGGCGCCCTCGCGCCGGCGTTCCCGCTGATGATGGCGCGCACCCCGCGCTGGGCGAGCGCACGCCTCTCCTCGGTGATCGGCTGGCAGTCCGCGGCCTCGAGCCTCGGCATCGCGGTCCTGAGCGGGCTCGCGGCGCTGCTCGTCCAGCGCCTCGGGCTCGCCGTCCTCGGTCCCTACCTCATCGCGCTCGCC
>JAKABX010000070.1 GCA_021796545.1 Actinomycetes bacterium
CCGAGCAGCCCGGCGTCGCGCCGCGTCGCGCCGCGCCGCGTCGCGGCCGGGCCACCCCGCCCGGGGGGACGGTGGCCTTTGCGAGCCGGGCACCGGTCGCCAGCGACGCGCTGCGGCCCTGGCTCGCCGACGCCGTGGCCGGCTTTGCCGGCGACCAGGGCGTCGACGTCGCGCTGCGCATCGAGATCGATCCGCTCGCCGAAAGCGGCGCGCGCGGGTCCGACGCCACGGCGGCGTCGGGCGCGCAGTGGGCCGGTGCGCCCGCCGCGCCGCTCGCCCGGGCGGTTCTCCAGCTCACGAGCCGGGCCGAAGCGAGCCTCGTCGTCGACGCGGCGGACCTCTACCGCTCCCCGGCGGCGGTCGTGGCGCGCTTTGGCGAGGATGCGGAGACCGACCTCCTCGGGGCGTTGCGCCGCGGCGCGCGCGCCTGGGCGCCGCTCGAGGGACTGCTGCACGAGCGCGCCCCGACCGGCCTCGATCTCGACGAGGACCGCCTCGCCGAGCCGCTCGCCGAGGGCGCGACGATCCTGCAGGGGACGGGGATCCAGGTGCTGTGGCCCGCCGAGATCCTCACTGAGGGGATCGCGCTGCGCGCCGCGGTCGTGGCCGCGCCCGGCGTCGTCGTCGAGGCCGGCTTCGGGCTCGACGCGCTCGTCGAGTTCCGCTGGCAGGCCACCCTCGGCGGCGAGCTGCTCTCCGAGGAGGAGATCGACCAGCTGGCCGAGGCCAAGCGCGGGCTGGTGCGCCTGCGCGGGCGCTTCGTGTCGGCCGACCCCGGCCTCCTCGAGCGCCTGCGCGGCCGCCGGGCGCGCCGCCTCAGCGCGGCCGAGGCGCTCGGCAGCCTGCTCGCGGGCAGCATCGACGTCGACGGCGAGGCCGTCCCCGTCGTCGCCGAGGGCCCGCTCGGCGCGCTGGCGGACCGGCTGCGGGCGATCTCCGCCAGCGGCGGGGACGACCTCGGCACCGCGCCCGGACTTGCCGCGGGCGTCGAGCTCCGCCCCTACCAGGCCCGCGGCGTGGCGTGGCTGCATGCGATGTGCGGGGCGGGGCTCGGGGGCTGCCTGGCGGACGACATGGGCCTCGGCAAGACGCTCCAGGTGATCGCCCTGCACCTGCACCGCGCCCGGGCGGGCGCGGGGCCGACGCTCGTCGTCTGCCCGACCTCGCTGCTCGGCAACTGGGAGCGCGAGGTGCGCCGGTTCGCGCCGGCGATCCCGGTCCGCCGCCACTACGGCACGGCGCGCCGCCTCGGGGACCTCGAGCCCGACGAGCTCGTGGTGACGAGCTACGGCGTCGCGCGCCGGGACGCCGAGGCACTGGCGGGGGCGGGCTTCGGCCTCGTGGTCGCCGACGAGGCCCAGCACGCGAAGAACCCCGAGACCGCGACCGCTCGGGCGCTCCGGGCGATCGGCGGCCCGGCGCGCGTCGCCCTCAGCGGCACGCCGGTGGAGAACCGCCTGAGCGAGCTGTGGTCGATCCTGGACTGGACGACCCCGGGCCTGCTCGGGCCCTTCGAGCGCTTCGTGCGCAACGTGGCCGCGCCGATCGAGCGCGACCGGGACCCGGTGGTGACCGAGCGCCTCGCGCGGACGGTGATGCCCTTCGTGCTCCGTCGCAAGAAGACCGACCCCGGCGTCGCCCCCGACCTCCCGGCGCGCATCGTGAGCGACGTCCCGGTCCCCCTCACGAGCGAGCAGACGACGCTGTACGAGGCCGAGGTGCGCGAGGCGCTCGAGGCGATTGCCACCAAGGACGGCATCGCCCGCCAGGGCCTCGTACTGCGCCTGCTCACCGTCTTGAAGCAGATCTGCAACCACCCTGCGCAGTACCTGCACCAGCCCGGACCGCTGGCGGGCCGCTCGGGCAAGCTCGCCGCGCTCGAGGAGCTCGTCGACGTGATCACCGCCGAGGGCGAGTCGGTGCTCGTCTTCAGCCAGTTCGTCGAGTGCCTCTCGCTCGTCGAGGCGCGCCTTTCCGAGCTCGGGGTGTCCTCGATGCTCTTCCACGGCAAGCTCGCCGCCCGGCGGCGCAGCGAGATGGTCGAGGCCTTCCAGTCCGGCGCGGTGCCCGTCATGCTGCTGTCGCTGAAGGCCGGCGGGGTCGGCCTGAACCTGACGCGCGCCACCCACGTCGTGCACTTCGATCGCTGGTGGAACCCCGCCGTCGAGGACCAGGCCACCGACCGGGCGCACCGCATCGGCCAGGACCGGTCGGTCCAGGTGCACCGGCTGATCGCCGAGGGCACGCTCGAGGACCGCATCGCCACGCTGATCGAGAACAAGCGCTCTCTCGCCGAGGCGGTCGTCGGCGGCGGCGAGCGCTTCATCGGCCAGCTCACCAATGAGGAGCTCGCAGACCTGGTGCGCCTCGGGAGCGGAGAATGAGCCCGACCGGCGATCGCTTCGGCCCCTTCGAGCGCCGGCCGCGCCTCGCCGGGCCGGGGGCCCCCCGCCCGGCGGGACGGCGGGCCTTTGGCGCGACGTGGTGGGGCGCGGCGTGGGTCGAGGCGCTCGAGCAGCGCGCCCGGCTCGATCCGAACCGGCTGCCACGGGGGCGGACCTACGCGCGCAGCGGCGCGGTCGGCGAGCTGCGCCTCGCGCCCGGCGAGGTGCTCGCCGAGGTGCAGGGCACGCGTCGCACCCCGTACAAAGTGCGCGTGCGGGTGCGGCCCTTCGACGCGGGCGAGTGGGACCGGGTCCTCGACGCGCTCGTCGCCGAGATCGGCCACACCGCGGCCCTCCTCGACGGCGAGCTGCCCTCCGGTGTCGCCGACGACGTCGCCGCGGTCGGCCTCGACCTGCTGCCCGGGCCGGGCGAGCTCCAGCCGCGTTGCTCGTGCCCGGACTGGGCCGATCCCTGCAAACACGCCGCGGCCGTCTGCTACCTCGTGGCGGACGCCCTCGACGCGGATCCCTTCGGGGTCTTCGTGCTGCGCGGGCGCGCGCGCGAGGAGGTCCTCGCCGGCCTGCGCGCCCGGCGTCACGGCGGGCGCGCCGCCCCCGGCCCGGCCGCGCTGTCCCTCGAGCCGACGGCCGACGAGGGGCTCGTGGCCCGCGAGGTCTTCTCGCGCACCCCGGCCGCGCTGCCGGTCCTGCCGGCGTTGCCGCGCCGGGCCCAGCGGCCGGCGGTCCTCGCGGCCGATCCGCCGCCCGGGTCGGGGATCGACCTCGCCGCACTGCGCGCGCTCGCCGCGGACGCGGCCGAGCGCGCCCTCGTGCTCGTGCGCGGCGGGGAGGATCCGGCCTTCGGGCTGTCGGCGGACGAGGACCTGGCACGGCGCGCCGCGGCGCTGCTCACCCGCGGCGAGGGCGCCGCGGATCCCGCCGCGCTCGGCGCGCTCGCCCGGCGTTGCGGGGTGCCGGCCCGCGAGCTGTTCCTCCGCGCCCTCGCGCTGCGCGACGGCGGCGTGGAGGGCCTCGCGATGCTGAGCGAGGCCTGGGACCCCGATCCCGCCGCGCTCGGTGCCGGGCGCGCCCTGCTCGGCCCCGGCGCGCTCGTCCGCCGCAACCGCGTCAGCCTCGCCGACCGCCAGCTGCGCCTCGGGCGCGACGGCCGCTGGTACCCCTATCGCAAGGACCGTGCGGCCCGCTGGGTCCCCGACGGCGTGCCGATCGTGGCCCGTCGGGCCGAGGAGGTCGGCGCGCTGGACGAGCGCGACGAGCCGGACGCGCCTCGGGCGCGCTGACGCGTCCCGAAAGGCGCCGCGACGCGCCCGGGCGCGGCGGGGCTGGGCTGGGCTGGGCTGGGGTAGGTTCGCTGGCGTGGCCGACCGCGAGCGTGTGGAGTGGCTGTTCCCTCAGGGTGCCCGGCGCGGCGCCCCCTTGGATCCCGAGGCCTTCGACCCCGATGATTGCGCCGAGCTGCTCGCCGCCGAGCACGGCGCGCTTGACGAGGAGCTCGGCGACGAGGCGCGCGCCTCGGCCCATCTCGCCCTGCACGTGGTCGTCGCCCGCCAGATCCTCGAGGACTCGCCGCCGGAGGTGTGGGCGACCGCCATGCGCCTGAGCGCCGCCGGGTATGAGCGCCACGAGATCGGCCACATGCTGGCGGCGGCCTTCGCGGTGGTCCTCCACGACGCGCGGGCGGGCAGGTCCGAGATCGATCTCGCGGCCTACCGCTCGGCGCTCGCGGGGCTCCCGGGGACCTGGCTGGCGATGCAGGACGGCGAGGATGCCGAGGACGAGGAGGGGTACGGACCGAGCACGCAGGAGCTTCTCGACTCGGCGCTCGCGTTGCTCGCCGAGGGCGAGGCGATGAGCACCGCCGAGGTGGCGGCTCGCCTCGAGGTCCCCGACGCGCGCCTCGAGGCGCTCGAGGACGATCCTGCGATCGTGGCACTGGGCGACGGGCGGCTCTGTTCACTGGCCGCGCTCGCGGCGGGGGTGACCCTCACCCACGTGGTGACGACGGGCGAGGCCGAGGCGGGCAAGGTGCTCCTCGACAGCGACCTCGAGTTCCTCGAGCGCTGGCTGGACGCGGGCGGCGGGGGCCTGGAGGCGGGTCTCTTGATCGAGCCCGGTGACCCGCCGTGGCTGTCGGGCGCCACGGGTCGGCTCGAGACGCTGCGGGCCGGTGAGCTGATCGGGATCCGCTTCGGCCCCGGCCCCGCGACCGTCGTGCGCGAGCCCGCGCCCGTGATCGACGAGGGCCTGCTCGTCGGGGCGTTGCGCGCGCGCTTCGCGGGCGACGAGCGACCAGGCGACATGCCACTTGCGCTCCCCGAGCTCGTGTGCGCCCTGCTCGCCGAGGTGCCCGCGGCCCGCGCCGGCGTGCTGCCCCCGCTGTCAGGCCTGTTCGAACGGGCCGGCTACGAGATCCGTGACGGCTACGCAGGGCCGACGGGGACCGATTGGGAGGACTTCGACCGGACGAGGACCCTCGCCGCCGTGGCGGCGGCCCACGACCTGGAGGACCGCGCCTTCGACCGCTTCGTGGTCCTCGCGGCGATCGCCGAAGGGTTCACGTCGGGCGACCTCCCCGCCCCACCGCGCGAGGTCGCCGATCGCATCGGCGACCTCGTGGCGAGCCGGGCGATCGTGCACGCCTTCGCCGACCTGTGCGAGCTCGAGGGGCTCGCGGGGCGCGCCGTCCTTGCCGCGGCGCGCAAGACGGCGAGCCGCGAGGAGCGCGCCGTGCTGTGGTGGGCGGAGTCGGTGTTCGCGCAGCGCGGCGGTGACGCCGGCATGGCCGAGGTGGCGCTGCGCCGGGCATTCGAGCTCGACGCGGAGCTCGAGCCCGTGATCGCCGATCTGGCGTGGTATGCGAGCGACCGCGGCCAGGCCGAGCGGGCGGTGGCGCTCCTCGAGCGCATCGAGGAGGACGACGACGCGGCGCGGATCGACCTGTTGCGGCGCTACCTCCCGGCGCTGACCGAGCCCGCGGGGGGCCGCAACGCGCTGTGCCCGTGCGGGTCTGGCCGCAAGTTCAAGCACTGCTGCCTCGCCGCGGCGAGCCGCCCGCAGCCGCTCGCGGCGCGGGTGGCGTGGTTGTGGGAGAAGCTGCGCTGGTGGCTCGAGCGCTCCGGTCGCGTTGGCGAGCTCAGCGCGCTGGCCGTCACCATGCTCGGGGGCGGGCGGCCGCGGCGCATCGACGAGACCGAGCTATTGGTGATGATGGACCGCGCCGCGTCGCTCGTGCTCTTCGCCGATGGCGCGATCGACCAGTTCCTCGCCGAACGCGGCGCGTTGCTGCCCGACGACGAGCACAACCTGCTCGGACAGTGGGCGCTGTCGGGGCACTCGGTCTACGAGGTGAGCGACTCGAGGCCCGGCGAGGGCGTGACGATTCGCGACATCCGCACCGGCGACGTGCTCGAGGTGAGCGAGCGCCGTGGTTCCACGCAGCTGCACCGGGGCGACCTGGTCCTCGCGCACCCGGTCTTCGACGGCACGGGGTATCAGTTCGTGGGCGGGATCCAACCGCTCCCGCTCTCGGCGCGCGACGCCGTGATCGCTGCACTCGACGAGGACGCGGACGCCGAGCAGCTCGCCGAGGTGATCGGCGGGTGCTTCGCGCCCCCGACGCTCGCGAACCGCGAGGGGGAGCCGATCGTGCTGTGTCGGGCGCGCTATGCCGGTGCTGACAGCCAGGCGCTCGCAGCCCGCCTGGACGAGCTGCTGGAGCCCGCCGGCGGCGGGCGCTGGGATGAGTGGGTCGAGGTCGACGGACAGCGGTGGCTGCGTGGCGGCGTGATCGTTGACGAGGGCCGCGTGGAGCTCTTCGCGAACAGCATCGAGCGCTTCGAGCGGCTACGTGGGCGGCTCGCGCCGTGCTTGGAGGGTTGGGAGCTGCGCGACGAGGAGCGGCTCCCCCAGGCGGCCCTGGAGCGCCGCGCCGCGCAGGGCGCGCAGCGGCCGTGGGCCGGACCGCCGCCGGGAGCCCACGATGCCCTGCAGCGCCTGGTTGGCGATGCCGAGGAGCGCTGGGTCGATGAGTCGGTCCCCGCGCTCGGCGGCCTCACCCCGCGCCAGGCCGCGGACGACCCGACCCGGCGCGAGGAGCTCGTCGCGCTCCTCCACGACTTCGACCGCCGGCCGACGCCTCCCGGCGCGGTGAGCTTCGACACCGACCGCCTGCGCCGGCGGCTCGGCCTCGTCGAGCCCGGCGCCTGAGCCCCACAGCCGGCGAGACAGCCCGGTGGCGCCAAAGCGCCGCAGCAGGACGCCGCGACCGGGCACAGAGGCCGTATGCGGGCCTCTTCGTCATTCGCACCACCTTCGTCGAGAACGGCTCGTCACCGGCCGCGCGCGGCGCGTCCGTCCTCTGGTCAGTCACGGCGTCACGGGCTGAACGGCCGTCGACTTCGGCTCGGTGGCGGCTTCGACGCTCATCGTCGGTCCGGCGCCCGGATCGCCGTCACCGCGCCGCCCAAGTCGACGCCCGGACCTGTCGAGATCACCGTCAGCACCCCCGAGGGGACCTGCGACCTCAATGCGGGCGACGTCTTGATGACCGTCGCCGGCCCGTCGATCGACGAGGACCCGACGGTTCTGGACAGAATGACCATCGCGGACCCGCCAGCACGGACGACCCGGGTCTTCGGCTCGGGCCCGTCGGAGGTGATCTCATGCTCGCTCCGCAGCGCAACCTCGGTTGGGCACGGCCCCGAAACCGGACTCCCCTCGGATCCCCGCGCGGACGGAGGGGAGTGCACCGCAGCGGAGGACGCCGGGTCGGCCACTCGCCGGGGGACCGGCGAGCGCCCGCTGGCAAGCTCACGGCCGGTCGACGCCGGTCGCGCCCCTTCGCGCCGGCGTCGCGTGCGCGGCCGCCATCTCAAGGAGTGGTCTCGGCGCCAAAGCGGCGGCTTCCTGCCCGGTGCTCCTCAATGTGGTGCGGCTTGCGGCCACCCCCTGGAGGTGCAAGGTGCCGTCGGCCGATCCACCGTGGGACATCTCGGAACCGCTGGTGTGCCGATCCCCGCCTGTGTCGGCCGGCGGACCACCTCGAAGGTCGAGCGGCGTGGTCGTGTCGGTGAAGGCGCGGAACCACTGTGCCGCGATCGCGCGACGGGCGTGCCCGATGGCACGCCACACGGGCTTCAGGCGTCGCGACGCTTGAGGAGGTAGAGCGCGAGCACCATGAGGAGCGCGACGAAGACGGCGAGGTCCAAGAAGCCCGGCCAGGCAGCGAGCGTGTGGGGCTGGCGGACGACCTCGCTCACCTGGCGACCCGCCTCGGTCGGCCAGAACTTCTCGACCGGGTTCCGCCAGGACTCCGGCAGGGCGAGGATGATGCCGGGCAGGACGAACAAGATCGCGACGACGGTCACGATCGAGCCGGCGGTGTGGCGCAGGATCGCCCCGATCGCGACCGCCATGAGCCCGACGAGCGCGACGTACAGGCCCGCCCCGATCACCGCGCGGACGACCCCCGGGTCGCTCAGGTGCGCGCTGCGCAGGTGCGCGGACATCACCGCCTGGCCGAGGGAGAAGGCGGCCCAGGCGACCACCTCGCCGGTGATCACGGCGACGACGCCGAAGACGATCGCCTTGGCGGCGAGCAGCCGCCCGCGGTGGGGCACCGCCGCGAGGCTCGCGCGGATCATCCCGCTCGAGTACTCGTTCGTCACGACCAGCACGCCGAGCACCGCGATCGCGAGCTGGCCGATGTTGAGGGCCGACAGCGAGATCCGCGTCGGGTCGACGAGGAGATCGGGTGGCGGGCCGTTGCGCGCGACCTCGTAGGAGATGAGGGCGCCGAGCCCGACGACGAGGACGACGGCGGCCGCGAGCGTGAAGAACGTCGAGCGCAGCGTGCGCAGCTTGGTCCACTCCGACAACACGACGTCACCGAAGGTCGCGGGCTGGACCGCCTCGCCGGCGCGCGGAGCCGTCGGCGGCGGCCAGGGGCCCTCGTCGAGCACCGGGGCGCTCACCGGGGCGCCTCGGCGTGACCGTGGGCCCGGTACTCGACGCTTGACTCGGTGAGCTGCAAGAACGCGTCCTCGAGCGAGGAGTGCCGCGGGGTGAGCTCGGCGAGCACCGCCCCGCAGGCGAGCGCCGCGCGCCCGACGTCGACGGCCGCCATGTGGTGGATTGCGAGCGCGCCGTCGGCTTCGGTGTGCACGGTCGCGCCCGCCTGCTCGAGCGCGGCGCGCAGACGATCGGCGTCCGGGCTGCGCACGAGGACCGTGGTCGCCCCGGCGCTCACGAGCTCGTCCACGCTCGCGTCCGCGACGAGGCGACCCTTGCCGATCACGATGAGGTGGTCGGCGCTGAGCGCGATCTCGCTGATGAGGTGGCTCGAGACAAAGACGGTGCGGCCCTCGTTCGCGAGCGAGCGCATCAGCGTGCGGACCCAGACGATCCCCTCGGGGTCGAGGCCGTTCACCGGTTCGTCGAAGAGCAGCACCTCCGGGTCGCCGAGCAGCGCGGCGGCGATCCCGAGGCGCTGGCCCATACCGAGGGAGAAGCTCCCGGCGCGGCGCTGCGCGACCTCGGTCAGGCCGACGAGGTCGAGGACCTCGTCGACCCGGCGGGCCGAGATGCCGTTGGTCTGGGCGAGGCAGAGCAAATGGTTGTAGGCGCGTCGCCCCGGATGCAGCGCCCTGGCCTCGAGCAGCGCCCCCACCGTGCGCAGCGGTGCGGGGAGGTCGACGTAGTGCCGGCCGGCGACGCGCACCTCGCCGCCGTCGGGGCGATCGAGGGCGAGGATGGCGCGCATCGTCGTCGTCTTGCCCGCGCCGTTCGGCCCGAGGAATCCGGTCACGCGCCCCGGACGGACCTCGAAGGAGAGGTCGTCGACGGCGAGCGTCGCCCCGAAGCGCTTGGTCAGCCGGCGGACCTCGATCATCGCGACCTCCCGGCCGGCGCGCGGGCATCGGTGCCCGCCCCGGGCACGGTAGAGGGGGGAAGGCGCCCGTTCAAGCCGCCCTCTGCCCGCGGCGCCCGA
>JAKABX010000006.1 GCA_021796545.1 Actinomycetes bacterium
GAGGCTCTCCAAAGGCGAGCAGCGCAACTCGAAACGCATGGCCGAGCTCGCCGTCGTCTACGACGCCACCCCGTTGCCACGCACCCCGGGCGACGTCTTTTCGTGAGGCGACGACGGGAAGAAGGCACCGGCGCCGGTGGCAACGGGATCGTGGCTCACCGCGAGCGTCGTGGACAGCGCGAGGGAGGTCATCGCCACCGCCTTCGACGAGGCGGAGCGCCGTGACCCCGAGCACCTGCGCCCCTGGGTCTGCCTCGTCGACGGCGCGAAGCACCAGAGCGACGTGATCGCTGCGGGGGCACGCCGCCGCGGCGTAAAGGTGACAATCGTCTGTGACTTCATCCACGTCCTTGAGTACCTCTGGGGTGCTGCCTGGTGCTTCTTCGACGAGGGCGACCCTGTTGCCGCGGGCTGGGTCGCCGAGAAGGGCCTCGCCGTGCTCGAAGGCAGGGCCGGCCTCGTCGCCGGCGCGATCGCCCGCAAGGCCACGGCCCTCGGTCTCGCCGGACCGAAGCCCAAGAAGGCCGACGAGTGCACGCGGTCCTTCAAGAACAAGCGGGTCTACCTCGACTATCCGACAGCGCTTGCCGAAGGCTGGCCGATCGCCACCGGCGTGATCGAACGAGCATGCCGACACCTCGTGCGCGACCGGTTCGACATCACCGGCGCTCGGTGGTCCCTCGAGGCAGCCGAGGCGATGGTGAAGCTGCGAGCTGTGCGCACCAACGGCGACGGGGAGGCGTACGGGCACCACCACCTCACCGCGGAGCGCGAGCGCGTCCACGCATCCCGCTACGTCGGCGGCGTCATCCCGGCAGCTGCCTGACGTTGGTCACCCGAGGAGAGCTGCACCCCAAAGAACAGCGACTACGCCGCTCAATATCGTCGCTTCTGCCGTCGGTTCGCCGAGAAGAGCGAGGCTAAGGCGATCTTCGTCGTCGCCCACTCGATGCTCGTCACCATCTGGCACATGTTGGTCAACGAAGCCGCTTACGCCAATCTCGGTGCCAACTTCTTCGACCGCCGCAGCGACAATGCCGCCCACGCCCGCCGACTCGCCCACCAGATCGAGCGTCTCGGCTACAAGGTCACCGTCGAGCCCGCCGCGGCCTGAACACTGCCAAGTCAGGACTGACGCCCTGAGCGGGGCTCTGCCCCGCACCGAAACCCGGCGCGCCCACCCGCGGACGAACTCACGTCATTCTCACCTCAGACGTTCAACAACGGGGTCGTCATGTTGCGCTACGAGCGACGCGCTGTGGTCCACGAGGGCGGCTGATCCCTCGGCTCCCCCCCTGCGTCAAAGCCGCGGGCCGGGCCCGGCGCCGGCGCGCTGCCCCGCGTCCCCAATCGCCGGCCACCGACCCCGGGTGCCTCCTGGAAGGTGCTCGGCCGGCGACAGCGGCATGCGGCCTCGCGTGGCGTGGACCTCGGGTCCCGACCCCAGAGAGGATCAGGTCAGGCGGAGCAGGAGCGCGTTCGACAGGACTGCCGTCGCGTACACGCCGGCCACGAACCAGGCGAGCAGGAGAACGCCCACCCGCGGCGGGGCCTTCAGCGCGACGAAGCCCGCCAGCACCACGAGCACGAGCTTCACCCAAGCCAGGGAGCCGTGTCCGAGCAGGGCGGAGGCGATCGGATTCGCCTCGACGCCGTTGCGCGCGAGGACGAGGTGGGTCGTGATTACGTCGCCGACGTTCAGCAGGGCGACAAGAATGATCGCGACGATGGTCAGACGGCGGATCAGCGCGCGGGAGATGTCGCCACCGATCTCGTTGAGGCGCATTCTGACAGCGTAACGGGTTCCCCGCGACGCGCCGGGGGCGGCGCGCCTGCGCGGGGCTCGGAGCGGGTGCTTCGGTGGTCAGCGGAGCCGGATCAGGCCGAGGCGCAGGCCCTGGACGACGGCCTGGGTGCGGTCGCCGGCCCCGAGCTTCGCGTAGATGTTCGCGAGGTGGTTCTTCGCGGTCTTCACGCTGATGAACAGCTGGCGCGCGACGTCGGTCGTGGATGCGCCCTCCGCGACGAGCTGGAGGACCTCCCGCTCGCGCTGGCTGAGCACCGCGTCTGTCGCGCGCTCGCGCGGGGCCGGCGCGGGGGCGAGCGTGGCAGGCGAACCCGCCGTCTCCCCGGCGCGGACCTTCTCGATCGCCGCGACGATGTCCGCGGTCGTGCAGTCCTTTGCCAGGTACCCGGACGCGCCCGCGGCGAAGGCGGCGGTGACGGTCGTGCGGTCCGCATACATCGTGAGCATCACCACGCGCGCGTGCGGCGCCGTGGTCCGCAGGCGTCGGGCCACCTCGACGCCGTCCATGTCCGGCAGCGACACGTCGAGCAGGACGATCTCGGGATCGAGCCGGGCGACGTCGGCGATCGCCCGCATCCCGGTCCCGGCCTCGCCGACGACGGCGACGCCGTGTGCCTCCAGCGAGCGCCGCAGCCCCTCGCGCACGGCCGCGTGGTCGTCGACGATGAAGATCCGTGCGGGTGTCATCGCCTTGCGACCTCCAGGCGCACGGCGGTCCCTCCTCCCGGCGGCATTTCGACGGCGAGCGTGGCGCCGATGAGCTCGGCCCGCTCACGCATCCCGACCAGGCCGTAGGCATCGGGGCGCCAGGCGGCCGCGCCCTCGATGCCGCGGCCGTCGTCGCGGACCTCGAGGACACGGTGAGAACCCTCGTCGCGCAGGGAAACCGACAGGTGCTGGGCGCCGGCGTGACGCTCGACATTTCGGATCGCCTCGCAGGCGATCCGCCAGATCTCGCGCTCGACCAGGAGCGGCAGGCGCCCCTCGACGTCGTCGAGATAGGCGACGGCGAGCGGCGAGCGGGTCTCCACACGGGTGAGGAACTCCTCGAGCACCGCGTCGAGCGGGGTCTCGACACTCGGCCCACCGCGCAGCTCGGCCAGGGTCTCGCGGATCTCGCCGTTGACCTCGCGGATCTCGGCGCCGACCAGCGCGAGCTCGCGCTGGACGGCCTCGGGGGGCTCCGCGTCGAGCGCGGCGCCAAGGCGGTCCACGCGGAACGCGACCGCTGCGAGCGCCTGGCCGACGCGATCGTGCAGCTCGCGTCCGATCCGCTCGCGTTCCTCGAGCGCACCGAGGTTCCGCAGTCTCTCGAAGGAACGCGCGCTGTCGAGCGCGAGCGCGGCGCTGTGTGCCAGGCGGCCGAGCGCGGCCGCCTCGGCGTCGGAAAAGGGCACGGCCTCCTCCCGCTCGAGCACCAACGCACCGAGCACGCCGACGCGCCCGACGACGGGCGCGTAGAGACCGACAACGGCGCCCGACCGCAGGCCCTCGCCCGGACCGACCGCCAACGACGTGACGACGCGCCTCTCGGCGACCGCCATCTGCAGCAACGCCGGCAGCCGGGCGCCGAGCACGACCCCGCCGGTGCCGGCGTCGGCGTCCGCGAGGTCCCAGGTGTGTCCCGGCCCGGATGGGCCGGAACGCTGGAGCAGGACGGCCGCGAGTGCCGGCGGCGCCAGCTCAGAAAGGCGCGTGGCAATGGCCTGGACGGCACCCTCGATCGTGAGCAGCCCGGGGTGCTCGGCGGCCAGTCGGTTGAGATCGAGCAGGAGCGCATGCAGCTCGCTCATCCACCCGAGGCGCTGCACGGCTTCGTCCTCGACCGCGAGCAGGCGATGGGCGTACGCGCCGATCGCACCGAGGCCGACGAGCTCGGGGATCCTCTGGAGCGCCACCGCCGCAGGGGCGGCCGGAAGGTGCCCGAAGAGGTGCAAGGTGCCGAGAACGACACCTGCCGACGCCAGGAGCACGGCGGCGGCGAGCCCGCGCGCGCCCGCGAGGAGGCCGGCGATCAACAGCGCGCCGGCGACGGTCGCGAGCAGCGGTGAGCGCCACCCGCCGGTCAAAAGGACGAGCGCGCTGCACAAGAGCGCTTCCGCGGCCACGGCCCGCGACGCGTGCGCGCCAACATCGGCCGAGCGGATCGGCCAGCGCGTGCGAGCCGCGGCGTAGCACGCGAGCACCACAAGCGCCGCGAAGCCCCGCGCACTGCGGCCGGGCTCGCTTGCAGCAGGCACGACCACCGCGACGGCGGCGACCGCCAAGGTTCCCCAGCGCAGGGCGACGGCGACGTCGGCGCTGTCGAGGCGTCCTGCGAGCGCGGCCGCGGCGCGCGCTTGCCCACGCCGGTGCCCGCTCGCCACCGCCTCCACCGCCGGTGCCACTCCACCTCCGTTCCGGCCGCGTGCGCGACCACCCACCGGCAACTAACGGCACACCCGGCCGCGCTTTGACCGCGCGCGCAGATCGTCGTCGCGCCCGCAGTCCCGGCGCGGCGCACGCATCGGAGCTGACGGCCCTCCCCGATCGCGCGCCCCGGCGCGCACGCACGGCCTCGCCGCCGTCGTGAGCCGCTCGTGGGCCAGCGCTCAGGGTACGAGCCGGGAGTCTGCGCCGCGCACTGCGGGCGGCACCCGACGCACATGCCGCTCGCTGCTCGCCAGCGCGCCAGCGAGCGCGAGGGGGACGAGGAGGACGAGGAGGAACAGGAGCGGCACCCGCCACGACCGCGTCCACTCGTGCGCCAGGCCGAACAGAACCGGCCCCATGGAGGCGACGAGATACCCGACGCCCTGGGCCATCATCGAGAGCTCGCCGGCGTGCTCGGGGTCGGGCGCGCGGTGGATGATGTAGCCGAGCGCCAGGCTGAGGGCGGCGCCCTGGGCCACCCCGAGCAGCGTCATCCAGAAGTAGGGCGCCCCGACCGGATCGAAGGCGAGTCCCAGGTACGCGCCCGCGTAGCAGCAGAGCACGCCGGCGAGCGGGAGCAGGCGCGCCCGCGGGCGCCGTGCCACAAGCGGCATCGCAAATGACGACGCCAGCGCGGGCAGGCTCGAGAACGACAGGAGCCACCCGGCTCGGGCCGCGCTCATGTGGTGCTGCTCCAGGAGCGTCGGCACCCAGGCGAGGGTTGAGTAGAAGCCGAAGGACTGCAGGCCCATGAAGGCCGTGACCGCCCACGCGAGGCGGTCGCGCCAGAGCCCCCCGAGGTGCTCGGGACGCACCGGGGCGGGAGCGTGTCCCCGAGTGCGCCGCAGCACGAGCGCGCCGCCCCACAGCGCGAGCGCAACCAGAGCGAAGACGACCCACGAGCCAACCGCCACGCGCCAGCCACGCCCGGTCGCGCGCTCGATGGGCACCGTGAGGCCCGCCGACACGGCGGAGCCGGCCGAGAGCGCCATCGAGTACAGACCGGTGAGCACGGCCGCCTGCTCGGCGAAGTCGGCCTTGATCACCGCGGGCAGGAGCACGTTGCCCACGGCGATCGCCGCCCCGATGAGCGCCGTGCCTGCGTAAAGCGAGCCGACACCCGGCGCGACGCGCCACAAGGTGCCCGCGCACAACAGCGCGACCACGAGCACCATGAGGTATTCGGCGCCGGCGCGCCGGCGCAGTCGAGGGGTGACGAACGCGAACGCGCCGAAGCAGACGACCGGGATCGCCGTCAGAAGACCCGCCTCGGCCGCGGAGAGGTGCAGCGCCGCTTGGATCTGGACGAGAACGGGCGAGACGGCCGCGATCGGCAGACGCAGGTTGACCGCCACCAGGACGAAGGCGACGCCGAGAAGTCGCGATCCCGGCGCCCCGGCGGTCCTCGCCCCCCTAGGCGTCGTCATCTCGGCGCGCCCGCTCGCGCTTGAGCGACGCGCGCCGGTGCTTGTGCGCGAGGCGGCGCTCACGGCTCGCGGCGGTCGGCCGTGTCCCAAGGCGCGGTGTCGCGCTGCGCAGCGCCTCGGCCAGGCGCGCCGCGAGCCGCTCGCGGGCGACCTCCCGGTTCTGCGCCTGGGACCGCGTTCCCGACACCACGACCCGGACCCGCGGGCCGAGGCGCTCGAGGAGGCGGGCGCGCTGGCGCGGCCCGAGGTGCTCGGAGGCGGCCACGTCAAACACGAGCTCGACGCGGGTGTTCGCCGTGTTCGCGTGCTGGCCACCCGGACCACCACTGCCACTGAAACGCCAGGAGAGCTCGCCGGCGGGGATCACCACCGTCCGGCTCACGACGAGGTCGTCCGAGACGGCCATCTCCTAGGAACCCGCGAACGAGACGACGGCCGCCACGACCCGGGGCCCGTCCTGGGCGAGCGCCGCGTACCCGGCGCCGGGCAGCACCAGGCGGTGCGCGGCGCCCAGGTGGGCGGCGAGCAGCGCGGCGTTCGGCGGCGGGACGACAACGTCACTCGCTCCGCCGACGACAAGGACGGGGACGCGCACCGTCTTGAGATCGGCCACGAGCGCCTGGTCGCTCGCGACCGAGGCGGCCAGCGCGGCCGAGGCGCGGATCCCCGCGGCCGTGACGTCGTCGGGGGGGACCTCCCCCACCCGGGCGAGCCAGGCCACCCGCGCCGCCCCGGCGCTCGGCGGAAAGAAGAGCCGGGAGAGCTGGGTCAAGGTGACCGAGGGGTCCGCCAGGGCCGCCCGCACGGCCGGCGCGGCCTTCGGCCCGGCGGCGCCCGCGCTCGTGTCCACGAGGACCAGGTGCGAGGCGATGCCCGGGTGCCGCTCCTCGAGGGCGAGCGCCACGTCGCCACCGACCCCCCACCCGAGCACGGTCGGCGCCACCAGGCCGAGCTCGTCGATGAGGCCCGCCGTCAGGTCCGCGACCGACGCGAGCGAGGTCGCGCCTCGGGCCGGTGCCGAGTACCCGATGCCGGGGAGGTCGAACCACGTGACGCGGAAGCTCTGCGCCAGATCGGCGATGAGCTGGGGGTCCCACCAGGTCATCGAACCGCGCTGGCCCATCACGAGGAGCAGGTCCGGCCCCGAACCGGTCTGGTGGTAGCCGATGAGGACGGCCGCCGACGCCTGCGGCGAACCCGTCGGCGCGGCCGGCGCCGCCAGCGTGTTTTCGGGCACGGGCACGACGGGCAACCGGTGCACCACCCCGAAGAAGGTGCCGACGTAGCCGGCGCCCGAGCCCGCGACGCGCACCGCGCGCGGCAGTGTCGTGGTGGTCGTGGTGGTCGTGGTCGTCGTGGTGGTTGTGGTGGTCGTGGTCGTCGTCGACGAGGACGACGCGTCGGTCGTCCCGCTGCGCGTCGCGGCCGGCCCCCCGCAGGCAGCGAGTGCCGCGCCGGCGACAACGAGCGCGACGAGCGCGCGCCCGCGGCGCCGCAGGTGGGTGCGCGCGCGCTCCGCACGCGCCGGGAACCGTGCCAAGAGCCGGACCCTAGCGGTCGCGCTGGAGCGAGGCCTTGGCCAGTGTCCGGGCGAACTCGTAGACCAGGCCGGAGCCTCGCGTGGCGTCGTCGAGGACGTCGTCGAGCGCGCCCACGAAGGCGTCGACCTCCTCCTGGCCGCAGATGAGGGGCGGGAGAAGCTTGACGATGTTCACGCCGTCCGCGGCCACCTGAGTGAGGATGCGGTGGCGCTGGAACAGCGGCATCACAATCGTCTGCGCGAACAGACCGCTGCGCGCCATCTCGACCGCGCGGAACCGGGCACGCTGGCGCAGAGAGTCGGGTGCGCCGAAGACGAGGCCGACCATGAGACCCTTGCCGCGGACCTCGTGGAAGAGCTCGTAGCGCTCGAGAAGGGGGGCGAGCCCCTTCTCGAGGGCGAGACCGGTCACCCGTGCCCGGTCGACGAGGTCTTCGTCGTCGATCGTCTCGAGCGTCGCGAGGGCGGCGACCATCGCCAGCTGGTTGTTCTTGAAGGTGGAGGAGTGCACGACGGCCCGGTCCATCGAGCTGTAGACGGCGTCGGAAACCTTCTCGGAGCACACCATCGCCCCGACGGGCACGAAGCCGCCCGAGAGCGCCTTGGACACCGTCATGAGGTCGGGGAGCACCCCGTAGTGCTCGTGCGCCCACATCCGCCCGCTGCGCCCGAGGCCGGTCTGCACCTCGTCGACGATGAGCAGGGTGCCGTGGCGCCGACAGAGCTCCTGGACGCTGTCCCAGTACGCCTGGGGTGCCACATTGACGCCCTTGCCCTGGATCGGCTCGATGAGGAACGCCGCGACGTCCCGGGGCGCCAGCGCGCGTTCAAGCGCGGCCGCGTCCCCGAAGGGGACCTTGTCGAATCCCGGCAACAAGGGGCCAAAGCCCTTGCGGAAATCCTCGCCGCCGTTGGCCGAGAGCGCGCCGTAGGTGAGCCCGTGGAAGGCGTGGTCGCAGTAGACGACGCGGGGCCGGCTCGTCGCGGCCCGGGCGAACTTCAGTGCAGCCTCGACCGCCTCCGCGCCGGAGTTGGTGAAGACGACGCGGCCCATGCCCGGGTGGCAGCGCCGGAGGAGCTCGCGCGCCAAGACGCCGGGCAGCAAAGCCGCGTCCATCTGGATGAGGTTCGGGAGATCGGCGTCCAGTGCCTGATGCAGGGCGCGCTTGATCGCCGGGTGCGAGCGGCCGAGGGCGAACACCCCGAAACCCGAGAGGAAGTCGAGGTAGCGGTCGCCCTTGTCGTCGTAGAGGTAGGAACCCTCGCCGCGCACGTAGTGACGGTCGAAGCCGATGGTGCGCAGCACACGGACGAGCTGGGGGTTGATGTGGCGCGCGTAGAGAGAGAAGTTCTCTCCGCGGTTGGCCGCCAAGACGGCGTCGAGATCGAAGCCCATCGTCCTCCTTCCCGCAACGTGGCCGCTGCAACCCTACCCCCGGCCGCCCCGGACCCGACGCCCTCTCGCCGGTGTCCGCCGACGCTGCGGCGTCGGCCAGGGTGCCGAGGGAGCGCCCGGTGCCGCGCCGATGTCAGCGCGCATCGATAACGTTCGGCGGTGGCCGACGACTCCTTCTGCTTCGTCCACGCCGCGGACTTGCACCTCGACACGCCCTTCACCGGGATCGGACGTGTGTCCGCCGGTGTTGCCCAGGTGCTGCGGGAAGCGTCGCTGCAGGCCTTCGACACCATCGTGGACCTGGCGCTGGCGCGCACGGCCGCGTTCGTGCTCTTCGCCGGCGACATCTACGACGGCGCGCAGCGGGGTCTGCGCGCGCAGCTGCGCTTCCGGGAGGGCTTGGCGCGCCTGGCCGAGGCCGGGATCCCGAGCTTCGTCGTCCACGGGAACCACGATCCGCTCGACACCGGATGGTCGGCGATCCGCGAGTGGCCCGAGAAGGTGACGGTCTTCGGGACGACCGACGCGCGCGTCGTCCCCGTCGCACGCGAGGGCCGCACGATCGCCACCGTGCAGGGGGTGAGCTACGCGACCCCCGCGACGACGGAAAATCTCGCCCTTCGTCTCCGACGGCCGGACCACTCCGGCGTCTTGCACGTCGGGCTCCTGCACTGCGCCGTCGAGGGTGCCTCGACAGGCCACGAGAGCTACAGCCCCTGCAGCCTCGGGGACCTGCACTCAACGGGCCTGGACTACCTCGCCCTCGGTCACGTGCACCGCCACGCGGTGCTCTCGAGCGGTCCGGGGCTGGCGACGGTCGTCTACGCCGGAACCTCTCAGGCGCGAAGCGTCCGACCCGGCGAGCTCGGAGCGAAGGGGGCGGTCGTGGTCCATGTCAGCGACGCCGCGGTGCGCGAGGTCGAGTTCGTCGCCTGCGACGCCGTGCGCTTCGACCTCGTCGACGTGGACATCGCCCCGTGTGAGGACCTCGGTGCGCTGCTCGACGAGTTGGAGGCGCGCGGCCGCGACCGCGCGGGCGAGGCGGACGGCCGCTCGCTCGTGCTGCGCGGGCGCCTTGTGGGGCGCGGCGCCGTCCACGGCGACCTGCGCCGGCAAGGAAGCATCGACCAGCTCCTCGACACGCTGCGCTCCCGCGCGGCCTCGGCGCCCCCGCTCGTGTGGTGGGACGCCCTCGAGGACCGCTCTGGCCTGCCGGTCGCGCGGGAGGAGATCCGCGGGCGTGGTGACTTCGCGGCCGACCTCGTGACGCTCGCCGACGAGGTGCTCAGCGATCCGCTGGAAGCGGCACGTCTTGTGGAGGAGGGGACGGCCGGAACACCACCGAGAGCGCTGGCCACGCGCCTCGGGGAGCTGCTCGCCGATGGCGCCGCGTTGGTCGGCCTCGTCGACGAGGCCGTGGACGCCGCACTCGATGCCCTCGAGAGCGGGGCGCCGTGACGGCGTTTGCCGGCAGGAGTCGGTCGTGAGGATCACCGGCTGGCGGATCGACGGCTACGGCGCCCTGCGCGACGAGCTCGTCGAGGATCTCCCCGCGGGCCTCACGGTCGTCCACGGGCCGAACGAGGCGGGCAAGTCGAGCTTGCTGTCCTTCGTGCGCCACATCCTCTTCGGCTTCCCCGACGGGCGAAGCCGCGAGGCCGACGGTCGCCCGGTCCAAGGCGGGCGCCATGGGGGCGCCCTGTTCCTCGCGGACGACCGGGATGAGTATGTGCTCGAGAGGCACGCCGACAGCCGCCAAGTTGTCCTGCACACCCGCGCCGGCACACCGCTCGACGAGACGGCCCTGCTGCGCCTGCGCGGCGGTGCGGACCGGACCCTGTTCGCGGCCGTCTTCGCGTTCGGGCTCGACGAGCTCGCATCGCTGCGTACCCTGCAGGAGGACGAGGTGCGCGAACGCGTCTTCTCCGCCGGCGTCCTCGGCGCCGGACGTTCGGCCCATGCGGCGGTGCGCGCGCTCCAGGCTCGCCAGGACGAGCTCGTCCGCAAGCGCGCGGGCGGCGCACGGGCGAACGATCTGTGGAAGCGGCTCGTCGACATCGACGACCGGCTGCGGGCCGCGCGTGCCGACGCGCGGCGCTTCCCCGAGGTCGCCCGCGCACAGGCTGGTCTCGAGGAGTCCCTCGCCACCCTGCGCGCAACGAGGGAAGACCACGCCGCCCGCATCGCCGAGCTCGATCTTCTGAGCGCCGCCTGGACGACCCAGGACGCCGCCGACACCGCCCGACGCGAGCTGGCGGCGCTCGGGCACCGACGAGAAGACGAGACCCTCGCCGCCGCCGCGGCGGCGATCGAGAGGCTTGGCGCCACAGCCGACGCGCACCAGGCCGACCGCCGCCGCCATGAGCGCCTCGGCGCCCAGCGCCGCGAGCTCGCGGAGGTGCTGCGGCGCGAGCGCGCGCTCCTCGAGGAGCTGGGCGCGCGTCCTCCCGACGCTCCGGTGCGCGCCGAGGACGTGGAGGTGGCTGACGCGCTCGCCCGGCACCACGGTGAGGCCGTCGCCGTGCTCGCGCACTGCCGGCGCGCGCTCGCGACGGCCGAGGAGGAGCGTGCGGCACGCGAAGCCGCCCTCGCTGAGCACAGAACCGGCGAGACCTTGGCGAGCGCCGACGAGCTCGTCGAGATCCGACGACGCCTCGGCGACCTGCGCTCCCGCCTCGCCCACCGCGACCGGCTTCTCGCCGCGGCACGCGACGAGCGCGTGGAACGCCTGGCCCGGCGCCGAAGTGGCATCGACAACGGCCTCATCGGGCTCCTGGCCGCTCTCGCGGTCCTGCTCGCCGCCGCGGCCGTGCTCGCGGCGCGCGCACACGCCGGTGCCGCCGCGGCCCTCTCGGCGGCCGGCGCGCTCGGGCTCCTCGTCGTCTGCGCCCTTCTGGCCCGCCGCGCGCGCCGCTTCGACGCGAGCGGCGAGGACGCGGGCCGCGAGGAGGAGCTCGCCCGCGTGCAGGCGCAGGTCGCCTCCCAGGCGGCGGCACTCGGCCTCCCGGTTCCGGTCGGGGCGGAGGACCTCGAGGAGCGCGCGGAGCAGCTCCGCCGGGACGAGGACGCGCGCGCCCGGTACGATCACGCCGCAGAGGCGGCGAGCGCAGCCCGGGTCAACGCGCGCCGCGCCGAGGAGGAGGCGCACCACGCTGCGGAGCAGGTGCGCGAGACCGACGACCGGCGCCGCGTCCTCGCGACGCGCCTCGGCCTGCCGGCCGACCTCGACCCCGCGCGCCTCGGCGACGGCGCCCGGCGCCTCGAGAGCGCGTGGCGCACCGCCGAGGAGCTCAAGCGCGTGGACGAGGGGCTCGCGGAGCTCTCCGCCGCGCTCGAGGCCGCAGAGCAGCAAAAGGCTGCCGTCCTCGAGCGCGTGGCACCCGCGCTCGCCGACGTGCGCGGGGCCGACGACCTCGATGCGCTCCTCGCCGAGGCCCGCAAGGCCGTTCAACGGGTCGCGCGGCGCGCGCGCCTCGAAGACGAGCTGGCCGGGGCGGAGCGCCATCTCGCCGCGACCTTCGGCGCGGGGGACCGCGCCGATCGCCTGCGCTCGGAGCTCGCGACCGGACAGGTCCTCGCCTGGCAGGACGAACGCACCCGGCGGAGCGCCGCGCTCGAGGACATCGACGTCCACATCGAGGAGCTCGTCGCGAGGCGGACCCGGGCGGAGGTCGAGGCGAGCGCGCTCCTCAGCTCCGCGGAGATCGCCGAGCTCGAGCTCGAACGCGCGGGCGTCGTGGCGGACCTCGACGCGGCGCTGCGCGCCTTTGCGCTCCACGGCACCGCCAAAGCCCTTCTCCGGCGCACCCTTGCGCGCTACGAGCGCGAGCGCCAGCCTGCGGTCATCCGTGCCGCGGGCGGACTTTTCGCCGAGATCACCGACGGTCGCTACAGCTCCCTCGTCGCCCGGGAGGCCGCCGAGGTGCGCGGCGGGGCGCCGGGGATCGACGTCCTCGCGCCCGACGGGCGCCGCATCGAGTCGGACCGCCTCAGCCGGGGTGCGCAGGAGCAGCTCTACCTCTGCTTGCGCCTCGCGCTGGCGGCGGACTTCGCCGAGCGGGCGGCACGCCTCCCCCTCCTGCTCGACGACGTGCTGGTGAACTTCGACCCCGGACGCGCCAAGGCCGTGGCCCGCGCCCTGGCGGCCACGGCGAAAGACAACCAGGTCCTGGCCTTCACCTGCCATCCCCACGTCGTCGCCCTGCTCACTGACGCCCGACCCGACGCCCGTCTGGTCGAGCTCGCGCGCCGGCCCTGAGCGCGCACGGCACTCAGTCGAATGCGGCCTCGCCGGCGAGGAGATAGGGCGCGCGCGCCTGGTCCCAGCCCGTCACGACGGCGACGAAGACGAGGAAGGTCAGCGCATGCACGGTCGTGCACCAGATGCAGATCGCGTGGATCTCGTAGAGCTCGGCGTAGACGAGGTAGCAGACCATGGCGATCCCGACGACCGCGCCCGCGAGGCGCGCCGGTGCGACGTAGCGGTTCGCCGAGCGCCACGCGGCCGGAAGGCACAGGGCGAGCATCGGCACGAAGTAGACGAGCCCGAGGATCGCGACGGGGATCCCGAAGATGAACGACTGCGGGCTCGTCGTGACCTTCTGGCAGTCGACGGCGCCGTGCGTGCTGCCGAGGGGACACGACAGGCTCCCGGGCTGGAAGTGGGCGACGGTGAGGTAGGTCGAGACCCCGAGGGCGAGCACGCACAGCAGCGGCGTGACATAGGCGCGCCAGTGGCGCCCGAGTGCCGTCGGCTCCTCGACCACCGTCTCCTGGGGCCCCGCGGGCGGCCGCGCGCGGTGCTCGCGCAGGCGGCGGCGCGGCGGCGGGGGGGGTGGTGCCGGCGCGCGGCGCCGGCGTCCCCTCTCAGCGGTCGGCGGCTTGGGCACCCGCCCGCTAACCCACCGGCTTCACGGTCGCCAGGGTCTTCGCCGCCGCGGTGACCCCGGGGGAGGCGCAGACCGAGGCCGGCGCGTGGCCATCGACGTCACAGATCGCTGCCGCGAGGTAGTTCGCCTCCACGATGAACTGGGAGGCCTGGATCGCCTTGCCCGTCGGGGAGTCCGGCGAGTGGATCGCGTTCGCGATCGCGAGGCGGCCCGGACCGCCGTTCTGCAGCACGCCGGAGCTGACCACGCCGTAGAGGCCCGGCGAGGAACCCGCGACCACGTACTTGTTCGCGATGTCGAGGAAGGGGATGCCGGGGCTCTGCCACATCCCGCTCGCGAACTTGGAGGGCTGACCCGTCGTCGGGTCGCCGTCGTACTTGAGATAGAGGCTGTTCACGTCGGCCGGCACCTTCTGGAGCGGCTTTTGGAGGCGGTCGGCGGCCTCGTAGGGGGTGAACGCCACGTACTTGCTCGTGTAGTGCGAGCCGAGGAAGCTGAAGGTCGGGATGTTGAGGTCGTTCGGACCCGACGAGGTCTTCTTCAGCCCCGAAAAGGTACCGAAGCGGCTGAGCGCCGCCACGATCGAGTAGCGCGTCACCGCGCAGTAGGGGCAGTACTCGGCGCCCTCGTAGACAAAGCGCGGCTTGCCCCCGAGCGTGAGGCGCGGCTGGTTGGCCGTGACGGCGAACGCGGCGGGTTGCCCGGCGACGCCGACGGTGTTGAACACCGACGCGGGGATCGTCGTGAGCGCGTTCACCTCGGCGGCCGGCGCCGCGACCGGGTTGCGGTCGGCGGCCGAGGTGCCCGAGTTCGCGCTCGATCCCCCGCTCGTCAACTTCACGACGACGAGCGCGATGACGACAGCGAGGACGACCCCCACCGCGATCCAGCCGAAGCGCTTGCCGAAGGTCGACTTCTGGCGTGCCCGCTCGTAGCGGCGCTGGGCGCCGCCTTGGCGACGCGGCGGCGGCTGCTGGCCGCCGAGGCGACGCGGTCCGCCGCCGGTGGACGCCGACTGACCCGGTCCGCGGGAGGCGCCGCCCGGCCGTGACGTTCCCTGCGGCCGTTTCGTCGATGCCATCTTGCGGGTTCCTCTCCTGTTCTGTCGCCGCCCGGCGCAGCGCGCACCGACGCCACGAGCTGCGGCAAACTCCGTGCCACTCTACCCCTCCGGCCTTAGCGCCCCCTGTGGCCGGCGCGGCGGCCGGGCTCTCAGTCGGGGCCGGCGCCGGGGTCGTCGTGGAGCTCGAGGTGCGCCCGGATCTTCCTCACGAGCTCCTCGGAGTGGTTCGCGTCGCGCCCCTTCTCCTCGAAGAGCAGTCGGCGATCGGCGGCGGCCTCGGCCTCCGCCGCAACGTCGGCGGCGGCGAGCCGCGCTTCGATCCCCTCGGCGACGACCCGCTCGGCCTCGGCGACAAGGGCGTCGACCATCTCGTCCTCGGGCACGACGCGCACGATCTTGCCCTTGATGAACAGATGGCCCTTGTGGCGTCCGGCCGCGATGCCGAGGTCGGCCTCGCGGGCCTCCCCGGGCCCATTCACCACGCAGCCCATGACGGCGACCTGCAGGGGGATCTTGCGCGCCTCGAGCGCCTCCTGGGCCGCCTTGGCCACGCCGATGACGTCGATCTCGGCCCTCCCGCACGAGGGGCACGCGATGAGGTCCAGGCCCCGGCGCTCGCGCAGTCCAAGCGCCTCGAGCAGCTGGCGACCGGCGCGCGCCTCTTCGACCGGGTCGGCGGTGAGCGAGTAGCGCAGCGTGTCCCCGATCCCCTCCGCGAGCAGGGTCGCGATACCTGCGGTCGCCTTCACGAGGCCGCTCGGGGGCGGACCCGCCTCGGTCACGCCGAGATGCAGCGGGTAGTCGAAGGTCTCCGAGCAGAGCCGGTAGGCCTGGATCATGAGCGGGACGTTCGAGGCCTTGACCGAGATCTTGACGTCGTGGAAGTCGACCTCGCCGAAGTACTCGAGCTCGAGGCGCGCCGACTCGACGAGCGCCTCGGGGGTCGCACCGCCGAAGCGCTTGTAGATCTCGGGATGCAGCGATCCGGCATTCACGCCGATGCGGATCGGTACACCCCGGTCCTTGGCCTCCCTGGCGACGAGACGGATCTCCTCAGGCTTGCGGAGGTTGCCGGGGTTGAGTCGGAGCCCCTGCACGCCGGCCTCGAGCGCCGCGAGGGCCATCTCCACGTGGAAGTGGATGTCGGCGACGATCGGTACGGGCGCGCGGGGCACGATGCGCGCGAGGCCCTCTGCGGCCTCGCGCTCGTTGCAGGTGCACCGCACGATGTCGGCGCCGGCGCCGGCGAGCGCGTAGATCTGCTGGAGCGTGCCCTCCACGTCCGCCGTCTTGGTCGTCGTCATGGACTGGACGCTGATGGGGGCGCCGCCGCCGACGGGGACACCACCGAGCATGATCTGTCGGGTCGGCTTCCTCTCGGCGGCAATGATCGCGGCTCGCGCCATGGTGGGTCGGTCCTCCTCGGCGCGGTCCGTGGCGCGCCGCCCCCAGACTAGGAGCTGCGCAGCCCCGCGGCGCCCCCGGGCTAGCCGAACGACGGCGGATGCAGCAGGTTGACGTAGAGGGCGCCCAGGCCGATCAGCACGATCAGGGCGAGGAAGGCGTAGGCGACCGGCATGAGCTTGGCGACGTCCGCGTGGTATCGCTTGTTGCGGCGCGACCGGAGACGCTCGTAGATCGCGATCGCGACGTGCCCGCCGTCGAGCGGCAGCATCGGGAAGAGGTTCGCCATCCCGATGAACAAGTTGATGAGCACCAGGATCAACAGCAACGGGGTCACGCCCTGGTGGGCCGCCTGCACCGCGACCTCGGCCGCACCGACCGTCGAGAGGACCTCTCCGCTCCCGGTCGCCTTCGCCGCGCCGCCACGGCCCGACGAGCCGGCGGGCGGCGCCGACGTCGCGGTCGCGACCTGGCGGACGAAGTTCCCGAGTCCCTGTGGGGAGAAGACCTGACCCATCCCGAGCGCGCTCACCTTGGTCAGCGATCCGAGCTCGCCGCCGGCCTTTACGACCGAGACGAGAGGATTCCAGGTCCGCGAGACGGTCGCGGTCGCAAAGACCGCACCGATCACGCCCTGGTCGGCGCGCGCGCCGGGGAACGGCTCGCTCTGGCCGTTCGCGCCGAGGAGGCGGACCTTGCCTGCGGACTCGGGTGTCACCGTGAGCTCGACGCGGCGCCCGTCGCGTTCGACGCCGAGGTGCAGGGGACGGCCCGCGTTCTGCTCGATCGCCCGGCGCAGTGCCGCTTCGCTGGACACGCGCCGTCCGTCCAGGCTCACGATCACGTCGCTCGGCCGAAGGCCTCCGCTCCTCGCGGGGCTCGGCCCGTTCGCGAAGTTCACGACCTCGGAGACCTGGGTAGTCGCGACGGCCGACACCGGGTACCCCGAGAACGCGAAGACCCCCCACAGCAGTCCGAAGGCGATGACGAAGTGCATGGCGGACCCCGCGACGGCGACGGCGAAGCGCCGGGGGAAGCTCGCCTGGCGGTAGGTGCGGGCCTCGTCCTCGGGGGGAACCTCCTCGAGGTTGGTCATCCCGACGATACGGACGTACCCGCCGGCGGGAAGCGCCTTCACCCCGTAGTCGGTCTCGCCGTGGCGGACCGACCACAGCCGTGGCCCGAAGCCGAGGAAGTACTCGGTCACCTTCATCCCCGACGCCTTCGCGGCGACGAAGTGGCCGAGCTCGTGGAGCATGACCATCGCGATCAGCGAGCAGACGACGACCAGGACGGCAAGGCCGTGGAAGACGACGGCCGCGACGATCCCCGCGGCGACGACGAGCGCGAGGCGCGCGAAGGCCGCCGCATTCGTGGCGCGCGGCCCGTCCCGACGCCCGCGCGGGGCGCTCAATTCCGGCGCGCCCACAGCGCGGACTCCGCCGCTTGGCGTGCCGCGGCGTCGACGGCGAGCACGTCCTCGACGCTTTGGAGCGGGACGACCGGGACGGCGGCGAGCGCCTCCTCCACCACGGCCGCGATGTCGGGCCAGCCGATGCGGCCCGAGAGAAACGCGCCGACCGCGACCTCGTTGGCCGCGTTCAGCGTCGCCGGCGCGCTCGCACCGGTCCGGCCGGCCGCGTAGGCGAGCGCGAGACAGGAGAAGGTCTCGAGATCCGGCCGCTCGAAGTCGAGACGGCGCAGGCGGGTCCAGTCGATCGTCCCGAAGGGGACCCCGATGCGGTCCGGGTACGCGAGCGCGTACCCGATGGGGAGCCGCATGTCGGGAAGGGAGAGCTGGGCAAGCGTGGCGCCGTCGCTGAACTCGACCATGGAGTGGATCACCGACTGGGGGTGGACGACGACCTCGATGCGGTCATAGGCGACCCCGAACAGCTCGTGCGCCTCGATGACCTCGAGACCCTTGTTCATGAGCGTCGAGGAGTCGACCGTGATCTTCGGCCCCATCTGCCAGGTCGGGTGGGCGAGCGCGTCCTGGACACCGGCGCCGGCGAGCTCGGCGCGCGATCGCCCGCGGAACGGCCCGCCGCTCGCGGTGAGCAGCAGACGGGAGACGTCCGCACCGGCCCGAGGACCGGTCGCGTCGCTCCACTGCGGGCCGGTGTGGCGGCGCTCACCGAGGCACTGGTGAATCGCGCAGTGCTCGGAGTCGACCGGCAGGATCTCCGCGCCCAACGCGGCGCGCGCCGCCTGGACGACCGGCGCGCCGGCGACGAGCGACTCTTTGTTCGCGAGTGCCAACCGGCGTCCCGACGAGAGCGCGGCGAGGGTGACGGGGAGCCCGGCGAAGCCGACGACGGCGTTGAGCACGACCTCGCCGCGCTCGGCGAGCACCGGCAGCGCCTCGGGCCCCGCGAGCAGCTCGACGCCGGGGGGCAGCAACCCGGCGAGCTCGAGGGCGGCGTCTTTGTCGCCGAGCGCCACGACCTCGGGGCGCAAGAGCGCGGCCTGCTGCGCGAGCACCCCGGCCGAACGCATCGCCCCGAGGGCGACGACCCGGAAACGGTCCGGCTCGGCGCAGACGACCTCGACGGCCTGGCGGCCGATCGAGCCGGTTGAGCCGACGATGCTCACCGTCCGCGGCGCGGATCCGCCCCCGCTCAAAGCCGAGGTCCCCTGTCGTTCATCGCGACCATTCTCACCGTCGCGCGGCTCCGAGCGGACTCACCCGAGGTGCGCGGCCGTGAACAGGGCGTAGGCGGCGGGCAGGACGAGCAGCATCGCGTCGACACGATCGAAGACGCCGCCGTGCTCGGGGAGGAGGCGGCCCATGTCCTTCAGCCCGAGGTCGCGCTTGATGAGCGACTCGGCCAGGTCACCAACGGGGGCGACGACGGCGACGACCGCGGTCAGTGCCGCGGCGAGCGGGAGTGTCAGCGGGTGGAGGTGGGAGAGGCCGCCGAGGGTGACGACCGCGCACAACGCACTGCCGCCGATCCAGCCCTCCCAGGTCTTGCCGGGGCTTACCCGAGGCGCCAGCTTGTGGCGGCCGAGACGGCTGCCGGCGGCGTAGCTGCCGACATCGTGGGCGACGACGGCGGCGACGACGGAAAAGCACAGCGCGACACCGTGACGGTGGGGGAAGTCCGACGGCGAGAGCAGCAGTCCGGCGAAGGCACCCGGCAGGCCGACCGCCGTCACGACGAGCAGCGTGGCCGACAGATCGCGCACCGGTGCCGAGCGCTCTCCGGCGGCGAGCATCGCGACGACGCCGAGCCCGTAGGTCGCGATCAGCACCCAGCCGATCGCGACGGGTCCCGCGGCGTACGCGGCACCGACGAGCGCGACGACCGCGCCGAGCGCCAGCGCGGCAAGGGGGCGCCGACCGGCGCGTTTCAGTGCGGCGAGCGCCTCTCCGGCGGCGACGGCGAGCACCGCCGCAACGAGCACGACCGCGGTGAGCGGGCCGAGCAGGAAGCACGCGACGGCGACGGCACCGAGCGCGACCCCGGTCGCGGTCGCAACGAGGGGATTCCGGCCGTGGCGCGCCGCGCCGGACCGGGTCTCGGCCGCGCGTTCGGCCGCCGGAAGGTCCGGTCTTGCCGCGCTGCGCCGGCGCCGGGCGCGCTTCGCGGGCGGGGTCGGGTCGAGGGGGTCCTCCCCCGCGGATCCCCGGCCGGCGATCAGCGTCGCGTCGGTCTCGTCGTCCTCGTCGTCGAGCAGGAAGGAGAGGCCGAGATCGTCGTCGCCGGCCCAGTCCGAGGCGTGCTCGCGCCAGGTCGGCCCCCGCAGCGCCGGGGGGGACGGGTCCTCGCCGGCGTGCTCGAGCAGGACACGGGGCACCTGACCGGTCGGCGGATCCGTCCAGTCCGGGAGCGGCGGAGCCGGAAGCACGGGAGCCCCGTTCGTGTCCGGCGTCGCCGCCACCGACGCCGGCGCGGCGTCGATCCCGGCCGCCACCGACGCCGGCGTCGCCGCGATCCGCACCGGCTCGGTCGAGGGATCACCGGGCTCGCCGTCGCCTGGCGGGCCCGGCGCGGCACCCGTGGGCTGCGGCCCGTCCGGTGCCGGGGGACGGCCGGTGCGCAAGACGGGCGTCGGGTCGCTCATCCCTCCAGGAGCTCCTGCTCCTTGTGCGCGAGGAGGCGGTCGATCTCGCCGACCCGGTCGTGGGTGAGCTTCTCCAGCTCCTTCTCGGCCCAGTCGAGGTCGTCGGCGGAGAGCTCGCCGTCGCGTTCGAGCGCCTCGAGGTCATGGCGGGTCGCGCGGCGGACGTTGCGGAGCGCCACCCGTCCCTCCTCCGCGCGCTGGCGCACCACGCGCACGAGCTCCTTGCGCCGCTCCTCGGTGAGCTGGGGGAAGACCAGGCGGATGAGGGTCCCGTCGTTGGAGGGGTTGATCCCGAGATCGGCGGTCTGGATCGCCTTCTCGATCGCCTTCAGCGCGCCCTTGTCGTAGGGATGGACGAGCAGGATGCGGGGCTCGGGAACCGTGAAGCCCGCGAGCTGCTGGAGCGGCACCTCGGAGCCGTAGTAGTCGACCTTGAGGCGCTCGATCAGCGCGGGGGCCGCCCGGCCGGTTCGCACGCCGGCGAACTCCCCGCGGGCGTGGTCGATCGCCCGGGCCATCTTCTCGCGTGCGTCCTCCAGGGCCGCACCCACGAGCGAGTCGTCTGCGGTCACCGGATCAGCGTACCGATCGGCTCGCCGGCCAGCGCAGAGCGGATGTTGCCGGGTGTCATCAGGTCGAACACCAGGATCGGCAGCGCGTTGTCCCGGCAGAAGGTGATCGCGGTCAGATCCATCACACGCAGGTCCCGTGCGACGACATCCATGAAGCCGATCTCGTCGAAGCGCTTCGCGGATGCATCGACGCGGGGGTCGGCGTCGTAGACGCCGTCGACCCCCGAGTGCGTTCCCTTCAAGATCACCTGCGCCTCGATCTCCGCGGCGCGCAGCGCCGCGGGCGTGTCCGTCGTGAAGTAGGGCTGGCCCATGCCCGCCGCGAAGATGACCACGCGCCCCTTCTCGAGGTGGCGGATTGCTCGGCGCCGGATGTACGGCTCGCAGACCTCGGCCATCGAGATCGCCGACAGGACCCGCGTGGGCTGGCCTTCGCGCTCGATCGCGTCCTGGAGCGCAAGGGCGTTGATCACCGTCCCGAGCATCCCCATCGTGTCCGACGTCGCCCGGTCGATGCCCTCACCCTGGCCGGTGCTTCCCCGCCAGATGTTCCCGCCGCCAACCATGACGGCCACCTCGACGCCGAGCTCGGTCACCGACTGGGCGATCTCGCGTGCGATGCGGGAGACGGTCGGTGCGTCGATGGTCTCATGGGTGTCGCTGCTCGCGAGCGCCTCACCGGAGATCTTCAGCACCGTGCGTTGCCAGCGGCGCGACGGGCGGGCGGAAGCGGGGCGGGGGGGCATGTCCACCCCTGCCGCCGCCTCCGGCCCGGTCGCGCTCACGCGCCCGTGACCACCTGCGCGAACCGGCGGATCTCGCCGCTGCCGAGCACCTGGGCCACCGTCTTCTTCTCGTCCTTGGCGAAGGGCTGCTCGAGAAGGACGCGCTCCCGGAAGAAGCCGTTCATCCGCCCCTCGACGATCTTGTCGAGCTGGGACTCGGGCTTGCCCTCGTTGCGTGCGATCGCCTCGACCGTCGCCCGCTCCTGGGCGATGACGTCCGCGGGTACGTCCTCCCGCCGCAGGTACTCGGGGCGGGCGAACGCGATGTGCACGGCGATGTCGTGCGCGACCTCAGCCGAGGCGCCCGCTACCTCGATGAGCACGCCGTTCACCCCGCGTCCGTTCTGGACGTGGAGATAGCTCTCGAGGAGCGCGCCCTCGCCGGCTTCGAAGCGCTCGTGGCGACCAACGGCGATGTTCTCCTTGAGGGTGATCTGCAGCTCCTCGACCTCGGCGGACGCGGCCTTCAGTGCCTCCTCGCCGTCGGTTGCGAGCCCCTCCGCGAGCGTGTCGACGAGACGGACGAAGTCCGCCGACTTGGCGACGAAGTCCGTCTCGCACTCGAGCGCGACGACTGCGCCGAGGCGGCCGCCGCCGGTGACGACCACCGACACCGCGCCCTCGGCGCGCTCACGGTCCTGGCGCTTGCTCGCGCCCGCGAGTCCCTGCTCGCGCAGCCAGCGCACGGCGGCGTCGAAGTCGCCGGCATTCTCGACCAGAGCCCGTCGGGCGTCGAGGATGCCGGCGCCGGTTGCCTTGCGGAGCTCCTGAACGTCCTTCGCGGTGACCTCGGCCATCGATCAGCCCTCCACCGTCGCGCTGGCGGTGACGGACTCGTCCCTGCCTGCACCGACGGCGCCGGCGGCCGCCGGGCGGCCGCTCTCGCCCTGGTGGAGTCGGGCCGCGGCGCGCTTTGAGTAGATGAAGCGACCCTCGTTCACCGCGTCCGCGACGACGCGACACATCAGGCGACCCGAACGGATCGCGTCGTCGTTGCCCGGGATGACGTAGTCGATCACGTCGGGATCGCAGTTGGTGTCGACGACGGCGACGACGGGCATGCCGAGCTTGCGGGCCTCGGTGACCGCGATGTGCTCCTTCTTGGTGTCGATCACGAAGATCGCGTCGGGCAGCCGGTTCAGCCGGCGGATGCCGCCGAGGTTCCGCTCGAGCTTCTCGAGCTCGCGCGAAAGCATGAGGGCTTCCTTCTTCGGCATCGCGTCGAAGTCGCCGGCGGCCTTCGCGCTCTCCAGCTCCGCGAGCTTGCGAACGCGGCCGGCGATGGTCTGGAAGTTGGTCAGCATCCCGCCGAGCCAGCGCTCGTTGACATAGGGCATCCCGCACTGGGCCGCGTACTCGGCGACGGGGTCCTGGGTCTGCTTCTTGGTGCCGACAAACAAGACGACGCCGCCTCCGGCGACGAGGTCGCGGACGTAGGCGTACGCCTGCTCGAGGCGGGTGAGGGTCTGGTGGAGGTCGATGATGTAGATCCCGTTGCGCTCGCCATAGATGAAGCGCTTCATCTTCGGGTTCCACCGCCGCGTCTGGTGCCCGAAGTGGACACCGGCCTCCAGCAGCTGGTTCATCGTGACGACGGCCACGCGTCGCTCCTTCCCAACGGTTGAGCTGATCCGGGCGCCGCGCCCCGCGTGGGGCGACCGTGGGCGCGCCTGGACGAACGGATAGAGGGGGTCCGGTCGGACCCGTGGCATCGTAGCCGGTCAGGCGCGCGGATGCGCCCGGCGGTATGCGCTGAGCAGCCGCTCGCGTGAGACGTGGGTATAGATCTGGGTGGTCTGGAGGTTGGCGTGGCCGAGCAGTTCCTGCACGACCCGCAGGTCGGCCCCGTTGTCGAGCAGGTGGGTGGCGAAGCTGTGCCGCAGCGCGTGGGGATGCGTCGGCACGAGCGCCCGCCGCCCGAGGATGCGGTGCACGTCTCGGGGCGAGAGGCGCGCGCCCCGGGTGTTGAGGAAGAGCGCAGCGGGCGGGCTGTCGGCGTCGAGCAGCACGCCGCGGCGCTCGAGATACGCCGCGAGCGCGTCGAGCGTGGGTGTGTTGAGCGGGACGAGCCGCTCCTTTCCGCCCTTGCCAAGGACCCGGACCTCTCCCCGGCGGACGTCGAGCGCACCGAGGTCGAGACCGCAGCACTCGCTCACGCGCAGCCCCGAGCCGTACAGCAGCTCGACGACCGCGTCGTCGCGGTGCGCGAGCGCCTCGGCACGTCTCGTGGTCCCGGGTCGGTCGGCCTCGGGGACCCGCGACGCGAGGAGGTGCTCGAGTTCGGCGCCCGAGAGGACCCGCGGCAGGCGGCCCGTCCCCCCGGGCGCACCGAGGCGCTCTGCGGGATCGGCGGGGATGAGGCCGCGGCGGCGGCACCAGGCGAAGTAGCGGCGCAACGCCGAGGCCTTGCGCGCGATCGAGGTGCGCGCGTAACCCCGCGTCCCCAGGTAGGCGAGGTAGCGGCGCAGGAGGATCCGGTCGACCCCGCCGGGCTCGGCCACCCCGGCGCGTCCCGCCCAGTGCGCGAAGGCCTCGATGTCGGTGCGGTACGCGCGCACCGTCCGCGGCGCGCTGGCGGTGAGCGAGGCGGTGAAGCCCTCGATCTCCCAGCTCACCGCCCCATCCTAGGGTCGACGCCCCGCTGCGGCGCAGGATTGCCGCGGGATGGGACAATGGGACATGGCCGGTCACATCCTCCTGGTCGAAGACGACGAGCGGATCCGCACCGCGATGCGGCTCGCGCTCGAGGACGAGGGCTACGAGGTCGCCGAGGCGGCCAGCGGCGAGGACGCCCTCGAGACGTGCCCACCAACGGCCCCGATGCCCTTCGACCTGCTCATCGTCGACGTCATGCTCCCGGGCATGGACGGCTTCGCGTGCTGCCGTGAGCTGAGACGGCGCAGCACCGTGCCGATCATCATGGTGACCGCCCGCACCGACACCCATGACGTCGTCGCCGGGCTCGAGGCCGGCGCGGACGACTACGTGACCAAGCCCTTCGAGCCAAAGGAGCTCGCCGCGCGCATCCGCGCGCTGCTGCGCCGTGCCCGCGCCACCGACAGCGGCAGCGGGGTGCTCAGCTTCGGCGAGCTCGAGATCGAGCCGGAAGCCGGTGTCGTGCGCCTGAGCGGCGACGAGGTGCACCTCACGCGCACCGAGTTCCTCCTGCTCTGCGAATTGGCCGCCAACGCCGGCAAGGTCCTGTCACGCGAGCAGCTGCTCGAGCGCGTCTGGAGCTACGACTACTTCGGCGACGGACGGCTCGTCGACGTCCACGTGCGCCGCCTGCGGACCAAGGTCGAGCTCGATCCTGCCAACCCGCGCCACGTCCTCACCGTGCGCGGGCTCGGCTACAAGCTCGCCCCCTGATGCTCGGCCGCCTCCGCGCCGCGCGCCGCGCCTGGCGCCGGCGCGCGCGGGCGGCGGCCGTGGGACGGAGCTTCCACCTCAGCCTGCGGGCGCGCATCACCCTCGGCTTCGCGCTCGGCGCCCTCGTGCTCTCGAGCGCGATCGCGGGCATCACCTACTTCACCGCGCGCTCCCAAATCGTCAGCCAGGAGCTCTCGGCCCTCACCAGTCAGGCCAAGGCGAACGCCGTTGAACTCGAGGGACTCGTCAGCACGCCGAGCCTGGCGTCGCCCGACGGCCGGATCACCGCCGTCTTCGACCCCGTCGGGGCGCTCTCCCAGATCTACGCGACCGCGGAGCCGAAGAACAGCCTCGTCCCCATCTTCTACTCGACCGTCGACCAGACCTGGGTCGGGCTGGCACCGAACGAGGAGCTCTCGGTCCTGCCCGCCGGTTTCGCCGACCACGTCGTTCGCACGAACGACCCGGCCTACCAGCTCTTCGACGTCAACGGGTCCCCAAAGGTCGCGATCGCCATCCCCGTCGACCCACTGCGCGGCATCTATTTCCAGGTCTCCTCCCTGGAGCAGACGGCCCGGACACTTCAGATCATCCTCGTCGCCCTCGGTGTCGCCGGCGTGATCGCGACCTTGGCAGGCGCCGTCGTCGGGCGCTGGGCCGCGGGGCTCGCGCTGCGGCCGTTGCGCAAGGTCTCTGAGGCCGCGCGCGCGATCGCCAGCGGACGCCTCGACACCCGGCTCGAGACCGAGGACGCGCCGGACCTCGCGGCCCTGGCCTCCTCGTTCAACCGGATGGTCGACCGGTTGCAGCAGCGGATCGAGCGCGACGCCCGGTTCGCCTCAGACGTCAGCCACGAGCTGCGCTCGCCCCTCACCACGCTCGCCAGCTCCCTCTCGGTGATCGAGGCGCGCCGCGACGAGCTCCCCTCGCGTTCGCGCCAGGCACTCGAGCTGCTCGGCGCCGAGGTCCGGCGCTTCCAGCGCATGGTCGGCGAGCTCCTCGAGATCTCCCGGCTCGACGCCGGCTCGGCCGACCTCCAGGAGTCGGTGGTGCCGGTCGGTGAGCTGGTACGCCGCGCCAGCGCTGCGGCCGGCGGCGGGGCGGTCCCCGTCGCGGTCGACCCGGGTCTCGAACAGTGCCACGTCGCGGTGGACAAGCGGCGCTTCGAACGCGTGATCGCCAACCTCATCGAGAACGCCGCCCGCTACGCCGGTGGGGCCACCCGGATCGTCGTCGGCCGGGACAGGGACCACGTGCGGATCGCGGTCGAGGACCGCGGTCCGGGCATCCCGCCCTCCGAGCGCGAGCGGATCTTCGATCGCTTCGCCCGGGGCTCCGTGGCGGCGGGCAGCCGCGGAGGAGGGGGCGGCACCGGGCTCGGCCTTGCCCTCGTGCGCGAGCACGTGAGACTCCAAGGCGGCCAGGTCTGGGTCGAGGACAACGTCCCCAACGGTGCCTGCTTTGTGATCGAGCTGCCGATCGCGCCTGCCGAGCTCACCGAGGACGAGGCCACCGACGGCACCGGGGGGAAGGTCGCGGCACCGCCGGTCGATATCGCCCCGAGCCCGGCCGCGGCCTCGCCGCAGCGGGAGGTGCGATGAGGGGCAGTCCGCGTGCGCGACGCAGGATCCTTCTCGGCGCGCTGTGCGGCGCGGCCGGCCTCCTGGCGAGCGGATGCGGGGTGCCGACGACCCGCACCGCCGTCAGCCTCCCCGCCAACGACCGGGTCGTCGCCGGGTCCACGACCCCCTCGTCGACGACCACCACGACGACCCTCGCAAAGACGACGAGCAAGCAGACCACCGTCTACTTCTTCCGATCCGACCATCTCCTGGTCGGTGTGCACCGCTCCTGGATCGGCAAGGTCACACCCGACGCGGCGCTCTTCCTCCTCGAGGAGGGGCCCTATGCGAGCGAGAAGAACCTCACGACCTACGTCCCGCCCGCCTCCAGCGCGACGGCGGAGAAGCAGAGCATCGTCGTGCGCAACGGCATCGCGCACGTGCCGCTCGACGGCAACGCCTACGGCACCCTCTACGCCACCGAGCTCTCGAGCGCCCTCGGCCAGATCGTGGTCACGCTGATGATGAACTTCGCCTACATCAAAGGCGTCGACTTCACCCTGCACGCCGAGGGACTCGCGCCGGTGCCCTTCAACTACACGCCCGCCGGCACCACGGTGGGCTCCCCTGTCACGATCCAGACCTACGCCTCGCTGCTCCCGGTGCAGAAGCCGTCCGGTACGTCGGCAAAGACCAAGAAGAAGTAGCGTCGCCGAGGCCCTGCACCACCTAGTGGCTCGGTGCGGCGGCCCCCGTGAGGTCGTCCTCGTCGGACCACTCGACTCGGGGTGCGTCCGACCACAGCCGCTCGAGCGCGTAGTAGCCGCGCGCCTCCGCGTCGAGCACGTGCACCACGAGGTCGCCGTAGTCGAGCAGCACCCAGCGCGCGTCGTGGAGACCTTCGCTGCGCAGCAGCGTGGCGCCGGCGGCCTTGGCCGACCGCTTGACCTCCTCCACGACGGCGCGCACCTGGCGATCGTTGCGCCCGCCCGTGATGACGAAGTAGTCGGTGATCCCGATGAGGTCGCCCACGTCGAGGACCACCGTCTCCTCGAGTGTCTTGGCCGACGCGGCCCGGGCCGCGGAGGTGGCGAGCGACAGGTTCAACGGCCGCCGCCGTCGCGCTCGTCCTCGGTGCAAAGGTCGCGGTTCATCCCTGGTCAGCGTACAGCCGACGGGCCCGGATCACGCGGATCGCCGGCTCGGGGACGAGGTAGTCGAGCGGTCGGCCCGTGCGCGCGCGGTCCCTGAGGTCGGTGCTCGAGATCTCGAGGTCGGGGATCTCGATCGCGAGCGCTCGCCAGCCGTCGAGCGGACCACCGGGCCCGAGCTCGACGGTCTCGGCCCCGGGTCGGTTCACCGCAACCAGCGTCACGGCATCCCGGACGGCGTCGATGCGCTCCCAGGACTTGAGGTCGGCGACGACGTCGGCACCGACGAGCAGGAAGAGCTCGGCGTCGCGAAAGCGGCGTACGAGCTCCTCCACCGTGTCCGCGGTGTAGGAGGGTCCGCCCCGCTCGATCTCCATCGCCGAGGCCTCGAGCCCGGGGTGGCCTGCGACAGCCGCCTCGACCATCGCAAGGCGGTCCCGCGCCGGGGTCACGGGGCGCTCGGCGACCTTCTGCCAGGGCTCGTTCGCGACGACCAGGAGCACGCGGTCGAGCGCCAGCGCATGGCGGGCATTGACCGCGGCGACCAGGTGGCCGACGTGGATGGGGTCGAAGGTCCCGCCGAAGATCCCGAGCCTCACTGGGCCACCTCCCGTCCCGCCACGGCGCGCAGCGTAGGCCGAGCCGGCGGCCCGGCGCGCTTTGAGCGTTGTGTTAAGGGCCGCGACACTCCGCTCACGGCCTGTGACGGCTAGTTAGGCTCTGGCATGGCCGCAATGCAGCACGAACCCGCCGCGGGGCACCCCGACCCGGAGGTCCGCGGGTGGGCACCGTCTTCCTGGCGCGACCGTCCCGCCAACCAGATGCCGCAGTGGCCCGACCCGGACGTTCTCGCGGCTGCCCAGCGGACCGTCGCCGCTCTTCCACCGCTGGTCTTCGCCGGTGAGGCGCGCCGGCTCACCGACTCCCTTGCGCAGGTGGCCGCGGGACGCGCGGTGGTGCTCCAGGCTGGGGACTGCGCGGAGTCCTTCGCGGAGCAGACCGCCGACGCGATCCGGGACAAGCTCAAGGTCATCTTGCAGATGGCCGTGGTGCTCACCTACGCGTCGGGGGTGCCGGTCGTGAAGATCGGACGGATCGCCGGCCAGTTCGCCAAGCCCCGATCGTCGCCGGTCGAGCGCGTCGGCGACGTCGAGATGCCGGCGTTCCGCGGCCACATCGTCAACGACGACGCCCCGATCCCCGCCGCGCGGGTGCCCGATGCGACACGCCTCGTCACCGCCTATCACCACGCGGCCGCGACGCTCAACCTGTTGCGCGCCTTCACCAAGGGTGGCTTCGCCGATCTGTCCCACGTACATGCCTGGAACCAGGAGTTCGTGGCCTCGAGCGCGGAGGGGAGGCGCTACGAGGCGATCGCCGAGGAGATCGACCGGGCACTGCGATTCATGCGCGCGTGCGGCGTCGACCTGTCGACGGGCGCGCCCATCCACCAGGTCGACTTCTACACGAGCCACGAGGCGCTCCTGCTCGATTACGAGGAGGCCCTCACACGGCGCGACTCGCTGACCGGCGACTGGTACGACTGCTCAGCCCACATGCTCTGGATCGGCGAGCGCACGCGCGCACTCGACGGTGCACACGTCGAGTTCCTGTCCGGCGTCCGCAACCCCATCGGGGTCAAGCTCGGTCCGACGACCACGCGGGACGAGGCGCTCGCTCTCTGCGAGCGCCTCAATCCCGACCGCGTGCCGGGGCGCCTCACCCTCATCTGCCGCTTCGGCGTCGCCAAGGTCACGGGCGTCCTTCCCGCTCTCGTGCGGGCGGTGACCGACGCCGGGCATCCGGTCGTCTGGCAGTGCGACCCGATGCACGGCAACACCTTCACCTCGGAAAACGGCCGCAAGACCCGCCACTTCGATGACGTCCTCGGAGAGATCCGCGGCTTCTTCGCCGTGCATCGGGCCGAGGGCACCTGGCCCGGCGGCGTCCACGTCGAACTGACCGGCGACGACGTCACCGAGTGCCTCGGCGGCGTCGAGGACATCCTCGAAGAGCAGCTCCCCCTCCGCTACACGACGACCTGCGACCCGCGTCTCAACGCCCGCCAGGCCATCGACCTCGCCTTCCGCGTCGCCGAGCTGCTGCGCGCCTAGCCGATGCGCGCGCCCGGGAGGACACGGCGCAACCGCGCGCGGCACACATCGGCTGTTGCCTCGCTCGGACTCGCTGGCGGCCTCGCCTTCGCCCCGCACGCGTGGCCGGCTTCCGCCAGCACCTCGACGGCGACAACGACCACGACGACGACGACGAGCGCGAGCGCCACGACCTCGACGGCGGGCGCGGCACCGCTCGTCCTCGGCTGCCGCGCCCCAACCACCAGCCCGACGACCACCAGCCCGACGACCACCAGCCCGACGACCACCAGCCCGACGACGGCGGGGGTCCCGGGGACCTCGGGCACGTCGGGGGCGTCCGGGACGTCCGGGCGGGCGACCACGACGACGACGACGACGCTGCCGCCGCGGGGCACCAACGGTGCCTACTACCTCATCGAGTCGAATGGGACCGTCTTCGGCTTCGGGGGTGCGCCCGTCTACGGCTCCGCGCCCCAACGGGCGATGGCCCGCACCGCGGTCGTCGCCGCGGCGGAAGAGCCGGGCGGGGGCGGCTACTGGCTGCTGACCGCCGCGGGCAACGTCTTCAACTTCGGCAGCGCTGTCGACTGGGGCACGCCGATCCACCTGCACCACAGCGGAACCTGGGTCGGCATCGCGGCGACACCTGACGGTGCGGGGTTCCTCGTCGTCACGACCACGGGCTCGGTCCAGCACTACGGCAACGCGCCCTTCTGCGGCTCGCCGGTGCACGAGACCCCCCGTGGGCACATCGGCGGGATCGTCGACAGCCCCGACGGCAACGGTTACTGGGTCTGGTCAACCGGTGGCGACGTCTACGCCTACGGCGACGTGCGCGCCTACGGCGGCGGCCCCGGCCCGCATGGCTCGCCGATCATCGGGATGGCCGCGACCCCCGACGGAAGGGGTTACTGGCTCGCATACGCAGACGGCTCCGTACGCCAGTTCGGCGACGCGCCCTTCCACGGCTCCGCCGTCCACGTCCGCCTCGCGGCCCCGATCGCCGGCTTCGGCGCGACGCCGGACGGTGGCGGCTACTACCTGGTCGGCCAGACCGGCCGCTTCTACCAGTTCGGCGACGCGCACTTCTCCGGCTCGCTCGCCAAGACCCCGCCGAAGCCCCCGGTGCGGGTCGCCGTCCTGCTCGTCGCCGCGCTCCCCCCCGCCCCGCCCCCGACCACGACGACCACGCCGCCGTCGCCCCCGACAACGACCCTGCCACCGCCAGTGCCGCCGCTCACCGGGGACCCCTACCTCCACGGCTCCTTCGGCGCCGACATCTCTGACTTCCAGTGCGCGAAGCCCGGCTCCGCCAGCGCGATGGCCAAGCTGCCCGCCCAGACGGGCTTCGCGGTCGTCCAGGTCGTCGGCTGGCTCGACAGCTCGGTGAACTCCTGTCTCGCAGCCGAGGTCGCCTGGGCCCTCGCCGCAGCCCCGGAAAACCCGGTCTCGCTGTATATCTTCATGAACTCACCGGGCAAGAACGCGAACGCGGCGACCCAGTCGGCCACCGGGCCCGCGGGGACGTGCGCGACCCTCGTCGCGAGCGCGCAGGCGCCGTGTCGCGCCTACAACTACGGCTACAACGGCGCGGCCAACGCCTACACGGACGCGAGCACCCAGGGCGTGGCGTCGCCGCTTTGGTGGCTCGACATCGAGAACGCGAGCCTGGCCCCCGGGCAGTACTCGAACTTCAACGCCGGCCAGTACTGGTCGTCCTCGACGACGCTGAACGACCGCACGATCCAGGGCGCGATCGACGCCCTGCGCAGCCAGGGCGCGACCGTCGGTATCTACTCGACCAGCCTGCAGTACCCGAAGATCGCCGGCACCTACGTGCCGAGCGGGCCGCAGCTGCCGCTTTGGATCGCCGGGGCGCCCTGGACGAGCCCGCCGTACACCGAGAGCGGTCTCCCCAGTCCGACGGTGCTGGCAAGCTGGTGCGCGGGCAGCGCGCACTACAGCGGGGACAAGGGCAACGACCTCTTCGCCGGCGGCGTCCCGTGGCTGTTGCAGGAGACGCCGGGCAACCTGCCTTCCCCCTACGGGATCGATCCGGACTATGCGTGCTGAGCCAATCGCTCACGCAAGCAGATCGACGAAGGCTGCCAGCTGGCGGAGGTTGCGGCACTCGACCATCGCGTCGCAACACGGCGCGTACTGCGCGACGAGAGAGTCCCCGCTCCCCCAGTAGGCGCGGGGTTCGGGGTTCAGCCAGTACAGGCGGTGCGCGCGACGGGCGATCTCGGCGAGGATCTCCGGTCGGGCCGGGTGGTAGTTGCCGCGTGCGTCGCCGAGGACGAGGACGGTCGTGCGCGGCCCGAGCGCGGCGAGGTGGCGCTCGCTGAAGCGGGTGAGGGCCGCGCCGTAGTCCGAGTGACCGTCGGCTTCGCAGACCGCCGCCTCGCGCTCGACGCGCTCGATCGCCTCGACGATCGAGCGCGAGTGGCGGAACTGACGCGTCACCTCGTCGACGCCGTCAACGAAGACGAAGGTCCGGACCGCCGAGAACTGGGCGGCGAGCGCGTGCACCAGGTGGAGCGTGAAACGGGCGAAGGTGGCCACCGAGCCCGAGACGTCTGCGAGGACGACGAGGTCGGGCTTGGCCCGCCGCGGGGCGCGCAGACGCACCACGGCGGGAACGCCACCGGTCGACAGCGACCGCCGGATCGTCCCCCGGAAGTCGAGCGTGCCGTGTCGGTGGTGACGGCGACGCCGGGCGAGGCGTGCCGCGAGCGCGCGCGCGAGCGGCTGCAGGACGCGGCGCATGGCGGCGAGTTGCTGGCGTGAGGCGTGCATGAAGTCGACGTCCTCGAGCAGCGCGGGGCGCATCTGCGCGCTGAGCAGCGCAGCGCCCCGCTCGGCGGCGAGCTGGCGCGTGATCTCGCGTTCGACGGCTCGCCGCAGTTCCTCGGCGGCCGCGGCGAGCTGCTCGCGCCGGAAGCGCCGGGCGAGTGGGTCGGCGGCAGAGCCCTCGACCTCCCCGGCGCCGAGCAGCGCGAGGAGCACACCGTCGAGATCGGTCGCGCGCAGCACGCGCGCGAGGTAGTAGGAGGCGCCGACGGGCCGTCCCGCCTCGATGCCGGCGTAGCGCTCGACCAGCGCGCGCGCGAGCGCGCCGAGCGCGACCAGATCACCAGCCGCGAGCGCCGCGGGGAGCGCGGCGGAAGGGTCGTACTCGCCGAAGCCGTCGGTACCGCCTCCCCCCGCCTCTGCCGGGGCGCGGGCCGGGCCCGGTGCGGCCTGGAAGAAGACATCGAACAGCACGTCGAACACCGGCAGGTGGGAGGAGTCTTTGACCAGGCAGGCGCGCAGCGCGGCCCGCAGCGCGGTGGGGCCGGCGAGCGGGAGCGTGACGAGCGCCCGCTCGGCGTCGAGGGTCTCGGTGAGAGAGACGGGGACCTTGGCGCGGCGCAGCTCGTCGGCGAAGGCCGTGACGCTCGCCAGCACCTCACGCGTCCCCGAGCGCGAGCTCCTTGGCCGCGCGCTCGATGTCGCCACGGTGCTTGAGGAGGAGGTTGAGAAGCGGCACGGCCACCTCCATGTCGAGGTGCGCGACCTCGAGCAGGACGAGGGTGCGCGCGAAGTCGAGGGTCTCAGACACCGAAGGCCGCTTCTCGAGCTCGAGACCGCGCAGGCTGCGCACGAGGCGCGCGACCTCGTCGGCGAGGTGGGCGCCGATCCCCGGAACGCGCTCGAGGACGATCTCCCGCTCGCGTTCGAGGCTCGGGTAGTCGAGGTGCAGATAGAGACAGCGCCGCTTGAGCGCCTCGGAGAGCTCTCGGGTGTCGTTGGAGGTGAGGAAGACGAGCGGAATCTGGCGCGCGCTCACGGTCCCGAGCTCGGGGATCGAGACCTGGTAGTCCGAGAGCACCTCGAGCAGCAACGCCTCGGTCTCGACCTCGACCCGGTCGACCTCGTCGATCAGAAGCACGACCGGGTCCTCGGCGCGGATCGCCGCGAGCAGCGGGCGCGTGAGGAGGAACTCCTCGCTGAAGATGTCCGCCTCGATCGCCCGCCAGCCGGCGGGACCCTCTGCGCCCGCGCGCTGGTCCGCCTGGATGCGGAGCAGCTGCTTGCGGTAGTTCCACTCATAGAGCGCCTTGGCTTCGTCGAGACCCTCGTAGCACTGGAGGCGGATCAGGCGAGCGCCGGTCACCGCCGCCGTCGCCTTGGCGAGCTCCGTCTTGCCAGTGCCGGCCGGACCCTCGACGAGAAGGGGCTTGTCGAGATGGTGCGCGAGGAAGACGGCGGTCGCGATCTGCAGCTCGGCGAGGTAGCCGACGCTGCGCAGGGCCTCACCGAGAGCGTCGGGGGAGGCGAGCGCCGGGTGGCCCCGGAGGCTCGACGGCGCCCGGGCAGTGCTGCCAGCCGTCACGTGCGAACCTGCCCGTCACCGTCGATCACATACTTGAGGCACGTGAGCGCGTGCAGACCCATCGGCCCACGCGCGTGCAGCTTCTGGGTCGAGATCCCGATCTCGGCGCCGAGGCCGAGCTCGCCCCCGTCGACGAAGCGGGTCGAGGCATTGACAAGGACCGCCGCCGCGTCGACCTCACGGGTGAAACGGCCGGCTGCTTCGAGGTCGCGCGTCACGATCGCTTCGGAGTGGCCCGTCGAGTAGCGGGTGACATGTGCGATGGCCGCGTCGAGGTCGGGCACGACCGCGACGGCCAGGCGCAGCGCGAGGAACTCCCGAGCGAAGTCCTCCTCGGTCGCCTTACCCATGGTGGGCACGAGGCGGCGCGCCGCCTCGTCGCCGACGAGCTCCACGCCCGCGAGGGCCTCCGCGACCCGGGGAAGGAAGCGGTCGGCAACCGCCTCGTGGACGAGCAGCGTCTCCGCCGCGTTGCAGACGCCCGGGCGCTGGGTCTTCGCGTTCACCACGATCCTCTCCGCCATTTCGAGGTCGGCCGCGGCATCCACGTAGACGTGGCAGTTGCCGTCACCGTCGATGACAAAGGGCACGGTCGCCTCCTCGACGACCAGGGAGACGAGACCTGGACCACCCCGCGGCACGAGCAGGTCGATCAGCCCCCGGAGCCGGACGAACTCGGCGACGGTCTCGCGCCGCACGTCCTCGACGAGCACGACCGCGTCGGCGGGGAGGCCCGCCTTCTCGACGCCGGTGCGAAGCGCACCAGCGATCGCACGGTTCGACTCGAGTGCCCCGCCCGAGCCCCGCAGGAGGGCGGCATTTCCGGACTTGAGGCAGAGCCCGGCCGCGTCGGAGGTCACATTGGGCCGGTTCTCATAGACGATGCCCACCACACCGAGGGGAACGCGCACCCTTCGGACGCGCAGGCCGTTGGGGCGGACCCAGCCGTCCGCGATCTCACCGACGGGGTCACCGAGCGCGGCGACGGCCCTGAGGCCGTCTGCCATCGCCGCGACCCGGCGCTCGTCGAGGCGGAGGCGGTCGACCACCGTCGCCGACGCCCCGGCGTCGCTCGCGCGTGCGAGATCGCGCTCGTTGGCCCCGAGGATCGCAGCGGCCTGCTCCTCGAGCGCGACCGCCCCGTGGTGCAAAGCGGCGTCCTTCTCCGCGCTCGATGCGCGCGCAAGACGCCGGGCCGCCGCTCGTGCCCGCTCACCGAGCCGGTGGAGCGTGCCGGCGTCCGCGCCAGGGACGTTATGGTCCATGCTCCAGGGTACCGGCTCACCTCCCGGCGCGGCGACGCCGCCTTCAGGACGGCACGAGCACGACGAGGTCGTCGCGGTGGACGACCTCCGCGGAAAGGTCGGGCGGCAGGTCGGCCGTCCGCCGCCCCATCCACTCGTGGCGGCGCGCGCCGGGGAGCCGGCAGATCCCCTTTGCGAAGACCTCGCCGGCCTGGTCCGCGATTTCGACGGCGTCGTCGGGACCGAAGTCCCCCGACGCCGCGACCACGCCCGCGGGGAGCAGGGACGCCTCCCCTTGGACCAGCGCGCGGCGCGCCCCCGCGTCGACCACCACGCGCCCCGCCGGCGCCAGGGCGAACGCGATCCAGCAACGGCGCGCGCCGAGCCGCCGGGGTGCCGGGACGACGACGGTGCCGACACCGGCCCGCCCGGCGACCGCGTCGACGAGCACGTCGGGACGGCGCGCCGCGGCGATGACCGCCCGCACACCCGACCACGCGGCCATGCGGGCCGCCGCGAGCTTCGAGGCCATCCCGCCCGACCCCCCGGGGGAACCGGGACCGCCGGCGACCGCCTCGAGCTCCGCGTCGGCGGCTTGGACCTGCTCGACCAGCGAGGCGTGCGCATCGAGACGCGGATCGGCGCTGAGCAAGCCGGCGGTATCGGTGAGCAGCACGAGGAGGTCGGCGCCGAGAAGGTTGGCGACAAGGGCCGCCAGACGGTCGTTGTCGCCGAAGCGGATCTCGTCGTCGGCGACCGCGTCGTTCTCGTTGACGACGGGGACGACGCCGAGCTCGAGCAGGCGCGCGAGGGTCTCGCGTGCGTGCAGGTACTGACGCCGCTCGCCGAAATCGAGCGGTGCGAGGAGGACCTGCGCGCTGAGCAGCCCGGCTGCGGCGAAGTGGTCGTCATAGACGCGCATCAGCCGGTGCTGGCCGATCGCCGAGAGGGCCTGGAGCGTGAGGGGGTCCTGGGGTCGCCCCCCCGCGGGCCGGAGCGCCGCAACCCCTGCGGTCACCGCGCCGGAGGTCACCACCACGACGCGGTGCCCCGCGCCGCGCAGCTGAACGACGTCCCGGCAGAACTTGCCGACCGCGTCGTGGTCGACGAGCCCCTCGGCGTCGGTGACCGACGAGGTCCCGATCTTGGCGACGACGATCACGGCGCCACCCTTGCACAGGGGATGCAGCCGGTGCCCGATCGTGGCCCGTTCACGGCTCGGGCGAGTACTCGAAGCCGAGCTCGCCGATGCGTACGGCATCGCCCGCGCGTGCGCCGGCACGCTGCAGCGCGCGGTCGACTCCGAGGCGCCTGAGGCGTGTCTGGGCAAGAGCCAGCGCGTCGGGGTCGGTGAGGTCCGAGAGCGCGACCGCCCGCTGCGCGGCGCGCCCCTCGACGACGAAGCCGGCGCCCTCGCGCCGGACGCGCACGCCCTCGGGTGCGGGGTGGTGGACGACGGGCTCGGTCGTGCGCGCCGGAAGCGCAGCGCGCTCGTCCGCGACGAGGTGCGCGAGCCGCCGGGTCAGCTCGTCGAGACCCTCGCCGGTCGCCGACGAGCAGACGAGCGCCCCGCCGTAGGAGCCAAGCTCCGGCCGGCGGTCGACCGGCACGGTGTCCGCCCGCGAGCCCACGACCAGGCGGGGGCGCCCGAGAAGGTCGCGGCGGTGGCGCGCGAGCTCGTCGAGAAGGACGCGGACCTGATCGGCCGGGGCCCGACCGCCGTCCTCGCCGAGATCCGCGAGCACGACCAGCACACGGGCGCGCTCGACGTGGCGCAGAAAGCGGTGACCGAGCCCCCGGCCCTCGCTCGCGCCCTCGACGAGACCGGGGATGTCCGCGACGACGAACTCGTCGGCCCCGCCACCGCCGGCGGTGCGCACGACGCCGAGATGAGGCTCGAGCGTGGTGAAGGGGTAGTCGGCGATCTTCGGCCGGGCGGCGGACAGGCGCGAGATGAGCGAGGACTTCCCGGCGTTGGGGAAGCCGACGAGGGCGACGTCCGCGAGCAGCTTGAGCTCGAGGTCGAGCCAGCGTTCCTCGCCGACCTCCCCCTGCTCGGCGAAGGCCGGCGCCCGGAGCCGGTTGGTGAGAAAGCGCGCGTTACCGCGCCCGCCGCGGCCGCCCGCGGCGGCGATGAGCCGGTCGCCCGCCGTCGCGAGGTCGGCGAGGACCGCGCCGTCCCGGTCGCGCACCACCGTCCCCTCGGGGACGGGAACGACGAGATCGGCACCACGGCGCCCGTGACGGCGCGCGCCGCTGCCGTGGGTACCGCTCTCGGCGCGCCGGTGCGGGTGGTCGCGGAACGCGAGGAGCGAGGCGACGCGTGTGGACGCCTCGAGCACGACGTCGCCGCCGTCGCCGCCGTCGCCGCCGTCGGGTCCGCCGCGCGCGACATGCGCCTCACGACGGAAAGCGACCGCGCCGGCACCGCCGTCGCCGGCTTTGACGTGGACCTGTGCCTCGTCGACGAAGCTCGCCATCGCTCAGCTGTCCGCACGCAGGGCGCGACCGCGGCGCGCGCGGTCGCGCTGCGGGGTGCTCAGCCCTCGGTGACGACGTCGACGAGCCGGCGCCCGCGGCGCGCCGCGAAGCGGACCCGACCGGGGGCGAGCGCGAAGAGCGTGTCGTCGCCGCCACGTCCGACGTTCTCGCCCGGGTGGAAGCGGGTGCCGCGCTGGCGCACGATGATCGCGCCCGCGCGCACCGTCATCCCGTCGGAGGTCTTCACGCCGAGGCGCTGGGCGTTCGAGTCGCGCCCGTTGCGCGTCGAGCCGCCGCCTTTGGTCTTCGACATCGGTTCCTCCTACGCCCGGGCGCCGTCACCGGCGCTCGCCGGGGAGATCGCGGTGATCTCGATCGTCTGGTAGTGCTGGCGGTGGCCGAAGCGCCGGCGCGCACGCGCCTTGGGCTTGTAGACGAAGCCGACGATCTTCGGCCCCGCCGCCGCACCCACGACGCGACCGGTCACGCTTGCCCCCTCGAGCGCGTCGCGCGTCGCCGTCACGGCATCGCCGTCGACGAGCATCACCGGCTCGAAGCGCACCTCGTCACCGTCGGCGGCACCGAGCAGCTCGACATTGACCCGCGAGCCGACCTCGACCCGCTCCTGTTTTCCGCCCGTGGCGATCACCGCGTACATCGGAGCGAGATCCTAGCAAGGCCGACGCGGGGTCTAGGACGGCGCCGGCGCTTGGTGCTCGCCGGGGAAGACGATCCCACGGCCCTTGCACATCGGGCAGGTCTCCGACAGCGCTTCGACGAGCCCCTCGCCAACGCGCTTGCGGGTCATCTCGATCAGACCCAGTTCGGAGATGTCGTAGACCTGGGTCGGCGTCTTGTCGCGCATGAGCGCGGCGCGCAGCGTCGTCACGACCTCCTGGCGGTTGGCCTTCACCTCCATGTCGATGAAGTCGATGACGATGATCCCGCCGATGTCGCGTAGACGCAGCTGGCGCGCGATCTCCTCAGCGGCCTCGAGGTTGTTGCGGAAGACGGTCTCCTCGAGGCTCGATGAGCCGACGTTCTTGCCCGTGTTCACGTCGATCACTGTCAGCGCCTCGGTTCGCTCGATGATGAGCGAGCCCCCCGAGGGGAGCCAGACCTTGCGGTCGAGCGCCTTGTGCAGCTGCTCGTGGACGTGGTGGCGCTCGAAGAGCGGAAGGTGCTCGGCGGCCGGGTCGTAGTACTCGACCCGGTCCGCGAGGGCGGGATCGATGTCGGCGACGTAGGCCCGCACCGCGTCGTACAGCTCGGCGTCGTCGATGACGACCCCGCGGTACTCCTCGGTGAACTCCTCCCTGATCGCCCGAAGCGCGAGATGGGGCTCGGCGTGCAGCAGTGCCGGTGCCGGCAGGCGGCGGGCCTTGTCGTCGATCTCGCGCCAGCGCTCGAGCAGCTGGGCGACGTCGCGGCGCAGCTCGTCCGCGCTCACGCCTTCGGCGGCGGTGCGGACGATGATTCCGTGTCCCTCCGGGCGGATCTCGTCGAGCAGCTTCCGCAAGCGCTTGCGCTCGTTGTCGTCGAGGCGCTTGGAGATGCCGCTCGCACTCGAGTTGGGCACGAGCACGACAAAACGCCCCGGCAGCGAGACCTCCTCGGTGAGGCGCGCGCCCTTCAGGCCGATCGGGTTCTTGGTGACTTGGCAGACGATCGTCTGGCCCGGGCGCAGCAGGTGCTCGATCCGGGTCGCGCCCGGCTCGCGCTCGATCGAGTCGTCCCGCTCGGCGTGCACGTCGCCCCAGTACAAGACCGCGTTCTTCGGCGTGCCGATGTCGACGAAGGCCGCCTCCATGCCCGGCAGGACGTTCTTCACCCGACCGCGGTAGATGTTGCCGTCGATCTGGTTGGCGTCGGCTTGGTTCCGTGCGACGTGGTGTTCGATCAGCGAGCGGCCCTCGAGGACCGCGATCTGGGTGACGTCCTGCTCGACGTGCACGCACATGAGGTAGCGCCCGACGGGCCGACCCTTGCGCTCGCGACCCCGACGGCGCCGGCCGGCGGGCGCACGCCCGGCCTCGTCGGCCTCGTCGGCCGGACGCTCGGCCCCCTGC
>JAKABX010000071.1 GCA_021796545.1 Actinomycetes bacterium
GCGGCGCGCGCGGCGAAGCGCCCCGCCGGGGCACGGTCGACCGCGAGGACCTCCTCGCGCACGGGCGCGCCCGTGACGACCGCCCGGGGAAGCGGCGTGCCCGCGAGCGCGACGGCACTGGCGGCGGCGAAGGGCGCGACGAGGCGGTTGGCCGCGCCGGGCACCGCGTCGACGTTGACCACGACGAGCGGGACCCGCCACAGGAGCGCCCCGAGGGCGGCAGGCAGGCCGGCGTAGCCCCCCACGGTGACGACCGCGGCCGGACGCAGCCGGCGCACGAGCGCGATGCCGGCCGCGCACGCGCCCGCGAGCGAGAGCGCCGCCGCGGCGCTCTCGGCGGAGATCCGCCGCGGGATGCCGCGCCCGGGAAGCAGCGTGAGGCGAAAGCCGGCCGCGCCGACGAGGCGCGCCTCCATCCCCCGCTGCGAGCCGACGTACCAGACGCTGTCGGCACGCCGCCCCCCGGCGACGAGCGCGCGGGCGATCGCGAGCGCGGGGAGCACGTGGCCGGCGGTTCCGCCGCCCGTCACGACGACCGGCGCGCCCGGGGCGGTGGTCACTTGGCCACCGGCCTCGTGGCCCGGCGTACGTCCGGAGCTGCGCGCCTTGCGCCGACGGGGCTGCCCGAGGGGTGGGCCGGTCCCCGACGCCGCGGCGCGCCGGCCGGCGCGGCACGGCGCGCTGCGGCCGGGCCGACCACGGGGCGCCGGGTCGTGACCGGGCGCGCCGGTCGCTTTGCCGGGGGGCGCGCCCCGGCGCGCACCGGCTCGGTCGAGGCGTCGGGCGAGCGCGCGATGTTCACGAGCAGACCGGTCGCCGCCAGCACGACGATCAGGGCCGACCCGCCCGCCGAGAGGAACGGGAGCGGGATACCGGTGTCGGGCAGCACCCCGGTCACGCCGCCGACGTTGACGATCGTCTGGAAGACGACCCAGCAGGTGAGGCAGGTGGCGAGCACCGCCGCGAACGGGTCCCGGGCGCGCCCGGCGATGCGCAGCCCGAGCCACGCGAAGCCGCCGAAGGCCGCGAGCACCCCGAGGCAGCCGACGAGGCCGAAGTCGTTGCCGACCGCCGCGAAGATGAAGTCGCTCGAGGCGTTCGGGAGGAACCACGCGGCGGGCGACGAGGCGATCGCGGAGCCCGTGAGGTGCCCCGAGCCGAGCGCGCTGAGCGACTGCACCAGCTGGTAGCCGACGGTCGAGGCGTGCCCGAAGGGGTTGAGGAAGGCGAGCAGGCGCGCCCGGCGGTAGGAGGCCGAGAGCGCGAGCACCCCGCCGACGGCCCCGATGATGCCGAGCGCGCCGGCGAGCAACCGGCCCTCGATCCCCCCCGCATACCACGCCGCGGCCGCGATCGCGACCACGACCATCGCGGTGCCGAGGTCGGGCTGTTTCAAGATGAGCAGCCCGAGGACGCCGAGCACGACGCCGAGCGGGGTGACGATCTCGCGGCGCTGGTCGGCCCGGCCGCGCCGGCGTGCGACGAAGTCCGCGGCGAACAGCGCGAAGGCGAGCTTGGCGAGCTCGGAGGGCTGGAGCGTGATCGGCCCGGCCCCGAGCCACCGGCTCGACCCCCCCGACCCCTTGCCGAGGTGGGGGACGAGCACCGCGAGCAGGAGGCCGGCGACGACGACGAGACCGGCACGCGCGACACGCCGGAGCCCCGCGAGGCTCCAGCGTGCGCAGACGAGGTAGGCGACCGTCCCGAGGACGGCCCAGAGGACCTGGCGCTCGGCGACCGAGAAGACCGAGCGCCCGCTGCCGAGCGCCTCGAACGGCGAGGCCGCGTCCACCATCACGAGGCCGAAGACCGTGAGCGCAGCGGCGAGCGCGCCGAGCCGGCGCGCGTCGCGCCGGCCGGCCTCCTCGGCCACCTCGGGCGGCACCTCTCTTTCGCGGGCCGCGGGCGCGCCGCGCCCGCCCTCGAGCACCCGCAGGTGCACCGTTCGGGCTCCGGCCGCCTCAGGTACCGGCATCCGGCCCACCCTCCCCGGTGCACGCCCGCGCCAGGCGGGCGAAGTCCTCGCCGCGCTCCTCGTAGGACCGGTACCAGTCGAAGGAGGCACAGCCCGGCGACAGCAGCACGACGTCACCGGGCTCGGCGAGCGCCGCGGCGCACGCGACGGCCTCGGCCATCGAGGCGGCGGACTCGACCCGGTAGCCGGCGAAGGCCGCCGCGACGGCATCTGTCGCCTCCCCGAGCGCGACGACCGCACGGACCCGGCGCCGCCCGCCCTGCTCGGCCGCGTCGCGCAGCACCGAGAGGTCGAGGCCCTTGTTCCGCCCCCCGGCGAGCAGCACGACGCGTTCGAAGCCCGCGAGCGCGGCCGCGACCGCGGCCGGCGTCGTCGCCTTGGAGTCGTCGTACCACCGCACGCCGCCCCCCTCGGCGACGAGCTCGACGCGGTGCGGCGGCGTCGGGGTCTCGCCGAGCGCGGCGCGCGCGGCCGCGGGGTCAGCCCCGGCGCCGAGCGCGGTCGCGAGCGCCGCCAGAGCGTTCGCGACGTCGTGGGGCAGGCTGCGGCGCAGGTCGGCAATCCTCGCGAGCTCGGCGCCGTCGGGGCCGACCAGGCTGTCGCCGACGCGGCGGTAGTCCCCACCGCGCCCGAAGGTCCAAAGGCGCGCCTGACCGGCCTGGGCGACCGCGAGGGTGACGGGGTCCTCGGCGTTCGCGACGGCGCGGTCGTCGGCGCGCTGGCGGCGGAACAGACGAGCCTTGGCCGCGGCGTACGACGCGACGTCGCCGTGCCAGTCGAGGTGGTCCGGCGCGAAGTTGAGGTAGGTCGCGACACCGGGGCGGAAGTCGTGGGTCTGCGCGAGCTGGAACGAGGAGACCTCGGCGACGACGGCGTCGATGCCCGGCTCGAGGACGGCCTCGATGAGTGGGCGGCCGATGTTGCCCGCCGCCGGCGCCCGCCGTCCCGAGCGGGCGAGCATCGCGGCGACGAGCGCCGTCACGGTCGTCTTGCCGTTGGTGCCGGTCACCGCGACGATCGGCACCGGACACAGGCGCCACGCGAGCTCGACCTCGGAGACGAGACGATCGGGCGGTGCGGCGCGCAGCGCCGGGTGCGCCGGCGTGACGCCGGGGCTCGCGACGACGAGGTCGACGTCCCCGACGAGCCCGGCGACCCTTCCCGTTTCGGGGGTCGCAATCAGGATGACGCCGAGGCGGTCGGCCTCCGCGACCGCGGCAGGTGACGGCGCGTCGTCCAGCGCGACGAGCGCGACGCCTCGCGCCCGGAGCACGCGGGCCACCGCGCGCCCGGTGCGCGCGAAGCCGACGACGAGCGCGCGCTCGACGCCGACGAGCCCGTCGCTGCGTCCCGTCGCGCTGGCGGCGGGCGCGCGCACCCCGGCCGGGGTCACCGGAGCGTCCCGAGGCTGAGGAAGTCGGCGTAGAAGATGCCGAGGCCGAGCACTGCGCACAGCGAGGAGAAGATCCAAAACCGGATGATCACCGTCGTCTCCGGCCAGCCGACGAGCTCGAAGTGGTGGTGCAGGGGCGCCATGCGAAAGACGCGGGTCTTAAAGACGCGGTAGCTCACGATCTGGATCACCACCGACAGCATGATGACCAGGTAGAGACCGCCGATGATCGGCAGCAGCAGCTGCAGGTTGAGCAGAAGCGCGAGCACCGCCATGCCCGTGCCGATCGCGAGCGAGCCCGTGTCGCCCATGAAGATGCGCGCCGGCGCCGCGTTCCACCACAGGAACCCGACGCAGGCGCCCGCCATCGCGACGGCGACGAGCGCGAGATCGAGACCGTCGTGGATCCCGTACAGCTGCGGGTGGTCGTGGCGGATCGTCCAGTAGCCGATCAGCGCGAAGCAGGAGAACGTGAAGGACGACGAGCCCGCCGCCAGGCCGTCGAGGCCGTCGGTCAGGTTCACCGCGTTCGCCTCCGCGACGACGATGAAGATCGCCCACAGGACCCAGGCGACCGCCCCGAGCTGCACGCCCGGCAGGTCGTAGCGGGTGAAGGACAGCGTCGTGTCCACGTGCGCGACGCGCACCGCTGCGACCGCGAACACCGCGGCGACGGCGACCAGTAGGCCGAGCTTTCCGCGCTTGTTGAGCCCGAGGCTCCGGCGGCGCCGGACCTTCAGCCAGTCGTCGGTCAGCCCGACCGCGCCCGCGGCGACGACCGCGCCGACTGCGAGCATTCCCGGCGACGAGAAGGGAACGTGGGTGCCGAGGTGGCCGAGCAGGTAACCGGCGACGACCGCCACGATCATCGCGATTCCGCCCATCGTCGGCGTCCCGGCCTTCACCTGGTGGATCGCCGGGCCGTCCTCGCGAATTTGCTGGCCGATCCGGCGCCGGCGCAGCCACCGGAGCAGGATCGGCGTGCCGAAGGCCGAGACGAGCAGCGCGATGCCGCCCGAGGTGAAGATGGCGATCATGCGCTGCGGCCCTCGACGGCCCCGCCGGGGACGACAAGACGGTGGCCGAGGCGCGCGAGCTCGGCACGGACCACGGCCCTGTCGTCGAAGGCGAGCGCCCGCGTCCCGACCTGCTGGGTCGTCTCGTGCCCCTTGCCGGCGACCACGACGACGTCGCCCGGGCGCGCCGCCTCGAGGGCGTCGCCGATCGCCCGGCGGCGGTCGAGCTCGACGGTGCAGCGGGCGGCGTCCGCTCCGGCGCGCACCTCCGCGGCGATGAGAGCCGGATCCTCACCGCGGGGATTGTCCGAGGTGATGATCGTCCAGTCCGCAAGGCGCGTCGCGATCGCCCCCATCTGCGGACGCTTGCCCCGGTCGCGCTCGCCACCGCAGCCGAAGACGGCGATGACCCGCGGCGTGCCGAGCGCGCGCGGCGCGCCCTCGCTTTCGGTGCCCACCCGCGCGGCGCGCAAGGCCTCCTCGAGACCGGCCGGGGTGTGCGCGTAGTCGACCACGACCGCGATCCCGTCGCTCGTCCGCAGCGTCTCGAAACGGCCGGGCACGGGTTCGGCGCCCTCCAGGCCGGCAACGATCGCGTCGACCCCGACGCCGAGCAGGCGCGCACAGGCCGCGGCGGCGAGCGCGTTCGCGACGTTGAACACGCCCCCGAGCGGGAGCCGGATCCGCCGGCCACCGAGGCGGAAGGTGCTCGCGGCGAGGCCAACCTCGAGGTCGCGAACGTCCTCGAGCGAGAACGAGACGGTCTCGATCAACGGGCGCTCGAGCAGGCGGCGGCCGTAGGGGTCGTCGGCCGAGACGACCGCCGCGTGGGCGTGGGCGGGCGTGAACAGGGTCGCCTTCGCCTCGAAGTAGGCCTCCATCGAACCGTGGTAGTCGAGGTGGTCCTGGGTGAGGTTGGTGAAGACGGCGACGTCGAACACGATCCCCTCGACGCGGTGCTGGGCGAGCGCGTGCGAGCTGACCTCGACCGCACAGGCCCGCGCCCCGCTTTCGACGAGCTCGGCGAGCGCGCCCTGCAGGGCGGGGGCCTCGGGCGTCGTGCGGGCACCGCTCAGCGTGCCGATCGTCCCGCAGCGCCAGCCGTGGCGCTCGAGGATCGAGCGGACGAGGTGAGTCGTCGTGGTCTTGCCGTTGGTCCCCGTCACCCCGACGCTGCGCAGGGCGCGCGCCGGATCGTCGTAGAACGCCGCGGCCGCGAGCGCCGCGGCCGGGCGAGCGCCGCCGGGACCCACGACGAGCTGGACGCCGAACTCCCCGACGGGCGCGAGCGAGCGTTCACAGACGAACGCCACCGCGCCGGCGTGCGCCGCCTCGGCGGCGAACGCGTGGCCGTCGTGGCGCAGGCCGGGCAAACAGCAGAACAGCGCGCCGGGGACGACGTCGCGGTGGTCGGTGACGACCGCGGTGATCTCGACCCCGGCCGGCTCCCCGAGCACGGCAAGCGGCTGGACGCGCTCGATGAGGCGCCCGAGCGGCTGGGTGGGCGCGCGGCCGTCAGTCACCGTCGGCCTCACGCCCCGGAGGTGGCCGTGCAGGCCTTGGGGATCGGAACGGCCGTGCCCATCGGTGCGATGTCGAAGTGCCCGAGCGCGTACTCCATGACCTTCTGGAACACCGGAGCCGCCACCGAGCCACCGTAGATGATCGTCGGGTGGTTGAGGGTGACGATCGCCGAGAGGCGCGGTGCCTGGGCGGGGACGAAGCCCACGAAGGTCGCGTTGAAGTCGCCGGGCACATAGCCCTTCGGGGAAGGCACCTGAGCGGTCCCGGTCTTGCCGGCGACCGCGTAGCCCGGGATCGCCGCGCACACGGCGGTGCCGTCTTGGACGACGCCCTCGAGCATCGGGATGACCTCGCGGTTGATCGCCGGCGACAGGACGCGGTGGCCCGCGGGGATCCGCAGCGGCGCGGTCCTCCCCGAGGCGCCGACCGTCGCGGCGACGAGGTGCGGCGGGCGCAACACGCCCCCGTCGGCAACCGCGGTGTAGGCGTCGAGGATCTGCAGCGGCGTGACGGCCTCGCCCGTGCCGATGGGGATCGACCCCGCGTCCGAGCCGACCCACTGGGCCGGGGTGCCGAGCAGGCCGGCGGACTCCCCGGGCCACCCGAGCCCGGTCGTGCGCCCGAACCCGAACGCGTCGAGGGCGGCGCCGAGCTGGCTGAGCCCGAGCCGGTGGGCGAGCTCGATGGTGCCGACGTTCGAGGACTGGGCGAGCATCTGCGACGCGGACATCGTCTGGGTCGGGTGGAACTCGGCGTCGTAGAAGGTGTAGCCGCCGATCGTGATCGAGTAGGGCACGCGGAAGGGCGTCTCGGGGGTGATCACACCGTCGCGCAGAGCATAGGAGTAGGTCGCGAGCTTCATCACCGACCCCGGCTCGTAGACCTCGGTCACCGCGAGGTTGGACGGCGCGGGCTCGATCACCCCGTGCGGACCGGCGACGAGGTCGACCATGGCGAGGATCGCTCCGGTCTGGACGGACTCGACGACCGCGACGCCGCTGTGTGCGTGCTGGAGCTGCATCGCGCGGGTGAGGTCCTTGGTGACCTCGACCTGCAGCGGCTCGTCGATCGTGAGCACGAGCCCGCTCCCCTGGTGGGGGGCCACGACGGAGTGGACCGCGCTCGGCAGCGCCACCCCGCCGGGACCCTCCGGCACGATCTCGCTGCCGGGGCGGCCGGCGAGCAGCTGGTTGTCCATCTGCTCGATGCCGCCGACGCCGGCTCCGGCGGCGTTGAGGCCGCCGAGCAGGGGCTCAAAGAGCGGGGCATCCGGAGAGGTGCGCTCGGAGGTGGGGAGGTAGCTGATCCCGTTCAGCGCGAGCGCCTCGCCAGCGCTCGCGACCTTGGGGCTCAGGTTGGTTGCGAGCACCACGTAGCCGCTGCGGCGGGAGAGCTCTGGCACAAGACGCGTGGCGGGCACGTGCAGGATCGGCGCGAGCGCCCGGGCCTCGCTGAGGGGCTGGGCGATCTGGAAGTCGTCCGCGACCACCTCGACCGTCGGCACCGAGACCGCGAGCAAGTTGCCGTTGCGGTCGTAGATCGCGCCACGGGTCGCAGGCAGGGCCACCCGCTGCTCCGTCTCGCCCGCCGCGTAGGCCGCGTACTTGCCGGCGTCGAGAACCTGGACCATCGAGAGGCGGGTGAGCAATAGGACGATCGCGGCGGCACTGGCGATCCACAGGGAGCGCAGCCGCCGCCGGCGTGCGGCGCGCTCGGTCCGGTGAGCCGGCCGACGCCGGGCTCCGCTCGGACGTGGCGTCTCGCGCCGGCTGACCGGACCCCGGTCGCTCACCGCGTGGCCGTCGCGCCGTCGTGGCGCCCGGGTGCCGCGAGGTGGAGGGTCCCGCCCGACGCGGGTGCAGCGCGGGGGGCCGTCGCGCCGAGCGTCGGTCCGGTCGCGACCGGCGTGAGATAGGTCACCTGTGTCGGAGCCACCATGTGCAGACTCTTCTCGGCGACGGCCAGGACGCGCGCCGGCGCCGCGAGACGGGCGCGGGTGGACTGGAGCTGCTGCTCGCTCTGGACCGCGTTCGCGAGCGCCTGACGTGCGCTGTCGATGCGGACCTGCTCGGAGGCGACCAGCGACTGGCTCGCCGCGACGAGGCCGAGCGCGCCCGCGAGCACCAGGCCGGCCAGCACGACCAGGGCACGGGCCTGGCGTGCGCGCCGGCGCGCCGCGAGGGCGCGGCGGTCGAGCACGGCGAAGTGCCGCTCGGCGCGCGCCCCCGCCTCGGCCCGGGGC
>JAKABX010000072.1 GCA_021796545.1 Actinomycetes bacterium
ACGGCACGCTAGTGGGCGGCGCGCGACGAGTGGTGGCAAGAACGGTCCCCTCGACGCCGACGCGCGCGGGCTCAGCCCCCCATCAGGCGGCCGACCCGCTCGGCCCGGCGCGCTGGTCGACCCGTCCGCTCCTCGGCGCGGTCGGCCGACGCCATGATCCCGAGCGCCGCATTGATCCCGAGGTAGCGGAGCGGCTCGGGCTCCCAGGCCGGCGAGCGGTGCCCGACCCAGCACAGCTCGGTCCGCTCGCTGGTGCGCCCCATGATGAGCTCTGCGAGGGTCCGGCCCGCGAGGTTCGCGCAAGCCACCCCGTCGCCGACGTAACCCCCCGCCCAGGCGAGGCCGCGGCGGCGGTCGAGGCCCACCGAGGGGTGCCAGTCGCGCGCGACCCCGAGGGCCCCGCCCCAGCGGTGCGTGATCGGGACGTCCCTCAGGACGGGGAACAGGTCGCGAAGCGCCGCTTCGAGGGCGGCGTGGACCCGCCCGTCGGTGTCGAACTCCGGCCGGACGGCCGACGCGTAGTGGTAGGGCGCGCCGCGACCGCCGAAGGCGATCCGGCCGTCGGCGGTGCGCTGGCCGTAGACGATGAGGTGGCGCTCGTCGCTGAAGGTCTCCCGCTCAACGAGGCCGATCTCGTCCCAGGCGGCCGCATCGAGCGGCGCGGTCGCGAGCATGAGCGAGTACACGGGCGCAAGGCGCCGGCGGAAGCCCCGGAGATCGGTGCCGTAGCCCTCGGTCGCCAGCACGACGACCCCGGCGCGCACGGTCCCCTGTGCGCAGCGCACCCGCCCGGGCCCGACCTCGAGCGCGGTGGTGTGCTCGAAGACCGCGACCTTGCGGCGCTCGACCGCGCGCGCGAGCCCGTGGGCGAGGCGCGCCGGATGGATCGCGGCGCAGTGCGGGGTGAAGGTCCCCCCGAGCACGTGTGTCGCGCGCACCTTCTCGCCCACCTCCGTGGGCCCGAGCAGCGCGAGGTCGTCCTCGCCGATGCCGAGCGCGCGGGCCTCCTCGACCTCGCCGCACAGGCGCGCCCACTGCGCGGCGCTGCGGGCGAGGACGACCGTGCCGCCCTTGTGGTAGGCGCAGTCGATCTCCTCGGCCTGCGCGCGCCGGCCCACCTCGTCGACGGCGTCTTTCAGCGCGCGGCGCAGCGCGTCGGCGGCGGGCCGGCCGTAGCGGCGCACGAGCGTGGCGGTCGAGGTGGCGAACAGCGCCGAGCACCACCCGCCGTTGCGACCCGACGCGCCGAAGCCGACGTGCTCGCGCTCGATGACGGCGATCGAGAGGGAGGGCTCGGCGGCTGCGAGGTAGAGCGCGGTCCAAAGCCCGGTGTAGCCCCCGCCGACGATCGCGACGTCCGCGTCGAGATCGCCCGTGAGCGCCGGCCGGACGACCGGCGCCTCGACGAGCGAGTCGTGCCAGTACGCGACGCCCGGCGGGGCCGGGGACGCGTCGGTCAGATCCTGCGCCATGCCTCCTCGAGCACGCTGCGCAGCGCGGCGGCGATCTCGTCGAACTGTTCCTGCTCGCAGATGAGCGGCGGGGCGAGCTGGATCACCGGGTCGCCCCTGTCGTCGGCCCGGCAGACCAGGCCTGCGCCAAAGAGCGCCGGGGAGAGGAAGTCGCGCAGCAGATGCTCGGACTCCTCGTCGTCGAAGGTCTCCTTGGTCGCCTTGTCCTTCACGAGCTCGATGCCGTAGAAGTAGCCGTCCCCGCGCACCTCCCCCACGATCGGCAGGTCGCTCAGCCCCTCGAGCGCGGCCCGGAACGCCGGGGCGTTGCGCCGGACGTGGCCGCAGAGGTCCTCGCGCGCGAACAGCTCGAGGTTCGCGAGTCCGACGGCGCAGGAGACCGGGTGGCCGGCGAAGGTGATGCCGTGCAGGAAGCTCCGCTGGCCGGCGAGGAAGGGCTCGATGAGGAAGTCCCGCGCGATGAGCACGCCGAGGGGCGAGTAGCCGCTCGTAAGCCCCTTCGCGGAGGTGATCATGTCGGGCAGGTACCCATAGCGCTGGGCACCGAAGTACTCGCCGAGACGTCCCCAGGCACAGATCGTCTCGTCGGAGACCAGCAGCACGCCGTGGCGGTCGCAGATCTCGCGGACGCGCGCGAAGTACCCCGGTGGCGGGGTGAAGCAGCCGCCGCTGTTCTGCACGGGCTCGAGGAAGACCGCGGCGACGCTCTCGGGCCCCTCCCGCAGGATCGCCCGCTCGATCTCGTCAGCGGCCCACCGGCCGAAGGCGACCTCGTCGTCGCCGTGCTCGGGGGCGCGGTAGAAGTTCGTGTTCGGCACCTTGATCGCGCCGGGCACGAGCGGCTCGAAGGGCATGCGCAGTTCCGGGACGCCGGTGATCGACAACGCCCCGAGCGTCGTGCCGTGGTAGGAGATGTCGCGGCTCACGACCTTGGTCCGCATCGGCTGGCCGACCGCCTTGAAGTACTGGCGCGCGAGCTTCCAGGCGGACTCGACGGCCTCCGAGCCGCCGGTCGTGAAGAAGACCCGGTTGAGGTCGCCCGGCGCGAGCGCAGCGAGCTTCTCGGCGAGCTCGATCCCGCGGGGGTGCGCGTAGCTCCACAGCGGGAAGTAGGCGAGCTCGGCCGCCTGCTTGGCGGCCGCCTCGGCGAGCTCGGTCCGGCCGTGGCCGGCCTGCACGGTGAACAGCCCCGACAGCCCGTCCAGGTAGCGCCGGCCGCGGTCGTCGTAGACGTAGGCGCCCTCGCCCCGGACGATGACGGGGACCTCGTGGCTCTCGTCGTAGGAGCCAAGGCGCGTGAAGTGCATCCACAGGTGCCGGCGGGCGGCCTCCTGCAGGTGCCGGGCGCCGCTGTCGTCGGGACCGCGCACCGCGGGCGTCTCGTTGGTCATCGCGTCCCCCAGGTGTAGGTCTGCTTCGTCAGGTCGAGGTAGACGAAGGTCTCCGCCTCCCGGACCTCGGGCAGGGAGCGGATCGTGGTGTTGAGCAGGTCGACCAGGTGCGCGTCGTCCTCGCAGACGAGCTCGACGAGGATGTCGAAGCTCCCGGCGCAGACGACGACGTAGTCGATCTCGGCGATCGAGGCGAGCTTCTCCGCGAGCCGGCGCAGGTCGCCGGTCGCCCGGATGCCGACGAGGGCCTGGCGGGAGAAGCCGACCCGCTTGGGGTCGGTGACGGCGACGATCTGGACGACGCCGCTCTCGCGCAGGCGCTGGACGCGCTGGCGGACCGCAGCTTCGGAGAGGCCGATCGCCTCGGCGATGGCACTGTAGGAGCGCCGGCCGTCGCGCTGGAGCTCCTCGATGATCGCCCGATTCGCCGCGTCCAGCCGCTCCACGACCCCTCCTCCACCCTCTACGGTGCCGACCCGGGCGGTCGCCGTCAAGTAATTCCGTCGAATTTCGATGCTGAAACGACGAATCCCTTGTCCGGCATCCCGGCCTCTGCGAGGATTGCGTCATGGTTGCCACTGCGTCGTCGCTTCGGCGACTCCAGAACTTCATCGGGGGCGAGTTCGTGGACGCGCACAGCGATGCGACCGCCGAGCTGATCGATCCGAGCACCGGCGAGCCCTTCGCGATCGCGCCCGTCTCCTCGGTCGAGGACGTCGACACGGCGCTGCGGGCGGCCGCCGCCGCGTTCCCGGGGTGGCGCGACGCAACCCCCTCCGAGCGCAGCCTCGCGCTCTTGCGGATCGCGGATGCGATCGAGGCGAACGCCGAGGAGCTGTGCCGGCTCGAGTGCGAGAACACCGGCAAGCCCTTCGCGGTCACGATGTCGGAGGAGTTCCCGCCGATGGTGGACCAGATCCGCTTCTTCGCCGGCGCGGCCCGCCTGCTCGAGGGCCGTTCCGCCGGCGAGTACCTCGCGGGCCACACCTCCTACATCCGCCGCGAGCCGGTCGGGGTCTGCGCGGCGGTCACGCCGTGGAACTACCCGCTCATGATGGCGGTCTGGAAGTGGGCCCCGGCGCTCGCGGCGGGAAACACGATGGTCCTCAAGCCGTCGGACACCACCCCGGTCGCCACGCTGAAGATGGCCGAGCTGATGGCCGAGCACCTGCCGGCGGGCGTGTTCAACGTCGTCTGTGGCGACCGTGACACCGGCCGGGCCTTCGTCAGCCACGAGCTGCCCGCGATGGTGTCGGTGACCGGGTCGCTGCGCGCGGGCATGGAGGTCGCGGCCGCCGCCGCGACCGGACTGAAGCGCGTCCACCTCGAGCTCGGGGGCAAGGCCCCCGTCATCGTCTTCGACGACGCGGACCTCGAGCATGCGGCCGCGGGCATCGCGGGCGCGGGCTACTTCAACGCCGGCCAGGACTGCACGGCCGCGACCCGGGTGCTCGCGGGAGCCGGCATCCACGACGACTTCGTCGCGGCGCTGAGCGAGAAGGCGCAGGCCACCCGCGTCGGGGGCACCGACGTCGCGGACTGCGACTACGGCCCGCTCAACAACGCGAACCAGCTCGCGCGCGTGACCGGCTTCATCGAGCGCCTCCCCGCGCGCGCCGAGGTCGTCACCGGCGGCCGCCACCTCGGCGGGCGCGGCTACTGCTTCGCGCCGACGGTCGTCGCCGGGCTCGACCAGGACGACGAGATCATCCAGGACGAGGTCTTCGGCCCGGTCATCACCGTGCAGCGCGTCGCAGACGAGGAGCAGGCGGTGGCCTACGCGAACGGCGTGCGCTACGGGCTCGCCTCGAGCGTGTGGACGAGGGACCACGGCCGGGCGATGCGCGTCTCCAAGGCGCTCGACTTCGGCGCCGTGTGGGTGAACACCCACATCCCGATCGTGGCGGAGATGCCCCACGGCGGCTTCAAGTCCTCCGGCTACGGCAAGGACCTCTCGGTCTACGGCTTCGAGGACTACACGCGCATCAAGCACGTGATGCACAACATCGAGGTCTAGCCCGTCACCTCTGCCGGCGCGCGCGACGCGGGTGGCCCGCGCCGTCGCCCGGCCCGCGCGTCCCGGCATCCCCGCCGCGCCGACGCAAGGTCAGCGGGCTTCGAGCACCTCGTCGAGGCTCGTCACATCGAGACCGTGGGCCTCGGCGACCGCGGCGTTGGTCAGCCGGCCGGCGACGGCGTTCAGGCCGAGCGCGAGCGCCGGGTCGCGCCGGGCCGCCTCGCGCCAGCCGTGCGTCGCGATCTCGACGCTGTAGGGGAGCGTCGCGTTGGTGAGCGCGTGGGTCGAGGTGTGGGGGACCGCGCCGGGCATGTTGGCGACGCAGTAGAAGAGGGAGCCCGCGACCGCAAAGGTCGGGTCCGAGTGCGTCGTCGGGCGGGTCGACTGGAAGCATCCGCCCTGGTCGACCGAGATGTCGACGAGCACCGAGCCCTCGCGCATCTCAGCGACGAGCTCGTCGCTCACAAGGCGCGGCGCCTTGGCACCGGGGACGAGCACGGCCCCGATGACGAGGTCGGCCTGCAGGCACGCCTCCTCGACGGTGTGCGCGCTCGCCGCGACTGTCCGCAGGCGGCCCTGGTAGACGGCGTCCACGGCGCGCAGGCGCGCGAGGTCCCGGTCGAGCACGACGACGCTCGCGTGCATGCCGACGGCGACCGCCGCGGCATTGGAGCCGGCGACGCCGGCGCCGATGACGACGACGCTCGCGGGGCGGACCCCGGGCACGCCGCTCATCAGCACGCCCCGGCCGCCCTTCGGGCGCATGAGGTGCTCGGCGCCGACGAGGGGGGCCATGCGCCCGGCGACCTCGCTCATCGGGGCGAGCAGCGGCAGGGAGCGGTCGGGGAGCTGGACCGTCTCGTACGCGATCGCGGTCACCTTGGAGGAGACGACCGCCTCCGTGCACTCCTTCGAGGCCGCGAGGTGCAGGTAGGTGAAGAGCACCAGGCCCTCACGCAGGCGGTGGTACTCCTCGGCGACGGGCTCTTTCACCTTGCAGACGAGGTCGGCCTCGCCCCAGACCTCGTCGGCGTCGTCGACGAGGGTGGCGCCCGCGCGCCGGTACTCCTCGTCGGGGATCGACGAGCCGACGCCCGCGCCGCGCTCGACGAGCACGCGGTGGCCGTGGGTGCACAGCTCGCGCACGCCCGCGGGCGTCATCGCGACGCGGAACTCGTTGTCCTTCACCTCGCGGGGGATGCCGACCCTCATCGCACGCTCTCCGTCCTCGCCACGCCGGCTCCGCCCGCTCGCGGTCACCGTCTCCGTCGACTCGACGGAAATCGTCGCATCCGCCCGGGTCACAGGCAAGCTTTCCGTGTTCAACTGCCGAGAGGGCGACGCTTTCCGTCACCACCGCCCGTCCCCGCGCACGGCGGCGCGGCGGTGAGGGTCGCGTGCAGCGCGCGGGTGGCCGACGAGGGCTCGGCACCGGCGAGGCCCTCGAGCGCGCCCTCGAGCGCAGCGTAGGCGGCGTGCGCGCCGGGGAGGTCGTCCCCGTCCGCGCACGCGGCGAGCAGGTCCCGGGTGAGCAGCTCGGACGCAGGCTCGGCGAGGCGGCCCTGCTCGACAGCCCAGCGGGCCCGCGCCGGGTCTCCCGCCGCGAGCGCGAGCTGGGCGCAGTGGTGCGCGGCGTCGACGACCGCGGCGATGAGCGCGCGGGCGTGCCCCTCGGCGGCGAACCACGCCCAACGTGGCAGGACGAGGCGTCCGGGGCCGACGAGGCCCAACGCGTGGACGAGGGTGTCGAGGGCGTCCGCGGGCGGGAGGCGGCGCGCCGCAACGGCGAGACGGCAGAAGCGCTGCGCGTCGAGGGTGACGGCCGGGTCGAGCCGCAGGTGCCCCGCGGTGGCGGCGGGGAGGTAGGGATGGCCCGTGGGCCCGCGTCCGAGCGCGCGGCGCGCGGCCGAGCAGACGTTCGCGACCCGCGACGGCGCGGCCGTGCCCCCGTCCGCGCGCCGGAAGACCGTGTGGCGCAGCTCCTCGAGCTCGACCGCCCCGCCGTGCAGCGCCACGTACGCGCAGACCTCGACCGCGCGCGCCGCGTCGGGGACCGCATGGATGCCGTCACCGGCGAGGTGCACCTCCCCGGCGAGGAGCCGGATCTCGACCGGCCCGGGCGCGCGAGGGAGCGCGCCCGGTTCGTCGGCGTCGCCCGGCGTCCCGGCAGGGACCAAGGTCGCGGGCGCCGCCGCCGCCGCGAGCAGGTCGTCGACGAGGCGCAGCTGCTCGGGGGTCGGGCGGGCCGGGGCAAGCGAGAGACCGAGCGGCTCGAGAACGGCCCCCGTCTCGTCGAGAACCAGGTGGTCGCTCCCCTGGCCGCCGAGCGAGACGACGCCCGCGTGCGCGCCGACGCTCCCGAGGACCTCCTCGTCGAGGGGCGCCGCACCGCCGACGACGACCACGACGGCGGGCGTGAACGCGGCGCGCAGGCGCTCGTCGGGCCGAGGTGCCGCGGCGCGCGCCGCGAGGTCCGCGAGCTCGGCGTAGCTCGAGGGGCTGAGCTGGTAGCTGCGCTCGGCGGCGGGGGGCGGCGCGATGCCGACGAGCTCGACGCCGGTCTCCTCCGCCCAGGGAAGCGTCCGCAGCGCGACGAGGACGGCGGTGAGAGCGCGCCGGCAGTCGTCGGGATCGCCCTCGATGACGAGGCGCCGCCCCGGGCCGAGGGGAAGCAGATAGCTCGAAGCCCCGTCGTCACCGAGGGGCACGAGCGCCGGCAGGAACCGCCCGCACCCTGCGCCCAGTGCTTGGACCTCGTCGAGCCGGAGGCCCGGATCGAGGACCCAGCGTCGTCCGCCGTCGGCGGCGACGAAGCCGTCGGTCGCCGCGCGCGGGCTGTCGAGCAGCAGTTCCACGCCGTCACGCCCCACGCGCACGAGGGTGACGGCGGGCAGTGGCCCGGCGGCGCCCGCGTCGCGAAGCGACCGCCACAAGAGGCGGTTGGTCGCGTCGATCCACTCGAGGCGCTCCTCGTCGGCCAGGGGACCGAGCAGGGCCTCCGCCCACGCCGTTCGCGCGTCGGGGGGCGGCGGCCGTTCCCCGGGGCGGCGCAGGCACTCCGCGAGGCGCCGCAGGACGGCGAGGCGCCGTGCGAGCGCCAGGGCTCCGAGGCTGCTGAGGCCGACGAGCGCCACCGCGGCCACAAGGGGCGCCGGGGTGCCGCGCGGCGACGGTGCAGCCGGGAGCCCGGGGGGAGCGGTCTCCCGGGAGCCGCCGCCGGGGGCGGCGTCGGCGAAGGACGCCGGCGCCCGGGTCCCCCGCGCCGC
>JAKABX010000073.1 GCA_021796545.1 Actinomycetes bacterium
GTCGACGGGGTGCTGGCGACGCCCGACATCGTCGAGGACCTCCTGCTGCTCGGCGTCCTCGAGGAGAAGCTGGTGATCGGTTCGATGAACCGCGCCGGTCTCGTGGGCTCGGTGTTCGAGCTCGACGACCGCTTCACCGCGTACGACGTGGAGACCATCGCGGAGATGGGCCTCGACGGCGGCAAGATGCTGTGCCGCATCGCGCCGGAGGACCAGGCGACCGCTGCCACCCTCGAGGCCTGTGGCCGGGCGATCACCGGCCTTGCCGCGCGCCGGGTCATGGCGATGGTCGAGCCGTTCTGGGCCCGACGGGCCGGTGAGCACCAGGTGCGCAACGAGCTGTCGACCGAAAAGGTCATCCGCTCGGTCACCGTGACGGCGGCTCTCGGCGCGACGAGCGCGTACACATGGCTGAAGCTCCCCGTCGTGGCCGACATGGCGCGGGTGGTCGCGGCGACCACGCTGCCGGTCGTGGTGCTCGGTGGCGATCCGGGTGCGCGCGAAGGCGACACGCTCGAAGCTCTCGCCGCGGCACTCTCGTTGCGCGGCGTTCGCGGGCTCGCGGCCGGTCGGGCCCTGCTCTATCCCGACGACGAGGATGTCGCCGGCGCGATCGACCAGATGGGCGTCGCGCTCGGTCGTGGCTGAGCGGAGCGTCGGAGGCGAGACAGGGTGAGCCGGTGGACAAGCAGCTGAAGGTGCACGCCAGGAACCGACGACGTCGAGCGCGGCGGGCGGTGTCCCTTCCGACGGGGCAACGACGCCGGTGAGCGCGGTCTCCCGCCGTGCCCGTCTCGGCGTCGTCGGTCTCGGCCGCATGGGCGCGGTGCACGCCGCGAACCTCGCGCACGCGTGCCCTTCCGCTGAGCTCGCCGTCTGCTATGACGCCGACGCCGCCACCGCAGCCGCGCTCGGTGCGCGTCACGGCATCGCCGTCGCCGGCAGCGTCGAGGAGCTCCTCGGCGCCCATGAGCTCGACGGTGTCGTCATCGCGACGCCGACGGGCACCCACGCGCCGCTCGCCCTCCAGGCGGCCGATGCGCGCCTCGCGGTGTTCGTCGAGAAGCCGATCTCGCTCGAGCGCGCGGCGACACTGCAAGTTGTCGAGCGCTTCGAGGCGGTCGGTCTGGCTCTCCAGGTCGGCTTCAACCGCCGATTCGACGACACCGTGGCCGACGTCGCGCGCCGGGTGCGCGCCGGCGAGCTCGGCGCGCCGTACCTGCTGCGGATCTCCCAGCGCGACATGTCGCCGCCGCGCCCGGAGTTCCTGGCCGGCTCCGGGGGGATCTTCCTCGACATGGGCATCCATGACTTCGACCTGGCCCGCTTCCTCGTCGGCGACGTGGTCCGCGTTGCCGCGGTCGGGACCGCGGTCTCCGACCCCGCCTTCGCCGAGATCGGGGACTTCGACACGGCCCTTGCCACCTTGGAGTTCGCGAACGGCGCGCTCGGCGTGGTCGACCTGAGCCGGGTCGCCGGCTACGGCTACGAGAGCTCGGCCGAGCTCGTCGGCGAGAAGGCGACGGTGCGCCTCGAGATGCCCCCGGCGCTGCTCGCCGAGTGGCGCCGCGCGGGCGAGGCGACCCGCCCTTTGCTGCCCACCTACGACCGGCGCTACGGCCCCGCGTTCGCGGCCGAGCTCGACGCGTTCGCCCGCGCGATCCTCGACAGCGTCCCCCCGCCGGTGACGGGACGCGACGCGCTCGCGGCGTTCGACATCGCAGCGGCGGCGACCAGCGCGTGCGCGCTCGGCCACCCCGTTGCCGTCGGCGCGCCGACATGAGGCGGCCCGTGTGCCGACAGGAGGAGCGGTGGCCGGGGAAAGCCGAGAGAGGGAGGGACAGATGAAGGCACCCGCTGGCAGCGCGCTCGACCGCCTGGCCGGTGCACCGATCTCGTGGGGCGTCTGCGAGGTGCCGGGCTGGGGCGCCATGCTGCCGCGCGACCGGGTGCTCGCGGAGATGGCCGCGCTCGGCCTGCGGGCGACCGAGCTCGGCGCGCTCGGCTACCTCGGCGACGAGCCCGGGGAGATCGCGGCGCTGCTGGCCGCCCACGAGCTCGGCTGCGTCGGGGGCTTCGTCCCCCTCGTTCTCCAAGATCCCGACGCGCGTGACGCGCTCCGGCGCGACGCGCAGACCGCCGCCGAACTGCTCGCCGGTGCGGGCGGCACCTACTTCGTGACCGCGCCGGTGCGCGACGCGTCATGGTCCGAGCCTGTCGACCTCGATGGGGAGGGATGGGCGGCCTTCGTCGCCGGCCTCGAGCTGGTGGAGGAGATCTGCGCCGCGCACGGCCTGATCCAGGTGCTCCACCCACACGTCGGGACGCTGGTCGAACGCGCGGACCAGCTTTCCCGCGTCCTCGAGCGCTCTGATGTCAGGATCTGCCTCGACACCGGCCACCTCGCGATCGGCGGCGTCGACCCCGTCGCCCTCGCCGACCAGCACGCGGCGCGCGTCGCGCTCGTGCACCTGAAAGACGTCGACCTCTCCGGCGCCACCGATGTCCTCGCACACCGAACGAGCCTTCTGGCCGCGACGCGGGCCGGGATGTTCCGCCCGCTCGGGGCGGGCGACGTCGACGTCGCCGGCGTGGTGGCGACCCTCGAACGGCGCGGCTACTCGGGGTGGTATGTGCTCGAGCAGGACACGACGATCGATCCCGCCGCACCGGGCGCGTCCGATCCCCGCCGCGACGTGCAGACGAGCATCGACTACCTGCGCCGTGTGCTCGGCGGCGCCGCACACGGGGAGGGATGATGGGCGACGAGGTCGCGATCGGTGTCGTCGGCGCCGGCCGCATCGGGTCGATGCACGCGCAGCTGCTCGCCGGACAGGTCGCCGGCGCGCAGCTCGTCGTCGTCGCGGACGCGCTCGAGGCGCCCGCGCAGGCCGTCGCCCACGCACACGGCGTGGCGGCGACGAGCGTCGCAGCCGTCATCGACGACCCGGCGATCGACGCCGTGGCGATCTGCTCGCCGACCGAGACGCACCCCGACCTGATCGTCGCTGCGGCCGAGGCGGGCAAGGCAATCTTCTGCGAGAAGCCGATCTCGCTCGACCTCGGCGAGGTCGAGCGGGCTCTCGCCGCAACCCGGCGGGCCGGCGTCGCGCTCATGGTCGGCTTCAACCGGCGCTTCGACCCGGCGCACCGCGCGGTGCGCGAGGCCGTCGCCGACGGAAGGGTCGGCGACCCCCACCTTCTGCGCATCACGAGCCGCGACCCCGCCCCGCCACCGCTGTCGTACGCGGCGGGTTCGGGCGGTCTCTTCCTCGACATGACGATCCACGACTTCGACATGGCCCGCTACGTCGCAGGCTCCGAAGTCACCGAGGTCTTCGCGCGGGGGGCGATCCGCATCGTCCCCGAGCTCGCCGAGCTCGGCGACATCGACACCGCGGTCGTCACGCTCGTCCACGAGAACGGCTGTCTCACCGTCATCGACAACAGCCGCCGCGCCACCTACGGCTACGACCAGCGCGTCGAGGTTCTCGGGAGCCGGGCGCTCGCCGCCTCGGAGAACCCGCTCGAGCACACCGCCCTCGTCGCAGACGGCGCGGGGATCCACCGCAGCGTCCTTCCCTCCTTCTTCATCGAGCGCTACCGCTCCTCGTACCTCGCCCAGTGGGACGCGTTCGTCGCAGCACTGCGAGGCGGCACCGCCCCACCGACAACGGGCGAGGACGGTCGGGCGGCGCTCGTCCTCGGACTCGCCGCGCAGCGCTCGCTCGCGGAGAGCCGCCCGGTGTCGCCCACGGAGATCGTCCCGCTCGACCCGTCCTGAGCGCCGGACCCGCGGCCGACGTCTGCTCGCCGGCGGGCGGTCGGCCGTGGGTTCCCCGGCAGCCTCCCGCCCCCGCCCGGCGCCCACCCCCGGCGGTGATCGCTCCGGATGGGGCCGGGGCGGCCTGCGCGGCGCCCTTGCGGTCCGGCGACGAGCGGCCGGACAACGCGACCCGGCGGGCTCAGTCCGCCGGGTCGCGTTGGAAGAAGGCCTCCCCGCGCTTGACCAGGGCGTCGAACAAGACGTCGACGGCCTCGCCAAAGCGCAGCCCGATGACGTCGAGACGCCGCAGGAGTTCGCGGTGCTTCAGCAGCTCGACGCTGAGGTCGCCGCCGAACAGCTCGGCAACCTCGCGCTGGAAGTGGCGCCGGATCTCGTTCGCATGCTGCTTGGCGGAGAGCAGCGCGGAGCCGACGCTCGCGGGGCTGTCGGCGATCGCGCCGACGCCGCCGGAGAGTGCCTCGATCCCCGCACGCAACGTCCCGAGAACGGCGATCAGGTTGCGTGGCGAGTCCGGGTGGTAGAGCCGCCACTCCCGCACGAAGTCGCGCACGTTGTCCAGCACGTCGTCGATCGAACGCGAGAGGCGGAACAGGTCCTCGCGGTCGAGCGGGGTGACGATCGTCTCGCTGAGCTCGGAGACGAGCCGCTGGCGCAACGCGTCACCGCGCTGTTCAATGGCGCGGATCTGGGGCTCGATGTCGGCACGGTCGTGCACCCCGGCGACGACCTCCTCGGCGAACTCGACCCCCTCGCGCGCACAGGCGAGGTGCTCGACGAGGATCGAGACGAGGCGCGGGCCGCTTCGCCCCGCGACGTCGCGCACGAAAAAGCGGAGATGCTGGACGCTCTGGCCGAGGCGCGTGCGCGCCGGCGGGCCCGCGTCGCCCCCCGATGCCGCCACGCGCGGCGGGCGCTCGCCGAAGCCGGCCATCTACTGCGCCGGAACGAAGCGGTAGGAGGCGACGGCGGGCACGTGGATGGTCGGCCCGCAACTTCTCACGACCGTGGCACGGGTGCAGAACAAGACCCCCCCGCGACCCGGGATCGGGCGCTCGCCGAATGGCGAGCGCCTCGGGCCACCGATGGCGTCGTCGGCCACCGGGACGGGGATCGCGCCGTTGATCGCGGTCCTGGCGAGCCTGGCGCCGCGGCGCAAGCGCCCGGGTACCGCCCCCGAGGCCGTGGACCGGGCTGTTCGGTCGCCGCGGGGAGTGGCGTTGACGGGCGCGACCGCGTCGTCGACCCCGTCGACGCGCACGGCCGAGAGCACCGTGCCGTGCCCGCTCGACACGGCGCGCGCGAGCTCACCCCGGTGCCCGGCGACCCGCGCGCGGGCAGCGACGAGCCCCCTTGCGCGCGAGCGACGCCTCGGGCCACTCGGCAACGGCCGGCGCGCTCGCGTCGAGGTCGCTGGGCCCGGCGAGGCACACCGCGGCCCGGCCACCGCCGCGCCAGGGCCGACCACCGGTGGCCGGCGCGTCGACGCACCGCCCGTCGCGCACTCGCCGATGTGCTGCTCGATGCGCCGCACGCCGCTCACACCCCGTCTCGCCCGACTACAGGTACTGATGCTGGTGGGACTTGGCCTCCTCGTAGGCGCGGCGCGCTTGGGTCGTCGTCTCGAGCTGGGAGACCTCGGCAACGGCCACGTCCCACCACGCCTCGCTCGAGGGGGCCGGGAGCAGTGGCGTCGTCTCGATGGTGAGCACGACCGGCCCCTCCACCGAGGCGGCCCAGGCCAGGCCCTCCTCGAGCTCGCCGATACCGACACAGCGCCGGGCCCGCGCGCCGAGGCTCTCGGCGTTCGCCGCGAAGTCGATCGCCAGCACGGGCCCGTCAAGGCGCCCGCTTGTCGCGTCGCGGCGGCGGTAGGCGGTGCCAAAGCGCGCCACGCCGACGGTCTCGGTCAGCGCCCCGATCGAGGCGAAGCCGTGGTTGTCGACGAGCACCACGGTGATCTTGACGCCCTCCTGGACGGCGGTCACGAGCTCTTGGGCGAGCATGAGGTACGAGCCGTCGCCGACCAGCACGAACACGTCGCGCTCGGGTGCCGCGAGCTTCACGCCGAGCCCGCCGGCGATCTCATACCCCATGCACGAGTACCCGTACTCGACGTGGTAGCCCTTCGGATCGCGGGTCCGCCACAGCTTGTGCAGCTCCCCGGGCGCGGAACCCGCCGCGCAGACGATGACGCCGCGCTCCCCGCAGGCGGCGTTGAGGGAACCGATCACCTCGCTCTGGGCCGGCAAGGGGCTGTTGCGCGTCTTGTAGGCCTCCTCGACCCGCTCCTCCCAGGCCGCGGCGAGCCGCCGGACGTGGGCGCGTGCCTCGGGTGCCACCTGGTAGCCCGCGAGGGCCTCGGCGAGCTGGGTGCAGACCACGCGCGCGTCGCCGACGACGGCGACGCCGTGGTGCTTCGCGGCATCGAGCCGGGCGATGTTCACGGAGATGAACGCGACGTCGGGGTGCGCAAAGACACTGCGGGACGCGGTGGTGAAGTCACTCCAGCGGGTTCCGATCCCGAGCACCACGTCAGCGTCACGTGCGATCGTGTTCGCGGCCGCGCTGCCCGTGGCACCGATCGCACCGAGCGCACCGGGGTGGTCGTAGCGCACGGAGCCCTTTCCCGCCTGCGTCTCGGCAACCGGGATGCCCGTCGCCTCGGCCAGCGCCGCGAGCTCGGCCGTCGCTCCGGCGTAGATGACGCCACCCCCGGCGACGATGAGCGGCTGGCGCGCGCCGCGCAGGAGTTCGGCCGCACGCGCGATCGCCGCGGGATCGGCGGGCGGGCGGTCGATGTGCCAGACGCGCTCCGCGAAGAGCTCGTCGGGCCAGTCGAAGGCTTCGGTCTGGACGTCCTGGCAGAGCGCGACCGTCACGGCACCCGTCTCGGCGGGGTCGCTGAGCACGCGCATCGCCCCGAGCAGCGCGTCGGGGAGCTGCTCGGGGCGCTGGACACGGTCGAAAAAGCGCGACACGGGACGGAAGGCGTCGTTGACCGACACGTCACGGTCCATCGGGTGCTCGAGCTGCTGGAGCACCGGGTCGGCGGGGCGCGTCGCGAACACGTCGCCGGGGAGGAGCAGAACCGGAAGGCGGTTGATGGTCGCGAGCGCCGCGCCGGTGATCATGTTGGTCGCGCCCGGCCCGATCGAGGACGTGCAGGCGAACGTCGACAGCCGGTTGCGCATGCGCGCGAAGGCGGCCGCGGTGTGCACCATCGCCTGCTCGTTGCGCGCCTGGTGGTAGGGGAGCAAACCGGGCTGCGCGACCTCGGCCTCGTACAACGCCTGGCCGATGCCCGCGACGTTGCCGTGACCGAAGATGCCGAAGCACCCCTCGACGAGACGGTGCACCTCGCCGTCGCGCTCGCTGCGCTGCGCGGCGAGGAAGGCGATGAGCGCCTGGGCGACGGTGCGGCGGACGGTCATCAGGACCCCTCTCCCGCGCCGTCGATAAGGCGCGCGTCGATCGACTCGGTGGCCCAGCTCTCCCGGACCCAGTGGTAGGCGGGATCATCGCTGGCCGACCACCGGCGTTCACCCGGGCCCGCCATCACGTTCAGGTAGTACAGGTCGTATCCCGGCAGCGCCATCGAGGGACCGTGGTAGCCGTGGGGGATGACGACGACGTCACCATGGCCCACCTCGGCCAACAGGTCGATCGGGCGGTCGCTCGTCCCGTACAGCCGCTGGTACGCGACGCCGCGACGGCCCGAGGGATCGGCCGCCACCTCGAAGTAGTAGATCTCCTCGAGTACGCTCTCGCCGTCGCGGTGCTCGTCGTGCTTGTGCGGCGGGAACGACGACCAGTTACCGGACGGCGTCACGACCTCGCAGCACAGCAGGCGCTGCGCGGGAAAGGTGTCGCCCATGGCGTAGTTGACGACGCGGCGCGAGCACGCCCCCGCGCCGCGCAGCTCGACGGCCACGGAGGCGGCCTCCCGGTAGGCGAAGCGCACACCCCGGTCCGCTTGCGCGCCGGCGAGTGCGAAACGGCCCCCACCCGGGCTCGCGACGCGCACGGGGGACAACGGCGGCAGGTAGCAGAAATCGCTCGGACCCGAGAAGACGTCGCGCCGTCCCCGCAGCGTGGCCCGCTCGTCCCCGCAGGTGACCTCCGCCGCGCCCGTGAGCGAGAGGACGAGCCACTCCTCACCGCCGGTCAAGAGCTCGGCGCTGGCGCCCGGGGCGAGGTCGACGATGCGCAGCGAGCTGTAGGACCAACCCGCCCTTGCGGGGGTGAGCTCGAGGGCGAACGTCTCGGTCGCCAGCGTCCCGGCGCGGTAGTGCAGCTGGGCCGGACCGCCGTCCGGGCGCGCCATCGTGTCCCCCACTTCGCTCCTTCCCGCCGTCTC